>CALMEF010000170.1 GCA_937862825.1 uncultured Armatimonadota bacterium
GTATTCATCGGATCCTGCACGAATGCCCGAATCGAAGACCTACGCGAGGCCGCTCGCGTCGTTCGAGGGCGCCAAGTAGCCGAAGGAGTCCGAGCCATGGTCGTCCCCGGTAGCGAAGCCGTGAAGGCTTTAGCCGAGCAGGAGGGCCTACGGGAAGTGTTTGTCGAAGCCGGATTTGAGTGGCATCATGCGGGATGCAGTATGTGCCTAGGGATGAATGGGGACATCCTTCGTCCGCAACAGCGGAGCGCTTCCACCAGCAACCGACCTTATGAGGGTCGACAGGGTCCTGGAGCGCGGACTCACCTCGTCAGCCCGGCAACAGCAGCAGCGACTGCGATTCAGGGCACGTTTGCGGACCCCCGAAACTATTTATGAGCGTCCTTCGACAGGCCCTTTTGGTTGCGGCTCAAGACCTGAGCGACCTGCGCAGCGACGACGCTTTGCTGGAAGGCATTGATACCGCGATTGCGTGGATTACCGACGCTTTTCGGGCTGGCAACAAGATCATCGCTGCGGGAAATGGGGGCAGCCTCGCCGACGCGATGCACCTTTGTGAGGAGTTCACTGGTCGGTTCCGCAAAGATCGTAAGCCTTATCCTGCTCTCTGCCTCTCCGATCCGACCCATCTCACCTGCGTCGGAAACGATTACGGGTTCGACGAGGTGTTTTCAAGGGGCATCGAGGCTTTTGCGAAGCCAGGTGATGTCGTCGTGCTCCTGTCCACGTCGGGGAACTCGAAGAACCTGCTGACCGCCGCTCGTTCCGCGCGCCTTACTGAGGCGAAGATTGTGGGCTTTCTGGGCCGTGGGGGAGGAGAACTCGCAGGGCTTTGTGACCTGAGTTTGGTGTTTCCCGGCAAGACTTCGGATCGCATCCAAGAACTCCACATGCTGACGTTGCACGCGTTGATTGAAGCGGTCGAGGCCAACCTTGGCCACGTCTGATTCCGGTAACCCCCTCTCCACGATGTCTGTGCGTGGGGAGGGGGCAGGGGGTGGGGAAAACAGAAGTTGGACTCGCGCCCTTTGGTGGGCATTGCTCCCGCTCCTCGGCTGGTGGATGACCGGACTTTTCGACCTCGATGAGGGGTTTTACGCCGCGGTCGTTTCCGAGATGAACCGTCGCGGAGACTGGATCACCCCGTTCTACAACGGCGAGCCGTGGTTTGAAAAGCCGATCCTGCTTTATTGGTTGGGAAAGCCATTGGTAGCGTTGTTCGGAGAGTCCTTTGGCCCGCGATTGCCTTCGGTTCTGTCGGCTCTTGCACTCTACGGAGTGGTCGGCTGGTTCTTTAACCGGCGCCTCGGCTCGGCGAGGGCCATTTGGGCGGTCAGTATCCTCGGGACGAGCCTGCTATTCGTGGCAATCGGGCGGCTGATGATGACCGACATGCCCTTCGTGGCGACCCTGACGGCCTGCTTGCTATTGTTCTATTTGAGCCTGGTCGAGACGCCAAAGTGGCGGTTGCCTGCCGCGGCGCTCTTGGGCCTCGCCGTACTCGCCAAAGGACCAGTGGCCGCTATCTTCTTTGTCGGAATCGCCGGTTTGACCTTTTGGTTGATTCCGTCCCTTCGCTCTGGCTTTCGAGGAGGTTGGCTTCCGGCTATTCCGGCGTTCTTTGCTGTAGTTGCCCTGTGGTATGTGCCGTGCTGGATGGTTAACGGCGATCTCTTTGTGCAGAAGTTCTTGATCGAGCAAAACCTCGGCAGGTTCAGCGGAGGGGACCAAGCGCATACCGTTGGCTTCCTGCAGGGGTTGCCCATCTACCCGATTACCCTTTTTGTGGGAATGCTCCCGTGGAGCCTGGGCTTCATTAAGGCTTTGCGCTCGCCTTTTTCGGATGGAGACTCACTGACCAGTTTCCTCAAGATTTGGTTCTGGTTCGTATTCGTGTTCTTTGTGATTGAGGGGGCCAAACTGCCCCACTACATTTTGCCAGCCGCAGTGCCGCTTGGCCTGCTGCTGAGCCGGCATGGCGCGGGCAGCCCGGTCATGCCACGTTCGGGCCTGATCACTTCCATCGCCATGGCGATCATCGCCAATGCTGCCCTCATCTTCTACTACAACCAGGGGCACGCCGAAATTCACCAATTGGCCAAATCCCTCCGGTCAACGTCACAGGGTGACCTGCCGGTCATGGTGTACCAGATGCCGCGTCGCGAGAATGACCGCGGCACAGGGAGCCTTCACCTTCGGGAAACGAGCCACCCTTCACTTGTTCTGTATCTGAACCGGACCCTGGTTGAAGGAGAATCATTGGCAGATGTCCAACAACTTTCAGGCCAGGGCGCGTTCTGGATTCTCACCCGCAAAAACAGATTGGACCTTACAACGCTACGAGAATCGTTGCCTGGACGGGTCGTAACCCAAGAGTTCACTCCCAGCACAGACTACGCCTGTTACTTGGTCAAGTAGGAGACCTTGCCCGCCGACGCGTCAAGCGTCGCTTGAACTCCGAACGGGACCGATAGCATCGTCTTCATATGCCCAAACGGGTAGCCCACCACCATCGGTATCCCAAGCCCTGCGAGCCGCTCAATCGCGATTTCCTTCCAAGCGGTAAACCCAATCTTCTCGTCAACCTTTTCGTCGGTATTTTCTCCGATGACGATTCCAGCCGCCTGTTGAATGATGCTAGCGTTTAACAGGTGAGTGAGCATCGCATCAAACCGATGCGCCGACTCATCCACGTCCTCAATAAACAGAATCTTGCCGCGGGCATCAATCGCTTCTGGCGTCCCAACGCTGTCGCAGATCAAACACAGGCATCCACCTGTGGTCAGACCCGAAGCCACTCCAGGAACCACACACTCAGCCCGTAAGGCATCTGGGGGAACCACGAGGTCCCCGCGCAGGACCCGCTTGAACGACTCAATCACCCAGGGCTCGCGATCCACGCTGAGCGTGATGCCCATTGGGGCATAGGCAGTCGGTACGCCACGGCGGTTCAGAGCCAAATGAATGACGGTCGCGTCGCTAAATCCAATGAACAACTTGCCGGACGCCGCAATGCGGTCATAGTCCAACAGGGGCATCAATCGACCCGCACCATAGCCTCCTCGTGTACAAAAGACAGCCGCCACTTCTGGGTCATCAAACGCGGCATGCAAATCAGCGGCGCGCACCGCATCGGGCCCTGCTAAAAAACCCTCGGCAAGAAACGCATTGGGAGAGATTCGAACCCGATAGCCCTCTTCTTCCAGCAATGTAACCGCGCGCTGGATCTTCTCTGGAGCAAGCGGAGAAGAGGGCGACACAACCTGGATCAGGTCGCCCGGCCGGAGTCCGCGAAAGTTCATCGAATCAAGACGCCTTCGCCACCAAGATTTGCGTAATCCGCGACCGCGTAGGAGGGAATCGATTCGGCAATTTCCTTCATGCAGTCTGCCGGTCCAAAGGGAGGCGTCTCTGGCTGGATCCGAATGGCCAACTCGCTGAACACTCGCCATGCGGGCTTTGCAGAACCCTTAGCAGCCAGCACCTGAGGCATTCGCTGGACACGTCGCTCCATGTTCGTAAACGTGCCATCTTGCTCGGCTGGGGCTGTCTCAGGAAGCAGGACGCTCGCGAACGGGACTGCCCCGTTCTGATGATCAGCCATGACCACCAAGAAGTGAACGTTTTCCAGAGCCTTTTCAACGAGATCGTAATCGGGATGTAGTTCGAACGGATCGCACCCGACGAGCCACAGCGCCTTCACCGTGCCATCAATGCAGCCTTGCAGAATGCTGTGAGTATCCATTCCTCCGCCGAACGGCACCACTCCCATATCCAAGGCACCTTGGTCGTTGGCGCCAAGGGCATAACAGTTGAATGAGCCGTTAGTGGTCATGGCGAGTCCAGCAAGCGTCTCGACCGTGTCTTGTGGCTGGGACGTATTGAAAATGCCGTGCGAAGTGATGATTCCAGCACCGGCTACGAGTTCAACGGCACGATGGAGAGCGTCAACGGACACGCCGGTCTCGTCCGACACGTGTTCGGCCGTGTACTTGGATAGCGACTGGCGAGTTGCGTCAGGAACCTGCGCAAGGCCCTTTTCAACCGCCAAGGCCAGAAGGCCACTAGCGAGAGTTGACTCGGTTCCGGTGCGATATCGAAGGACTTCAGCAGCAAAACTGTCCGCATCGGTCGGTTTGTCCGATGCAACCACCACCTTGTTCCCGTTGTTGAACCAACCTTTTCGAACGCGGAGGAAAAGGATGGGGAGTTCGTCGGCAAGCGATGAGCCAAAGATAAACACCTTCGACATCGACTCAAAATCGGCGATGGTGTTTTGGACCATCGAGACGCCCATCTTCTTCTGCAGATCGTCTTCGGCGGTCGGCAGGTACGTGGTCCACCGCGAATCAAAGTTGTTGCTGTTGAAACGGGTTTGGAACAACTTCTTCAGCAAGTAGAGGTCTTCGTTTGAGTTCGAGGGACCAGTTAGCGCGGCGACCCGATTGCCGCCCTCCGCAAAGGCCATTCGAATCGCGTCGTAGGCGGTTGGCCAGTCGCTCTCAACCAAAGCGTCGCCGTTGCGAACCATCACGTGCTTGACTCGGTTCGAGTCGTTGTAGAACTCGTGTCCGAACTTTCCACGGTCGCAGGTCCATTCTTCGTTGATCGCCTCGTTGGTCCGACCGTTGGTACGCACCATTCGGCCAGCACGGTGGTCGAACCAGATGTTGCACCCATTGGAGCAGACCGTACAGATCGCCGGTTTCGTCTCCAAGTCCCAAGGTCGGGCTCGGAATCTGTATTCGCGGTTGGTGAGCGCCCCAACGGGACAAATCTCAATCACATTGCCTGAGAACTTCGACTCGAAGTCGGTGAGTTCAAAGGTTGACGGCTGCATGGAGGCACCCCGGAATCGAAACGCGAGTTGCGAATCACCCGAGATCTCCTCTGTGAATCGCACACAGCGGCCACACTGAATGCACCGCTCAAGGTCAAGTGTCACGTACTTGGAGAGCGGAAACGCCTTCGGCAGGTGCCGCTTAAGTTCCAAGAATCGGCTCGTCGAAGGGCCGTAGAACAGCGTGTTGTTCTGAAGCGGGCATTCGCCACCGCGATCACAGATGGGGCAGTCCAGCGGGTGGTTGACGAGAAGAAACTCCAGGACGCCCTTACGGTCGCGGTGAATCTGTTCGGTGTCGGTGAAGATCGCCATTCCCTCAGACGCAGGCAACGTGCACCCGGCCTGGGGCTTGGGCATTTTTCGAATGTTGCCATCTGGCCCAGGAAAACCGACTTCGACAAGGCACATTCGGCACATGCCGACCGGCTTCATTCGAGGGTGGTAGCAGAAGATGGGAATTTCAAGACCGAGTCGTTTCACTGACTCGACAATGAGTTCACCTTTGGGAACCTGAAGGGCGACACCGTTGATCGAAATATTGACCAACTCGACTTCACTCGCAACCGCTGCCATGTACGCTCGTTATTTTGACACTAAGCGCGGGCTCAGTAACTAACCCCAGCAGTAGTCAGCAGCCAATCGTCCGTCCTAAATGGCGAACCCGGCAAACCAGAAGCGTTTGTTAGCGAAATCGCGGGGGCATTCGACCAACCAAATCTCACGGCTACTGGCTTCGAAACCCGTTCCGCAGAGACCACCAACGAGGCACCGTCTACACGCGCCTGGGCCGGATAGAACGAGCGGTCTGCGCCTGCGATCTCAAAGCCCTTCCCGTCGGTCTGAAGCCCTTCCGCGAAGTCGAACTCCAAGCGAATCGTGTTACCCTCAACCCGATGCCGGCGATAGGCCGGGCCTGAATATACAACCTTCTGGCCATACCGTTTCGCCAACGCCCAAGACGCAAGCCTCTGCCCAACCTCAACCTTCTTCGCGGGATGAATGTCGGCAAAGTTCGGCGTGATGTCAGTCGTGACCACCATGCCGGTGTTATTGACGCGCTGAGAGAGTCGCTGCATTTCGCGCAACTCCGCTCCAGCCGTGCCGCCATAGCCCGTGAACGGAGCGATTTGTACAAAGTAGAACGGCAGGTCGCCTTGCCCAAACAGCTTGCGCCAGTCCGCGATCATGGCTGGGAAAGATTCCCCATATTGCTGCGCTCGCCCAACATTAGACTCGCCCTGATACCAAATGAAACCAGCGAGCCCGTACGGGAGCAAGGGGTGAATCATAGCGTTGTAGAGACTTGAAGCGGTTGCGGGGGCGTTTGGCCTGGGTGGCAAGTTGCCCCCCGTCATCGCTTTCATTCGCCAGTTGGTCAACGGCACCGCAGCACCACGAATCTCAACCGTAGGATTGAAGTTGGGCCTGAAGCCTCCTTCGCCCTGCAAGTCAACGACGCGAATCGCCAAGACATTCTTACCTGGCTTCAACAATCTTGAGCCAACCGGGTAGCTGCGCTCGGCGTCATGCGCTCGCGTCTCACCGACTCGTTCGCCATTGACGAAGGTCGTGTCCTCGTCGTCAATAGAGCCAAGTTTCAGGACGCAGTTTGCAACGACGCTAACCTCAAACTCGGCACGGTACCAGACTGCACCGTCGTAGTTCGACAACTTCGGCACCTGGGACCAGGGACCAACGGAGGCGACTCGCTCCCAAGTGGAGTCGTCAAGGTTAGCGGCAGCTTGGTCATCTGAACCTAAAACTGAGGCGCGTCTCTGCTCCCATTCCGCCAAAGCTTGAGGGAAAGATTTTGCAGCATCCAATCGTCGCTGGGCACCAGCCCGCAATCCAGGAACCGATTGGATACCAGCGTCGCTCATCCATCGCTCAACTTCGGTACCACCGACATTCGATGAGATCAAGCCGACAGGAACATTAAGGCGGCGCATCAACTCTCGGCCAAAAAAGTAGCCAGTAGCGCTGAAGCGCGCCACCGTGTCGGGGGTGCAGCGTGCCCAAGTCGCCCCGACGTCATTGAGGGGCTCCATGGAGCCGCGTCGTGGAATCGTGATCAGTCGAAGATTTGGATGGTTAGCGGAGGCAGTTTCTGCTGCGGCGTTCTCGACAGGAGGGTTATAGCCGACGACACCGACCGGCCATTCCATGTTGGATTGCCCGCCGCAGAGCCAAACCTCACCCAGCGCAACGTCCTTGAATCCAACTTTGAGTGCCCCGCGGGAGACGCCCAATGTGTAACCGGTGCCCGCCTTACCCGTCGGCAACATCACCTTCCAGCGTCCGTCCTTCTCGGTTACTCCTGAGGCGGAAGCACCCCACGATCCCGTTACGGTCACCTTCATTCCCGGCTCGTGCCAGCCCCAGACTGCCACCTTGCGTTCCCGCTGCAAGACCATGCTGTCACCAAAAATGGAGGCGACTTTCAGTGGGTCGTAAGTGGTGGCGAGAATGAGGCTCGTGAGCATGTCCCAAGTTTGCACTAAAACGCGTTCTACGGGCTATGCTTGATGCGCTTGTTAAGGATTCTGCATACGAACGACTTCCACGGGACGCTGAGTGATTCGATCACGGATCGCATCGCGGACCTGAAGGATGAGTCCACCCTCTTTTTCGATACTGGCGACTGCATTCGCTCCGGCAATTTGGCGATTCCGTTACGACCCGAGCCCGCCTGGCCTCTACTGTTCCGTGCAGGATGCGATGCAAGCGTTCCGGGAAATCGGGAGAGTCATGTGCTACGCGGAGCGATGGAGGCGAAGTTTGCGGGTTGCAAGCATCCGGTCCTGTGCGCCAACTGGTTCGACAAGCGAGGCAGGTTGATCTTCGACCCCTGGAAGACCTTTGAGTTCTCTGGAATCAAAGTTGGCGTCTTTGGCGTTATGGTTCCGATTGTCACCGCGAAGATGGCAACCGCACCAGCCAGCCAGTTTTTGTGGGAACAGCCCCTTCCGATTGCTTGCCAAATCGCGGAAGAGTTGAGGCCAAGAGTTGACGTCGTGATTGCCTTGACTCACATTGGCGTAGCCAAGGATCGTGAGTTGGCGCAAAGGCAACCCGGAATCGACGTGATTTTGGGTGGGCACTCCCACACCATCCTCGACAAACCCGAGTTGGTTGCCAAAACTTGGATTGCACAAGGCGGGTCCCACGGGAAGTTCTTGGGCAACTACCAGTGGGACGACTCCATCCTCTCCGGAGAATTGCTGCCGTTGCGTTAGCGTCGCCGCTTGCGCAACAAGAGTAGGGCGCCCAAACCGAGTGCGGCAATGGTCTCCGGCTCCGGCACGATTTGATGGCCGAAGTAGTCGAAGTTGACCTGCTGACCAGCCGTCTTTGTGATTCGAATGCTCAGGTTCTGTCCCAAGAGCGTGTCCGAACCTGAAGCGGTGTAGTTCAGCACATACGTTGCCCATCGAGCATCTGGAATGTCGCTGTTGTTGATAGTGATCGAGTCGAGAAGGGTCCCTCCGGTAACGGTCCCTGCCGAGGCCGTACCGCCCCCATAGAGTTCATAGACGGCTTCGCCTGTGTAGGACCTTCGATGTCCTGCAAAGAACTTAACCTCATTGACTCCTACCCCGATTTGCCAAGTACTGGTTTGCGAAACTGAACCACCGTTGAGGTAACCGACCTGGTCACCATCGGGCAGGGGCTCGTCGTAGGGATTCCATCCGACTGTGTTCCAGACTCCCGCAGTTCCACCGCTCGAAGTCCATCCGACTATCCCGCTTGTCGTAAAGGTGCCGTTGCCAAGATTTGGCTCTTCAAAACTGGCGTTGATCAGATCCGCGTTCGCGTTGCCGGCGATCGCCGCTGACAAAAGCAAAATACTCTTCCTCATATCTCTCCTTAGGAAAAATGTTCCTATCGCTGGCATTATAGCCGGGTTCGATAGGCAATGCAAGATTTGCTGGGCACAAAGTCCCTGCACGTGCCGTTTTGTTCATTTGGCGAACCGATTCCGCCTCAGGGGCGTTCCTTAACTGTATGGGTTCAAGGTCAAGTTGGGGGCCGTTCCTTCTCGCAGGGTTCGTCGGTGCGTTAGGCGTTGTCCTCGCTCAGAAGGTGTTGAACCGAGTTCAAACCCAGTCGAAGAAGACCTACGCGCTGAGCGACGACATTCTCATTCACGGGAATCAGAACCTGAAGGAGGTTGCGCTCACCTTTGACGATGGACCACGGCCCGAACTTGCTCGCCCCATGCTTGACCTGCTTGGCAAGCACAAGGCTCGCTCCACTTTTTTCGTCGTCGGTCAGCAAGTTGAGAAGTCTCCTGCCATCGTTCGTCGGATGATGAATGAGGGCCATGAGGTGGCGAATCACACGTACAGCCATCCGCGTTTGGATGGTCTCAGCGAAGACCAGATTCGGACGGAACTTGCGGCGTGCAACAAAGCGGTTTTCCAGGCAACCGGGGCTCACACGAACTTGTTCCGTCCACCGGGCATGCGTTATGACGAGGTTGTTCTGCGGGCAGCCCAAGACCTTGGCTATGTCACCGTTCATTGGAACGTTGCAGCGCAGGACTTCAAGCCCCAGCCTTCATCGGAGATCTCGCGCAAGGTACTCAAGTCAGTAAAGCCAGGCAGTGTCATCCTGCTTCACATCCATCCCGACACTCTTGCTGCCCTGCCAACGATTCTAGATTCGCTTCAAAACGACGGCTATCGGTTTGTCACCGTCTCCCAAATGCTTGGCCGCCTACAGCGTCCAGTGGTCGTGAAAACCAATGCTTATGGGGCCAAACCGGAGCCAATTGTTTCAAAGGCCGAGTTACAACGGGCAGTATCAAAACCCTCACGACCCAATGTTGCCCGTCTAAAGGCGAACCGTGCGCCGACGCTGGCGACTCCGCCGACCAAAGGCGTTGATGTCCCGACCTGGAACTGAGGTCAGGGGCATCGGACACTAAAGGATTGAGTCTGGAGCATTTCGTTCATCGCATGCACCCTTTGTACCCACCAACCGCGTCTTATTGATCATGTCCGCAAAGGCCTATCCGGCATGGGTGCCGTACGTCGTTCCCATGGGTCTGTTCCTCGCCATTACGGCTGGCCTCGAAGGACAGTTTGAGGCACAGTACCCACTCATCTACATTGCCAAAGTCATTTTGGTGACGGCTGCGCTGATCTACTTCCGTTCAACTTGGAAGGACATCAAGTTCGACGCCAAGCAGATTCCGCTGGGACTCATCGTTGGCCTGGTGGTGTTTGCACTCTGGGTTTGGATAGAGAACAATGTTTCGTATCCTCATTTCTTGGGTGAGCGAACGGCATACAACCCATTTGAGAAGATTCCCGACGAGGGAACGCGTACGGCATTCCTAGGTTTTAGATTCTTCGGTTTGGTCCTGATGGTCCCTCTCATGGAGGAACTCTTCTGGCGGTCCTTCCTGATGCGGTATGCGTCGAATCCTGACTTCCAGTCTATGGCCGTAGGTGAAGCGACCGCACAAGGGTTTGCCATAACCGTCCTTCTGTTTGCCGGAACGCATCCGGAGTGGTTGGTAGCCCTGCTCGCTGCGGCGGCCTACGGCGGATTGGTTATGAAGACCAAAGCCCTATTCCCAGCCTTTGTTGCCCATTTGGTGACGAACCTTGCCTTGGGCATCTATGTCGTGACCCAGCGCGACTGGAAGTTCTGGTAAGAATCGAGTCTGAGTTGCGACGATCCCAGGCAAACTTGCGTCGAATACATACGTTCCACAGTTGGAACGGTTGAGGGCAAGTTTGGAAAAATCGAACGTCGCGTCAAAGAGTCAGGCCATCGTCGCTGAAGTCGAAAAGGTCATTGTGGGTAAGTCTGACACCGTCCAGATGGCGGTGGTGACCCTGTTGTGCAATGGCCACCTCCTTCTCGAGGACATCCCGGGAGTCGGCAAAACGACCTTGGCCAAAGCGCTGGCCAAGAGTATCGGCGGCGAGTTTAGGCGAATCCAGTTCACACCTGACTTGCTCCCCTCTGACATTACCGGCTCGAGTATTTACAACCAGCGGACCACGGAATTTGAGTTTCGTCCAGGACCGATTTTCGGGAACATTGTGCTCGTTGATGAGATCAATCGGGCAACTCCAAAGACGCAGTCCAGCCTTTTGGAAGCGATGGAAGAGCGGCAGGTTACTGCCGATGGCATTACTCACAGTCTTCCGACTCCGTTCTTTGTCGTCGCAACCCAAAACAGCGTCGACATGACCGGCACCTACCCTCTGCCCGAAGCCCAGTTGGACCGGTTCTTCGCGCGATTGTCAATCGGCTATCCCAGTCGACTTGAGGAGGCTCAGATTCTCAACGATCAGCAGGTGAGTTCTCCTCTTGATCAGGTCCAGACCGCAGTGAGTCTCGATGAACTAGTTGCGTTACAGGCCCAGGTTCGAGAGATGTTTGTCCATGAGACGATTCGCACCTACGTGGTCGATGTCGTTCGTGCTACCCGAGAGAGCAACCAACTCGTTATGGGCTCTTCGCCAAGAGGATCGCTGTACTTGATGCGCGCCGCCCAAGCCCATGCGGCGGTCAACGGCTTCGATTTTGTCAGGCCGGATGACGTCAAGGCGGTTGCTCCCATGGTGCTTGCCCATCGAGTCTTGCCGCGCGCTGAGTTACGTGCTCGCGGTTCTTCGACCGAAGCCGTCGTGCTGAACCTTCTCGATACGGTTCCAGTTCCAGTTCTTGTTGCCTAAATGACCAGTCGCATCGCCAGCCTAGCCCTGACCACCGCGTTCTTATTCCTGATCGTGGTTGCGGTGATGCTTAACTCTGGCACTTTGTTCTACATGGGAACGGCTCTGGTTGCGACCATTGGAGCCGCGCGATTGCAGGCATGGATGTCAGTTCGTGGATTGACCATTGAGCGGATCGTGCCGGAATCGGCAAGTCTGGGCGAAGAGGTCAAAGTTGAACTAACGATTCGAAGCGAGCGAAAGATCAGGCGACCGCTCATCACCATCATTGATCATTTGCCATCGAAGGTGGCTGCGGTCGATGTGACACCAAGCCTTCCAATCGCCCCAGCGTACGGTGTGCCTATCCGAACGCACTACAAGTTTCGTCCAACCCGCCGAGGAAAGTTTAAATGGAGTGGCCTTACCGTCAACGGCACTGATGCGCTCGGCCTCGTCTCACTATCGAAGGACTACGATGTTCCGGCGACGTCGACCTTGACTGTCCTACCAGTTCCGATTCCGCTCGATCTCGCAAACCCTCCGTCGGCTGGTTGGGGTACCTCGGAATCTGAGAATGGGCTTGCTCGTGGGGCTGGCATTGAACCAAGAGGTATTCGAGAGTATGTCCACGGGGATAGCATGCGGTTCGTTCACTGGAGGTCGACCGCAAGGACCGGGAATTTGTGGGTGAAGGAGTTTGAAACGGGCTCGCATTCAGCCGTCGCCTTCTTCATTCAACGTAGCCGAGGCTCCGACGTTGGTGTCGCTGCCGATACGACCCTTGAGCAAATGTGTGGGAACGTCGCCTTTGTAGCCCAGCAGATGCTCCGTCAGGGGACTCAGGTTGATCTTCCTGTCCATCACGTCTCCGGACCTTGGCGATCACAACCCGAGCGTGTTGCGCAAATCTTGGATGCTCTCGCCGAGATTCAGGCGAATCATGGTCGTTCGGTGGCGACCGATCTCCTTGAGTATGCGCCGACCATGCCGCAAGGTAGCGTTCTTTATGTCTTGGCTTCCGTTGAAGAGCCTGACCTTCCGGGCGCTATCCGAACGCTGAGGAATCGAGGGTACGAGATCATTGCCCTCCTCTACGATGCCTCGAAGTACGGACATTCTCAGATTCCTCCGGCAACCAATGGTGACTTTGTCTCGAGCCTGACTTCCGCTGGTGCGATCATCCACTTCGTTGAAAAGGTGGCGGCCCTATGAGCAGAGATTTCAGCCGCGTTTCGTGGGTGGACTACTTGCTCTCGTTTTTCGCGGGAACGTCGGCTCTGTACTCAGCAGGCATGGGGCTGGGAATTCCCGAGATAGGCTACTTCTGCGTGGGCATCTTCGCCTGTGGCGCGACGTTCAGTTTCCTCATCCACTCGTTTCTAAAGAAGACAATCGTTCCAAAGTTCGACGGACTGTTTTTCTCCATTGCGGGATTTGCGGTCATCTTCAACATCTTTGCTCTCAACCGAATGTTGCCGGAAGGAGGCTTCCCCAACTCGTTGATGATCGCGAGCGTTCTGTGCTGGCTCATGATGGTATGGAGTTTCGCTATGTGGCGCGATTCGACCCTAATGTTCCCGTGTGTTCCGGCCGTCGCGATCTTCTCGCTGGTTGGGTCGTGGGACAACTTTGGGGGGGCTGTCTTTGCCTTTTTCGTTTTCCTCCTTTGCTTCGCAACCTTGTTCGCCCGGGCGCAGCAACGAGGAATGGTGCATCGTGCCCATGTTGCAGGTGAAACCGATCCGAGTCGACTCAAGTTGGGACCCTGGAAGTGGATGGCTGGACCAGAATGGGCCCTCGCGTCTGCCGCGGTCGTCGTACTGGTGAGCCTTCTTGGCGCACCGATCATTCAGTTCAGTGTTCAAGGAGTGGCTGGCTTCGTTCGAATCACTGCCCCGACTCCGCAGCGACGACCAAACACCCAAAATCCTTTGAACTCTTCTGGGGACATTTCGGGTGAGGTCGGGGTTGGCCGTGGACCACGAGGGGACCTCAGCCGAGCGGTGGTTCTTCGGGCGAAGATGGATGAACCTAGATACTTGCGCAGCCGCACCTTCGTCGGTTACACAGGACGAGGTTGGCGGCCGATGCGGGACTTCAACACATCCGAGGAGCGCCGCGACGCCTGGTTCAATGAGGAGAGCCTATTCAACATCGGTCGCGATAGCATCAAGGACTATCGCACTGTGCCCTTTACGATTGAGTTTGTGGGTGGAGCAAGCGTTGTGGTCCCAATGCCGGGCGAACTTCATACGATTCAAGGTCGAGATGCCAACTTTGAGATTCGACCAGACGGCACCGTGATAATCACGCGGGCAGCCTCGATGCCTGATGTCGTCGGTGGCTGGGTTCGGGTTCCCGATCCGTACCAACCTCCAGTCAATGCTTCAGATAAGGTTCGGGGAGCCTACGTTAACGAGCGAGGAACCGACTCGATCGCGCCCCGGGTGCGCCAACTAGCGCTTGAGGTGACTGCTAGCGCGACCACGGACTATGAAAAGGCGATGGCGATTAAAGCAGAGATTGAGCGTCGCTGTCGCTACAATCTGAATGCTCCCGCAGTTTCGGCACGAGGGAATGCGGTTGAAGAGTTCCTTTTTGTTTCGAAAGAGGGTTATTGCGACCTGTTCGCCTCGGCGATGGTCGTCATGGCGAGATCCGTCGGCTTGCCCGCTCGCTACACCAATGGCTTCTTGCCCTTTCCAGATGATGTTGACGACATGGGGCGATACATCATCCGCGAGTCCGATTACCACGCTTGGTGTGAGATTCTGTTCGAAGACAAGGGTTGGACGATTTTCGATGCTACGGAAGGAGCCGATGCGGTACCTGGCGGCGAACGGGGACGACCAACTGCCTCCGAGCCAATCTGGCAGCGTGACTGGTTCAAGGGCGTCCTCGCGTTTTTGGGCCTCGGGTTCCTTTCATGGAGCGCATGGCTCGTCCGCAATCGCTACGTAGCTACCCGCGCAAAACTTGGCGTTCGAGGCGAGGTGGGCATCCTGTACGAGAAGTTTGCGCGACGACTTGAGAGAATGGCTGGCCGACCGCGATGGCCCAGCCAGACACCCGATGAGTATCTCGAAGTATGCGCTCCCTTGCTTGCCGACAAAATTGGTGAGGCCAGAGAGCTTAATCGGCTGTTTGTCGAAGCGATGTTTAGCCCGACTTCGACAAGTCTTCCTGAACTCAAATCACGGCTAAAGGCATTTTCAAAGCGGAACTAACCGCACTCTCTGCGCGTTGAGTCCGTATAATTCTCCCGTGCGCGCCCTTTGGCTTAACCGCTTAATCCTGCTCCTCTCGTTCGCTGGCATCGTTGTTGCCGGCGTGCTCAGCCTTGGGCACCTCATGAATGTTCAGATCCCGTGCGGACCCTCGGGTGGATGCAACACCATTGCAAGCCATCCCAGTTCAAAGTGGTTTGGAATTCCCGTGGCCTATTTCGGGTTCCTCAGTTACGCTGCACTGGCGACTATGGCGGCACTGCGCGGGTCGCAAGGCATCACCAAGAATCGATTCCTCGTGATGGGCGGACTCTTGGTTGCGGGTATTGGAACCTTAACGAGCGCTGCTCTCACGATCTACGCGCTGACATCAATCAAGGCAGTTTGTGAATGGTGCTTGGCTTCTGCTGGCATCATGACGGCTACCTTTTTGGTATCGGCTGCGCTCGCCCAGGAAGAAAGTGGGGAAGACGCAAAGGAAGTTTTCTTTGCGCCGATCGTCTTGGGAGTTATCGCTTTTGGCATCCTTGGAGTTAATGCCAAGAACCTATCGGGAGCGACAAAACTGACTGGTATCTCGATGGAGAAGTTGCAGGAGGCACCAGTCGACACTGTAATCCCCAATGATCGCCAGATGATCGGCGACAAAGATGCGCCTGTGACGATCATTGAGTTTGCCGACCTGACTTGCGGATTGTGCAAGGACTCCTATTGGACGATGAAGGACACGGTTGCCAAGTACAACGGAAAGTTGCGTTGGGTTTTCAGGCATTATCCCTTGTACAAGAAGACCGACGGTGCTCATCCATTCTCTTTGGAGGCGGCCATCATTGGTGAGACCGCTGCAAACAAGGGCAAGTTCTGGGCGTATCTGGATGGCGTCTTCGCCCTTGATCAGAACCAAATCAAGTCCATAGACCCCTTTGTTCAAGTCGCCGAGGCTCTTGGAATTCCACGAGATGTGATTGAGTCAGACCTAACGGACCAAGAGAGTGCTGCCTTCAACCGAGTTTATGAGGACTTGCGCCTTGCTGACAGCATCGGCGTGAACTCAACGCCTACCTTTTTGGTGGTTGTTCAGGGAGAAAGGCCAGTTCCGGCCTCATACGCAATGCTCGGGGAGATGCTCGCTTCAGAGAAGTTCAAGCGGCTCTTGGGGGTTAATGGCGCGCAGTAAGCCTGTCGTGATGGTCGCCATGTCTGGTGGCGTGGACAGTAGCGTTGCTGCAGGCATGATGGTCCGTCGCGGCTATGACGTTATTGGCGTCACCATGCAGATTTGGCAAGAGAGCCAGACGGATCCTCGTCATGCGGGCTGTTGCTCACTGGGTGCCGTAGAGGATGCGCGTCGCGTGGCGCGGGTTCTCGGGATACCGCATTATGTGATGAACTTCCGGGAGCGATTCCGCGAGAAGGTGATTGAGAACTTCATTGACGAATACGCCGCGGGTCGAACGCCAAACCCTTGTGTTCAATGTAATCGCCACGTAAAGTTCGACACGCTGCTTGAGAAGATGCGCGAACTTGGGTGCGATCGTTTGGTTACCGGTCATTACGCTCGCCTGCGACATGACTCCTCGTCAGGCAGGACGAGACTGCTACGCGCCAGAGGGACTGATCACGATCAGAGTTATGTGCTTTATATGCTCTCTCAGGATCAAATGCGTCATGCATGGTTTCCGGTCGGCGAAGTTGCCTCGAAGGCTGAGATCCGTCAGTTGGCGCACGATCTTGACCTGCACCTTGCCGACAAACCCGATTCACAAGACATTTGCTTTGTCTCTGAGGCCGGCGGATACGCTGAGTTTTTGAAGAAGCGTCGCCCCGACCTTTTTGCGCCTGGCGAGATCGTTGATCGGGAGGGCAGGGTTCTCGGAGAGCATGAAGGCTACGCCAAGTTCACGGTCGGACAGCGCCGAGGCGTCGGCGTCGCGACGGGGCGACCTCTTTACGTGCTGGACGTCTTGCCAAGTACCAACCAAGTCGTTGTAGGGTCCGATGACGACTTGTTGACCCGCAGGGTACCTCTTGTGGACATGCATTGGAGTGCTATCGAGGCTACCGACGAACCCATCAAGGTCCAAGCCAAGATTCGTTACAACATGGCGCCACAGCCTGCTGTCCTTCAAGGTTCGACGCTCACCTTCAACCGCCCGGTGCGGGCAGTGACGCCAGGACAGATTGCTGTTGCGTATCGAGGCATGACCGTCATCGCCGGTGGCACGATTTCGCGCGACTAACGAGTCAGTTCTTGTACAGCCAAGGCTGTTGGTAGCGACCCTTTTCGGAACCGGTTTTGATCTCCTCAACTGGAGCTCCGTGCTTCTGAACGAAAGCATCATTCCGCACGGCGTCCACTCTCCAAAAAACGGTGATTCCAGGCTGGCTGGTCCGTACTCGGAACTCACCCTTTTCGGGCCTTGAAACCGCCTTAACAAGTACAAACTCGGTTGAATCCGACTCATCAAGTACGGTTAGTTGAATCCTCGGGTCCTTGTTGATGGACTCGTAGTAGTCGGGCAGTTCGACCGTGGCGTAGCCTTTGTCGTCGGTAATCACCGTGCCGCTGTATGCGTTCATCGGCTGGGGACCTTCGGCGCAATAGTGAAGCAGATATTTGTTGAGCGGATCTAGCGGATGGTCGATACGAAACAACTTGGTGCCCGATCCTGCCAGCCTACCAAGAAAATAGACGCCATAGCCCGAGGCGCTATTAACCTCTCCAACCACGCCGTAAGTGAGGCCAGAACTGGCCGTCGCCGCGCCGTGAACCGCTTGACCATCTGGACTCCGCGATACAAAGTAGCCTCCGAATGTGAACCCTGTAGTGCTGGAAGAGTCTCCGTAGATGGCGATCGCATTGGGACTGTTTGCTAGAGCCTGCAAACCATACGTGCTCCCGGTGTTGCTGGAGGCCCATGCGAACAGGCCTCTCCCCGCATTGCTGGCAGACTGAAAGTAGCCGCCATAAGTCTGTCCACTCGGTGAGGATGCATAGCCGTTAACTCCCCGTCCGCCATTACTCGCATTGCTAGCGGAGACGGCGTAAGTCAAGCCTGTAGGCGAGTTCGCTCTCCCATGGACCCCAGAACCTGAACTCCCTTGAATGGAACCACGAACACCGTAATTTGTGCCGCTGAGTGCGTTGGCTTCACCGATCAAGCCGTAGCCGTTGGAGGACGTGTTGACACCCTTGATCACTGCCGTGTCTGCGACCACACCGTCAATCGCAAGCGGGTTCGGTAAGGATTGGAGAAAAGCGGTGCTGTTCAGCCCGTCAAGCAGATCTGCGTTGACCGAAGTCAAACCGGAACCTCCACCCACGAACTGACCAGCCGTCGCTGTTCCTGAAACATTGAGATGTCCAGTTTGGGCAACGCCGGGCGTTCCTGTTTGTAGGCGAACTAGCGACCCGGCTTGTCCTCCTCCGGAGGCAGTGTTGCTGATCAGCAGTGCGGCGACGACGATGGTCCCGAAGGAAATGGTGAAAACAGGTTTCATAAGATTGGCTCCCCACGCATCTTAGCGCAACAAAGTGGAAAGGAATTGCTAGTTATGTCGTTGCTCAGATCAACTATTCTTATGAAAGAGTTGCCAGTGTAATCAGACCGCACGTCAAAAACATGAGTTGAGGCGCTCAACACCGCCCTTCAGCGAGTACACCTGAGAGTGCCCTTGTTCACGGAGATTCGCTGCAAGGTTTCCACTTCGTTGTCCGGAGGCACAGATGAACGTCACTGGCTCAGTCCAGCCCTGCCACGCAAATCTGGACAAAGGTAGCCGGATGTGGCTTATCAGAAGTTGTGGGGTTTCGTCCAGTTCCCGAATATCAATGACTACGCCGACGGGATCAGAGACTTGGAGGTTCAGAGGATGGTGAATCCCTGCGCAACCCTCACATCCATCTCGGAGTGACCGCTTGACCTTTAGGCTTTGGAGAGATTTGAGGTCGAACAGCAACATGTCTTCCGTAAGCACGTCCGAGAAGTCTGTGATGACCTTGATGGCCTCAAGGGCTTGGAGTACGCCAAAGAGCCCGGGGACCACCCCAAGAACTCCAACTTGGGCGCATGTTCCAACGCAGCCATCATGCGGTTGGGTTGGAAACAGGCAACGGAGACACGGTCCGTCGGGAAGCACCGTCATCAAGTGACCTTCAAAACGGTGGATGCTGGCGGTAATCAGCGGCTTTTGATGGCGCCTGCATGCGGCGTTCAGCAAGAACTTAACTTCCAGCGAGTCTGTGCCGTCAATCACCACGTCGTAACCTGATACAAGCCGGTCCACATTCGATCCGTCAACTTCGAGGGCATGCGTCTCAACTCTGACCGACGGGTTAAGTCGTGACGCGGCAGCAGCGGCCCGGTCAACCTTTAGGCGGCCTGTCTCGTTGGCCGAGTAGATCACTTGACGATGCAGGTTGGTGAGTTCGACTTGATCAGGATCAACAAGTCCCAAGGTTCCAACTCCTGCGCCGACCAAGTATGGCAACGAAGCCGAACCGAGTCCTCCAACCCCAACAAGCAAAACTCTTGCGTTTCGAAGTTTAGCTTGACCCTCAGGCCCGATCTCGTCCAACAACTCCTGACGCTGTGTCAGCAGACCAAATTCCAATGGAACCGACTCAGCGCCTACCCAGACGCCTGCTCCTTCGCTAAAGATCTCGTGCTTCCAAATAGGTACTCGGTGCTTAAGTTGGTCAATGATCCATTCACAGGCGGCAAATGCCTCGCGCCGATGGGCTGCCGCAACTCCTATCCAGACTGCAACCTCCCCAATTTCGAGGGTTCCCACTCGATGAATGACACGAGAATCCAGCAAACCAAACTTTTCTTTGGCCTCCTCCAGCAGCCGGGTTCCTTCAGCGATCGCCATTTCTGGATAGGCCTCGTAGGTTAGTCGCTCGACCGCTCTTCCTTCAGCGTGATCGCGCACCCTGCCTTCAAAGGTGACGAAGCCGCCTGCTCTTGCGCATTCCATTAACGGGGGAATGATCGGCGTTGAAGAGAGTTGGAACACGTTAGCCTCCTGCGACAGGAGGGATCAGCACCACCTCGTCGCCGTCTCCCAGCACATGGTCATCACTCACGAAAGAACTGTTGACCGCAACGCGCACCAATGAGGGAGGCAATCCGAGTTGATGGAGTTCGATCAGATAGGAAGCAAACTGGGAAGAGGTCATTTCTGGGCACTCTACGGTCTCAGCATCAAGCCCGCGCCGATCTCGCAGCACGGCAAAGTACCGGACGGTTACCTTCATCGAGAGCCTCCTGGCAACCTCAGAACCTGCACCTGGGAACCCGCTGGCAGGTGTTCGCACTCACCCGGAATCTGGACTAGTCCGTGGGCTGAAACAAGGGCTGCAGTCGCGTGTGAACCCACAGTGGTCAACAGGTTGACCTTTCCAGGGGCGTTCCAAAGCATGGGCACGAACTCATCGCGACCGGCGGAACGGGAATAGTCATTGGCCAGAATTCCGACCTCTCGACGCAATGGCAAACCAAGCCACTCGCGGACAAAGAGCAGGTAGGTAACCCAAGTTGACATTGGATTACCTGGCAGGCCAAACCAACGAGTTCCGTTCGGAAAGGTCGCAAAGGTTATGGGTTTGCCCGGTTTCATTGACACCTTCTCAAAGTGTTTTTCTCCAGCCAAGGATTCCACGGCGGCCTTCACATAGTCAAACTCACCTACGGAAACTCCGCCGATGGTTAAGACCAAATCGCTGCTATCTACTGCGCGCTGCAGCGCCTGCTTCGTTCCCTCGAGATCGTCCCGGACGGTTTCGCTGCCAACAGCGCACCCCAGCGCCGACAAGTCCGCCCGGAGTCCCCAAGAGTTCGATTCATAGACCGCCGAACCAGAAAGGGTCGTCCCAGGTGCAACCAACTCGTTGCCCGTGGCGAGCAGAGTTACGGTTGGCATTCGTCGAACATTGACTTGAGGCAGGCCAGCCGAAGCGAGCACGCTCAAATGGATGGGATCCAACTGAGTGCCAGCGGGAATCATGAGGTCACCAACTTCAAGTTCCTCGCCCTCACGTCGAATGTGCGCACCCTCCGAAACACGACCAGGCGAGTGGAGTTCATTACTCAGAGAACTGAGTTCGGCGTCCTCTCGCGGTAAGACAGCAACCGACCCATCTGGCAGACGGGCGCCAGTTGTGATCTTTGCCGCCTGACCGGGGCACAGCGAGGCGTTGCCTGAATCTCCGGCTTGGACACCACCCACAATAGACCAAGGCCCCTCCAGCGAACCAAGGGCAAAGCCATCCATCGCACTGTTGGCAAAACGCGGCACGAGAAAAGTTGACCGAACATCCTCGCTCAAAACTCTTTCCACGGCAGACGAAAGGAGGCACTGCTCGTGCCCCCCATCCCATCGGGAACCTCGAACCAGAGCAAGCGCTTCGGTGACGCTAACCACGAGTCACCTCAATGGCATGCAAGAGCGATGGAAAGAGTGCATTCATCGCGTCGTGGCAGGCGGAAGGAGACCCAGGGAGCGCCACGACGACGGAATTGCCGATCACGCCAGCGATCGATCGGCTCAGCATTGCCTGCGGAAACCGAATCTGGCCGTATGAGCGCAACGCCTCCTCAACGCCATTCAGCCGCTTGCCCAGCATCGGGACAACGGTCTCTGGTGTGATGTCGCGGGAACCCAAACCGGTACCACCAGTGATCAGAATCAAATCGCAGGTCCGACCCTCTTCAATCGCTCTGCGCAAATCGGAGATTTCATCAGCAACGACGACCTTTGAAACGTTCCCACCAAAGCCCTCAAGCCCTTCTCGCAACACTTCGCCCGACACGTCCTGATAGTCGCCTCGCATGGCACGGTCTGAGGCCACGATCACCCGTGCCGTCCAGTCGGAGAGTTTGGGAAAGTCCGACTTTCCACCTCGTTTCTCAAGCAGCCGGACGCCGACGATTTCCATGTCATCGTCCAGCATCTTCAGCATGTCGTACATGGTCAGTACA
>CALMEF010000171.1 GCA_937862825.1 uncultured Armatimonadota bacterium
GTTACCCTCTGTATTGGTTTGGCTCACTGAGCCGGTCTGGGTGGGGCTTTGGCCAGTCGGGCCTTAGCCGTGGCGCTCGAGGGCTTCTCGAACCCGCCACATACCACGCTGTCTCGTCACACGATCACCGCGCTATCGATGTTCGTAAATACGTTGTCTTTGAGGTTTGCCCGGTCAACGGCTGTTATCACGGTTCGGTTCTTGATGCTCACGACAAGCGCGACATCGTCCAACATCACCAATGACTCCCTGGAGCCCTTCGCCTCAGCTTTCGTCACTCCGCTCATCACGCGCTCCCACTCTGCAGCACCAAGTTCGATGTTGCGACTTTGTAGCCGGGTTTGCGCGTGGCCGCTGACTTTCAGTTGGTCTTGGAGGACTCCCTGAAAGCCAGGAGCAGCGGATTGGGATTGAACTCTCGTCTGGCTGTGAACCAGTTCGGCAATCCGATTGTTCTGAATCCTTGTGTCCATAGTCTTATCCGTTTGAGATGCTCGTAATCTTCTCCATGGAGACCTCAAACAGTTCTCCAGAGGCGCTGTCACGAACAGAAAGTGTCATGGTGCCGTCCTTGAACGTCACCTTCTCAACCTTGCCCGTGAACTCGATCGGTTCGGTCTGCCCTTCCACTTGGCGAGTAGCAGTCACCTGCTTGCCTACCATCGCGGATGCTTGGTACATTCCGAGGTCCTGCATCGAGACGCCGAGCGCTCCGAACCCTTCGAGAAGCATGTTCCCGAGGTTATTCAGTTGTCGTGTCATTTGCTCAGTTCCCTGCACTTGGCCAAGTTGGGCCAACTGCGCAAAGAAATCGCGGTCGTTCATCGGCTCCAGCGGATTCTGGGTTGCCAGCTGAACCGTCAGGAGAGCCAAAAAGTTCTCCATGTTGAGTTGAGTTCCGCTGGTGTTCGATTCCGTCTTGGGTGCCAGTCCTCTGATTGCAGTGATACTCATCGTAATCTCCTAGATCCACAGGTCCACGTCGCGCCCTGCTCGTCGGGTTGCACGTGTTTGAGACTCGTCAGGCAAGGCCTGCTCTTCCCGCGCGGCCACTCCTTGCGCTCTTTGGTTCTGTTGGGGCTTCGACTGCTCCCATGAGCCTTGAGGATCGGAGCCTACGGAAACGCTGAGTTGCAGCCCGCGAGATTCCATCGCCTTGGTCACCTCTTGCCGTGACTCGGCAAGGGCCTCCCGAACCGACGGTAGCGAGGCGTCAACCTTGGCTTCAACTTCCGATCCGCGCTGAACGATGTTGAGCGTAATCGTCCCAAGTTCTCTGGGTTCCAAATGAATGGTTACACCCTTCTTCGGTCGAGCTGCGGCAAGGAACTCGATGCGGTCCTCAACCTGCCGAATCACCTCTCTCACCTGCTCCCTCGGAAGAGAGACCGGGCGTTCTCGGACTTCGGCTTCTTTCACCTCAGTCCGAACTTTCGACTCAAGGACCTGGCTTCCTTCAACGGGTTCCGAGTTGATTTCGGACTTGAACTCAACCTTGACTTCCTCCTTCTTTTCGAGGAGGGGCTCGGCCGTCGCCTTGACTTGATCAACCTTGGTTGTGGAAACCTCGGACTTGACGGCTGCCTCGGCTTCGGCTTGGATCGCGTTTGAAGTGACCTCGACCTTGGGCTCGGTCTTCACCTCGACGACTGCCTCTTGTGGTTCGACATGAGTTCGAATGGAAGTTCGAACCTGGGAGTCATTTCGTGAACCATCGAGGCTCGGCAACGGAATGTCGGGATTGCGTCGCTGCTCAGTGTCAGGGTTTTCCTGGATCTTCTGCGGTCCGTCCTTGGCGGGAGGAGGAGGGGCGGCTTCGTTTCGAGGCTTTGCCTCTGTATCTTCCGCGGGGCGGTCTTCGGATTGATCCACCTCAACCTGCTTCGTCGGTCCATCCGTCACAGTGGTCGCGCTGATTTCGCTATTGGAATCAGACGCGGTATCTCCACTGGTCGTGACCACATCGCTATTCGGAGGAGGAACGGTTTGGTTTCCACCAGGAGCGGGCACCTCTTCTATCCACTCATCTCTTTGTGGATCTAAGGGCTTCACGGGATAACCCAACACTGGATCAGTACCGGTTGTGGTAGCCAACAAAGGTTGTTGCCCACGCCCCCCCGTCGCCTCAACTTCGGTCACGGGATCAGAATCAGCGAGTACAGGAACCTGAGCCCCCATCATCGTAACTTGAACTGGGCCCAATGGTGCAGTTTGCACGACCGGCTGCAAGACGGGAAGCATTGGCTGAACCAAAGGCTTCGCAATCTGTTGCGGCGTGAACTGGACGGGCGCTTGGACGAAAAAGCCAGGTGCGACTACAGGCACGACCAGGGCTGGCTTCTCGGCGATCTCGGAGTCCTGTTTTTTCTCGTTCTGAGCAGTCGGCTCGATGAACTTAACTTCTCCGGTTTCGCTTGAAGGTTGCCCTGTCAGCGGCAAGTCCCCTGGCGGCTTTATCACTTGGTTGAACGTGATCTGAAACTCCGCTGGAGGTGCAATCTGCACTCCCTCCGGCGGGGCAAAGATCATGTCAAACCAAGCAGGAATGCTTGTTGTGATCATGTCCGATAGGAGTATCGGCATGAATCACGCGGTTCTTTAGGGCCCTACCCCCACTTCTTTAGGAACTCGATAACTTTTGCCGGATCATGGTTGGGTCCGGTTTCCAGGAGACCGGTATCTTGTGAGTGGAGCAACTTCCCTTCAGCGTCAAGAACAAACAGATGGGGATAGCCGTTTATCTTTGGATACTTCGAGAGGACCGCTTCATTCTTATTTTCAGGGCTAAAGTTGACCTTCACGATCACGTACCGTTTCGCCAGTATCTCAGCAATCTCAGTGTTACTGGCAAATAGAGCATCCAACTTGTGGCACCAACCGCACCATTCACCGCCAACGTCCAATAGGACTCGCTTGCCTTCCGCTTTGGCCTTCTCAACGCCGTTTGCAATGTCTTTGGTTGCATCCGCCTTGGGGTCAAACTTCTTTCTTTCGACGGTGGTCGTACCCGACTTCTTGAGTTTCATCTCAAGCGTTGGCTCCCACTTACCGTCGGCCATCTTGTGCTCGCCAATTTCGTGCCACACGCCATCTTCGGTGAGGTTCATGGTGTATCTGACTTCGCCGACGCTCGGCATGGTCAAATACCAAACAAACCCTCGGGGCTTCACTTCCACTTTGAACTCGTTACGGAGTCCGTTCCCTAGTTGAGCAAGCATTCGGTACTCGTTCTTGGAGGCATCCCAATACAACATGGCGCAAGGCTCATGGATAGGAATCTCCCGCTCGCCGGCCTTCATCTTCCAGATCGCGTTGATCATGAGACACGTGCCTCCTGCTTGGAGTTGAACATCTTCAAACCCTGTGACGGGGATCTTACGACCCTGAGCATGAACCCATGCTTCACCCTCCCATCGACCAACCAAAAAGTTGAGCGCTTTAATCTTCTCCACCTGGGCTTTGCCGCCAAAGTCGGGGATCTGAGCGAACGAGATTATTGGCAGTAGAGTTGCAATGAAAGTTGCTATTCTCCTCATGTCCGGGTTATACCCTCCCCCTTGTACAAACACAAGAATCCCCCAGCATCATAATGATGCTGAGGGAACTGATGTTAAGCCAGGTATTACTGACCTTCGGGCGTCGGTGTGTTTCCACCGACCTCGGGAGCACCCACGTTGACCTTCGAGTCTTTAATGAAGCGGTCATACGCTGACTTCCAGGCTGTCTGCAGCGACTTATCCTTGACGTCAACCTTGCTTTCTTTCAACTTCTCGACAAGTCGCTTGTCAAGATCAACCCCGGCGGAGCCGCGCTGTACTGCGAGTCGACGACGAAGAAGTTCTTTCTGAGAAGCATCCAAAACCATGGGCTTTTCAGGCTTCTTCTCATTGATAAAGAACTTGGCCCAGCCTTCCTGCAACTTCACCCATGCTGTGCTACGGCTGGGTGGTGTGACATCGACAACCTTCTTGAGTTCTTCGGGCAACTGAGCGATGGCGCGCTCACCAACATCGCCACCGGCCTGTGCGGCGTTCGGGAACTTGCTGTACCGAACGGCAACCGATGAAAAACTTTGACCCGTGCCCAGGTCCGCATCAACTTTCGCCTTATCGGCGTCGTTTGCTACCAAAATGCCGAGCATCTTGACCGAGGCTGGTGTTGTGAACTCCTTCGGATTGTCTTTTACAAACTTCTCTGCCTCTTCGGCGGTAACCGTGATGCCCTTGGTGACAAGCTTTTCCTTGGCAAGGTCAAGAGAGAGTGCCTCTCGGATATCTTCAAGGGTCTGTCCGAGCGAGGTCAGTTCAATTACAAAGTTCGGTCGAAGTTTCTTGCGGAACTCCAGTTCATCCGCAATTTCCTTCGCGGTGGGTAGTACGCCCTGGTCGGTTGCATACTGCTTCAACAGCGTGTTTGCAATCAGGTCTTGAAGACCTTGGAATGCTAGCGTGTCGGCAACTGGCAACTCGGTTACTCCGTTGTTGACAATCACGCGAACTCGCGACTTTTGCTTCAGATAATCCGAAAAGTCCTTCTGCGAAATCGTCTGTCCGTTGACGATGGCCAAGGGCTGCTCGCCGCTTCCACCGCCGCATCCTGCGCCGCTAACAAGCGCCAAAGTGCCCAGCGAACCAAGCGCTGCGCTCATCGTTACCAACACTAATGACTTATTCAAGTTCAATATGCCCCCACAAAATTGCTGTGCTCTGAGTCTACCTTTGCGATGGTTTTCATCATCCCGGATTCCATAACGTCTTTGAGCTCCAATTAGTGCCCAAGACCTTACACTGCGATATCCAGGTGGTCGTCATCGACATTAGGACTTAACTCTGTCGATGTAATATCGGCAACTTCTCCGTGAATCTCTAGGTGGTCGTGCTTGAGGGTCTCCTCATGTTGCTGTTCACGACCCTGTTCCGACGGTGCATCGTCGGCCTTTTGGACCCGGTGCACTGGTTCGGCCGCGTGCACAACCGGTTGGATTCGATCAATGTCCTGCACGAGTCCCCCTAGGCTGCGGTCACTCCTCCGGTATCTTCCAGATACACTTGGAGCCGCTTCATAGCCGAGGCGTGAAGTTGGTATATCCTCGACTCGCTAACGCTGAGCACTTGCCCAATTTCTTTGAAAGTAAGACCCTCGTAATAGTAAAGCGAGACGACCAGTCTTTCCCTCTCCGGGAGGGTTTCAACGCCACCGGCAAGGAGTCGGCGTAATTCTCGCTTCTCGGTTTCCTCTGAAGGATCCGCTTCGTCATCCTCAATCATTTCAATGAACGGCATATGATCCTCGCCGTCCACGCCAACGATCATGTCGTCCAGCGAGTAGATACCGGTTCGCTGAGAACGGACCATGAGGTCACGGACATCGACTTCGGCAACACAAAGGTATTCGGCAACTTCGCGCTCTGTTGGCGTGCGGCCGAGCTCATGCTCAAGTTTCAGCACGGCGCGGTCCAGCGCCTTGAGCTTGTCACGCATTGACCGGGGAATCCAATCTTCGGTCCGCAACATCTCGAGAATCGCACCGCGGATCAGAGCGATTGCATACGTTTCAAACTTGACTTCTCGAGTTGGATCGTATTGGTCGACGGCCTTAACCAATCCGACAACACCTGCGCCTACCAGGTCTTCTTTTTCCAGCGACCCAGGAACGCTCGCGACAAGCCGCCCTGCAGTGATCTTAACCAGATACGAAAAATGGTCGATTAACTCGACACGGGCCGATGGGTCTTTATAGACTTTGTAGTCAATCCAGGCTCTCTTGAGTTGGTCAACAGATAATGGCATGTATCACTCCCAAACCTATGCTGCTTTCAGTTCTTCCGGCTCGGGCTCAACTGAAGTAGCGAATTCCGAAAGGCTCTGGGCTCTTACCGTGAAGAAGACGTACCAGACTTGCGTTCCGAACCATCCAACCGCAAAAGCCAACCCTGCCCTCGTGAGCGACGTTATCGGATCAATTTCGCCGAGAATTCCTGCCGCCAACGCGACGAGAGCAGCGATGCCCCCAACCACTACTGGCACAGTCCTCCGACTCCTTGATCCGAATTCGACGGAATCACAATAGAAATACTGGCTGGGTTTTGCCAAGTCTTTAGGGGGAATCTTCAGAAAGTTGTGAGATTCTTGGCAGAAGAACCTCAAGTAACTCCTGAGAGACGCTCTAAAACTTGTAAGTCAGGGCACCATATGCCCAGACCTGATTACGGCTGGCACCGGGATTGAACGACTTGACAAAACCTCCCGGCTGAAAGACCGCAATGCCACATGTCAGTGTGGAGGAAGGGTTTATCACTCGCGAGTATTGCAGGTCAAACTCCGTTCCAAGGTGCCGACCGCTTGATCCCGTCGGGTCTTGGTAAAGGCCCCCAGCGCGAGCATTGATTGGACCGCCGGCACTGTACCACCCATCGGTTGCGTCGAACAGCCAGAAATTGTGCCACCCGAAGGTGATTGAACCTTTCGGATCGGTCTTGTGCGTCGCGAGCAAGGTCACCTCTTCCATGTTTCGCCAGCCAATCGTATCCATTGCTCCGTAGAACTTATGGTTGGTCGGCAAGAGATTGTCAAAGGTTTTGATATGTCCAGCGGATTGACCACCACTTGCTAGGTTTGCTTCAACCGCGACGGTTGAAGCCGCGTTGAGTTGCCATGTGGCACGCCCATGAGCAGCAAATGCGGCCAAGTCCCGACTTCCGATTTTTCCGATTTGCCCAGCAATTTCGATTTCAGTGCGAAAACCTTTGTTGACTTTTTCCTTCCACACGTGATTAAGAGTATGGATAGTCACATCGTCTGCTCCGACTTTGTCGGTCTTGAGCAAGTAGGCAGTTGTTCCGTATCGGTGGTTGTGCACCACGCCCGCCATTCGCTGATCCCTTGGTCGATTTGGGGCCAGACCGATTCGAAACGCGAAAACATCCCAGGACGCATTCTGGAACCGGACCCCATCCATCGACCGCGACAGATTGATCCATTCCAGAGGCCCGATCAAGCGCTCGTCGGCAAACCCGATCTTCTGACGACCAACTGTAACCTTCTGAGGACCATCGGTGTACATGATTGAAGCCACCGTCGCGTCGCTATTCGTCGCTGAGAAGTTTCTTTGAGGTGTCCAGACCACGCTTTCGGCAAGTTGCCACTGCAGTCTTGCCGACCACTTGGCCAATTTCGCCGTAACCCCGGGGCGGACTCGGAGGAGGAGTTCGCTACGGTTGTCTGAGTTTGTTCGATTGAAGTCGCGGTCGATTCTTCGCTCGAATCGAAGTCGCGTATCCACATCGGCGGTAATGTTGACTTTTGTGTGTTGGTCGGTTGCGACGAAGACGGTGGTTGGGATGAGCCAGATCATGATGAATCTCCTTGTCCTGAAGTCTAAGCGTTCAGTTTTTGGTGGACTATGATGCGGATCATAGATCGGAGGCGAATCTTGGTCTTAACCTCTTAGTGGTGAAGAATCTTTTTGCCCTGATGGCCCGCTGTTCGGATTTTAGAACTTGCCGGCAGCGCAAGAGAGTGTCTATACTTGCAGGAGGTCCGATCGATGCGTGATGTCGTCACCCGGATCGTTGAAGGCGATATGGCCGATTTTCCTGATAAGCCAACCAAGTTGCAGGTTTTGCGGGCCAGCACCCTCCTCAACAGCCTCACGAGCGATGAAACCGAACATTTGGCGGCAACGTCGCACCTTGCATACGCAGAGCGCGGAGAAGCGATTTGGCTAAACGGTTCCGAAGTGGACTTTTTCGGAATTGTCGGGATTGGATTCGTCAAGATGCTTCGTTCGACTGCAACGGGTCATGATGTCACCACAGAGTTAATGGGACCTGGTCAGGTTTTTGGACTACTTGGGGCCATTGACGGTACTGGTTGCCCGCAGACAGCGCAGGCGGTGTGCAACACCTGGTACCTGAAAGTTAATAACCGCGAGTTTTTGAGCATCTATCGTGAGAACACCGTTTTGAAGGAGCATTTGGTCCGGCGCACTTCACATCGGTTGAGGAACTCATTTGCAATGCTGGCTCGAATGAGCACCGGACGGGTGGAGCAACGCATTGCTGCGATTCTGTTCATGTTGGCCGACTCGTACGGTGCAGAGGATGGAGACGGGATTACCCTTGAGGTTCCACTAACACGGCAGGACATCGCAGAGATGACCGGCACAACGGTCGAGACTGCCATCCGAGTGATGAGCGCTTGGCAGAAGAAAGGCTGGCTAGCGACTTCGCATAAGCAAATCACCCTTGTGAAGCCAAAGGATCTTTCAGGAATCCTCTAGGGGACCAGGGCCCACTCAAGCCGGTCGATTCGATGAAGCCAGCCGTCTTGGGCCGGGTCCTCATCGTTGATCGGTGCCCAGCGGACTCGTGCGCGTACGGCGCCGCCCTCGTCGATAAACAAGCCTGGGCTGTTCGTGGAGACCGCTATCAAGGTTCGATTGGTGGCCGATACCGCGCCGCCAATCGACTGAAATCTCCTGGTCACCACGTTGAAAAACTGGATGCTTGTGCTCAGCCCGAACCGCTCGACCCAATACTCACATTCGAGCCTAAGTTGGGATCCACTGGTCGCTGGGGAAGCGCCAACAACTTCGATCTCAGCGTCAAGCGATGAGTCGTCGGAGAACACATCGAGAAGATCGTTATCTACCTGCCACAGTGACGAGAGTTGTCCTTGAAACTCGGCACCTCGCACGAGGACATAGTGGGTTACGGCAATTGGGGTGCCGGCTCGCTTTGGCGTCAACGAGACTCCTCGATAGGCTGTCTCGAAAGCGGCCGTTCTCAGAACTGTGAACTGGCTGGAAGGTCCCGTATCGGTGACTTTGACCAGGGAGTTGGCCTTTGCTTCTGATGTGAGCCCATAAAGAGTCCTCGTGCCGCCAACATCTTCAAGGGCTATCCGACGGATCGATACGCTGAGCCCATTTGAAAGGGTGTAGGCATGGATCCATTGGGTTCCATTGAAGGTCCACTTCTGAATGCCTCCGCCGGAAGTCAGATTCCGATCATCGGCAACGTAGAGGGTTTGGGCATCAGCGAACGTAAAATCCGCTGGCACCGTATGTGATCCAACAAGGCCCTGAAGGCCGACTGGATTGAATTGTCCAGAGGTTGGAAGTCCTGAGCCCACGCTGGCAACACCTTGGAAAGCAGCGTCTGAAGCACTCATAAACAGTTGACCACCGAAAATGACTGGCACTCGAACAGTTGTGGGCGAAGCAACCAGTTGCACAGTGGTGCCCCCATTCCTCATCGCATAACGAAGGCCCCCGGTCAGTGGCTCAGAACTTCCTGACGATCCACTAATCCAGAGACCGCTACCGTGGAGCATTGCGGCACGAATTGCGCCGCCGCTGTACGCATCAGCCAGTGCTGTTGTAGTCTCGACGGCTCCCGATGAGGTGATGACGGCGACGACCCGATTTACGTCTTGCGATGGAGTGAACGCAACCGCTTGCGTCCCTAGGGCAGCATCGTAACCGCACAGCGTGAGATTTTCCAAGTTGGTAGATCGCCGTAAGAAGCCCTCTGAAGTCCCCACGCCGTCAAGGGTCAGTCGACGATTCTGACCTGAAACCGCTGTAGGAAGAGCAATCGTTTGAACGTCGAGTCCCGTTTTGGTCACTTCCTTGAGAAACGCTGGAGCGGCTACCCTAGAAATGGCAGTACCGTCTCCAACTTGGACCAGCACCAGATTCGATTCTCCAAATGGACCTGCATAGGAGACGCTCGACCACAGTGTCAGTATTAGTACTGGTGACTTCCAACCCATCTTAACGAACAGTATAGGACGTTTCGTGTCAAGGTTTTCCACAATTTGTCGAAGTTCTGAAAATGACGTTGGCTAAGTTCAAATACACGTTGTATCATGAAGGTAGTGATTCGACTGAAGGGAGTTTCTCTGGCCCTTATGGGGGCCCTTACGATTGGCTCGGCACCCGCTCAGCCAGAGGTGCAGGGTCAATGGGGTCCGGTACTCAAGTCAAGCGACGGAACTTGGCGCAACCTCCTCTTTTCTATTCATGCGGTTCATTTGCCAACAGGCAAGACCATGTTGTTTGGCTACAAGGCCCAAGCCCCCCAAGCACAACTGTACGATCCGTTAACCGGACAGTTTGAACATACGAATCCGCTGGTCGCCAACACCGATCACGACATCTTCTGCAGTGGAATGACCCTGCTCTCAGACGGTAGCGTTTTCTTTACCGGTGGCCACATCATGGACTATTGGGGACAGCGATACGCCATGCGAATGAACCCCTTCGCCGAAGGATTGGATCAGTGGACAGCGCTTGCGCCAATGAACTACCCCCGGTGGTATCCCACGTGCACGACATTGCCAGATAATCGGGTTCTCGTGACCTCAGGAACGCAATCCTACAATCCGGACAACTACGACCTTTTGTATCAGTTTGTCTGGGCAAACTACCCCGAAATATATAACCCAGCAAACAACACTTGGACTGTTTTGCCGGACACCTTCAGATCACATTGGTATCCGTTCATCTTTGTGCTACCCAACGGAAAGGTGTTCTTCGCCGGACGATATATCCGCTCGTCGTGGCCCGAAACCGACCAAAACTGGACTTTGGATTTGGCCACCAACCGCTGGACCAAGATGAATGCAGCCCCACAGCCCATCCGTGGCGGGGCGGCGGTGATGTACGAGCCCGGACGTATCATGAAGTCTGGGGGTCAAGACCCAACGCGTGCAGACGGCAACTCAACCGAGAGGACCGCAGTGATCAACATGAATGTTGCGAATCCTGCTTGGCGTGAGACCCCGGCAATGGCGCAAAAGCGCCAAGACCACAATCTAGTTCTTCTTCCCGACGGAAACGTTTTGGCTGTGGGCGGTTCTTACGTGTTCGACAATGATTCCACCGGAGTAACACAGAAACTCGCGGAGATGTGGAATCCGGTCAGCGAGACATGGACTCCGATGGCCACAATGACTCATTCTCGACTCTATCATTCAACGGCGGTCCTGCTTGCGGATGGTCGGGTCCTTACGGCTGGGGGCAACATCTCGCCTACGGCTCAGGTCTTCTCCCCGCCCTATCTCTTCAAAGGTGAAAGACCCGTCATCACCTCGGCCCCAGAGCGAGTTGCTCCAGGTTCCCTATTCTACGTTGAGACGCCAAATGTCGCCACCGTGTCAAAAGTCGTCCTGATGGGGCTCAACTCGACGACACATGCATTCGACATGAACCAGCGCCGGGTCCCGTTGAATTTCTTCGTGGCAGGAGGAAATCAGATCGGCGTTGTCGGGCCATCAAGTTTCAACGTAACTCCTCCGGGCTATTACATGCTGTTCCTGATCAACAGTAATGGCGTTCCTTCGGTGGCGAAGTACGTTCAGATCAGGAATCTGTCGCTTGGCCTTCCACGAGGAAAGAAGGGTTAGACCTCGTTACCCCACTGGTCTAGCACCTGTTCATACGGGTCGAACGGGTCATCCAGCGAGACAAAACGATTTCGATCCACTGCAACGCCATTCCAGTCAAACGCATAAGGTGACCGGGACTTTCGCTTGAGGACAAGATCCACGAGTTTTGAACGCCCAAACGCGCGGGTATCTCGTGGCGGGTCAGTCATTGCGGTAACAATGTCGAGGTCATCAACCACCCGGCGGGTCTTGCCCATTTCTTGGAGAGCGTGGAAGAGCGATTGTGAGGGGTCGATGTTGTGGTATTCCAGGTCAACGGAGTGCAACGCGTCGTCGTCCCACTCAAGTCCCTCTGACTCCATGAACTGTTTGACAACGTCGAACTTTGCCACCCAATCGACTCGATCTGCGCAGTTCAGTGGATCTCGCTCCAAATCATCAAGAATGGTTTCCCATTCATTGAGAACCCAATCGGTCTGTTCGTCGGAAGCACGGTAACGCTGGGCGATCTTCAAGTACTGCCGTTGAAGGTCCGCGGCGCCAATCGTTTCCCCACCTGCCAGTTGCACCGTCCACTTGAACTCGGGATCACGACTCACGTCGCGCAACGCCTGTAAAGGGTTTGCCAGACAAAGGGTGGGCGGTATCACATCGTCCTCCAGGAGTCGCAACACCAATGCAGTCGTACCTACCTTTAGCGCATAGGCAAACTCATTCTGGTTGGCCTCTCCGAAAAGCATGTGTAGCCGCGTCATGCCGCTATGCGAATACATGGTCTCCCACTTTGGATTGATCAATGCTCGGTTGAACCGGACTCGGGACGCCACTGTTTTGAGGATGTGGTCTGCGCGCTGGCTTAGTTGGAACTTCACTCCATCGTCCGCTGCGACATGATAGATATGGCTGACCCATATGTAGTCGATGGGATTTTGGCGAACGTCTTCATAGTTCGGCCCTCGTTCGTCCACATACAAGATGTGCCCGCCAACCCTGCCTACACCCGCGAAAATCTGGCGCGTGACCAAGAACGGATAGAGAAGTTGCAACCTAGAGCCGAGTAGATCGCCATCATCCCGGACCAAGTAGTTTTCATGGCAACCGAAGGTATGCCCGCCGAAATGATCAACGCTGTTGTTGTAGACGCTGACCATATCTTCCAACTCAAGCTCCTTGATGGCACGCACGATTTGGCGTTGACCGGCACGATCGTTTGCGACAAGATCCTTGAGTTGCGTGCATTCGGCAGTTGCATACTCAAGGTGGCTGCCCACGGCATCAATGTAGAGGCGGGCTCCATTCAGCAGAACCCCGCCACTTGCAGCGGGCTCAAAGACATCGTCCCTCGCATGAAGATCAATCGCGCCCAGCCTCAAATCAAAGAACAAATAGTCTTTGATCATCTCAACTGCGGATTCAGGCGAACCGAGGGATGGATCGGCCACCAAGGTGCCGAACTCGGTTTCAACTCCAAAGATTCGGCGACCGTCGGACATGTATTTGACTATACGATCTGCGCTACTTTCGGATTCCCCAGTTCCAGAGAAGGAACGCAAAGTCGAATGAGGTTTCCTTCAAGGCATCGTATCGCCCCGAGGCTCCTCCATGACCGGCATCCATGTTGGTCTTCAGTAAGAGGACGTTTTCATCCGTCTTCGTAACGCGAAGTTTAGCGACCCACTTTGCTGGCTCGTGGTACAAGACCTGCGAGTCGTTAAGCGATGTATTGACCAACAGGTTTGGATAGGCTTGCGCGGTGATGTTGTCATAGGGCGAATATGCCCTTATCCACTTGTATTCTTCCTCCACGTTGGGGTTGCCCCACTCCAAATACTCGCCAGTTGTCAGCGGTAGCGTGTCGTCAAGCATCGTGTTGATGACATCGACGAAGGGAACATCGGCAATTGCCTGGAACGCCAAGTCAGGTCGGAGGTTTAGAACGGCACCGATCAGCAATCCTCCAGCGGATCCACCTCGGATCGCTAGGCGCTCATGGCTCGTCCACCCGGACTTGACCAGATAATCAGCGCAGTCGATGAAGTCTGTGAAGGGGTTCATCTTTTTCGCCATCTTGCCATTGTCGTGCCAAGGCGTTCCAAACTCTCCACCGCCACGAATGTGCGGGACTGCGAAGACTACGCCCCGATTTAACAGTGACACCCGTGACTGGCTGAAGTAAGGATCCATGGCCGCTCCATAACTTCCATAGCCCTCAAGTAGTAGCGGTGTGTTCTTGCTATGTTTGAGCCCCTTTCGATACACCAAACTGATCGGAACTTTGACTCCATCTCTTGCTGTGGCCCACAGAACTTGTGACTCGTAGTCAGAGGCTCGATAGCCTCCGAGCACCGGTTGTTGTTTCAGTAATTTCGAACTGTTACGTTTCGGGTCGAACTCGTAGGTGGAGGTTGGGGTCTTTAGGCTGCCGTACTCGTAACGGAACTTGGACGTGGCATAGTCTGGATTTGCGCCCACGCTAATCATTCGGGCTTTTTCCGGAGTCGGAATCTCCGCCCATTTTCCAGTCTTAAGGTCGCAGTAGCGAAGCCGTTGAAACCCTCCAGCGCGCTCGCTCAGAAAGAGGTGGCCCTTGAAAAGGTCTATCGCTTCAAGCATGACGGTCGTTCGGTGCGGGACGACTTCTTTCCAGTTCGACTTTGCAAGGGCATTTACGGGAGTCGAAACCAGTCGGAAGTTACGGCCATTATCGTTCGTCCGAATGTAAAAGCGTCCCTCCCGATGATCGACGGAATACTTATGTTTGCCACTCCTTGCGATCATCAATCGAGGCTTACTGGTTGAAACCGCGAGGTCAAGAACTCGGACCTCGGAGGTTTCCATTGAACTAGATTGCAGGAACAGATACTTGTGATCCCTAGAAGTCCCAATCGAGAACCAGTAGAGCCGATCCTTTTCCTCATAGATCATTTCTGGCTTTCCGCCAAGGCGGTATCGCCAGACTTTGTTCCAACGCTTTGCAGCATCCTCGGTGACGAAGTACAGCGTTTGGGAGTCACCTCCCCACTGAACTTGGAGGGCTTTGCCTAACCTTTCAGGACGCACCTTCTTGGTCTTCAGGTCCTTAATGAACAGTTGATACTCACGAAATCCGGTTGTGTCGATCGTGTAGGCAAACATTCGGCCATTCGGCGATATATCGCTCGCCCCGGCAGCGATGAAGGGCTTTCCTTTGCCTAACTCATTCAAATCCAAGAGGATCTCTTCCTTTGATCGCAGTGAGCCCTTTCGACGAACTTGAATGGGATAACTCTTCCCTTTTACCGTTTTGCTGTAAACCCAATAGCCGCGATCAAACACGGGCAACTCAGTATCGTCCTCTTTGATTCGCCCCAATAGTTCTTTGTAAAGGCTGGCCTGAAAGGCCTCTGTCGGCTTCATCACCGCCTTCGTGTAAGTGTTTTCGTCCTTCAGGTACTGAATCGTTTTTGGGTCACTCTTGACCTTCATCCACGCAAATGGATCCGATATGGTCTCGCCATGAATCACAACCTCATGCGGACGTTGCTCTGCAAGCGGCGGGTTCGCCACTCGTGGGTTTAACTGGGCAAGGGCAACACCTTGCAAGGTGACGAACAAGGCAATCCAGCGCATCAGGTTGATTATGCTTGAGATGGCCGTGCCGCTACTCCCTTCTAAGCGCCACGATTGGATCAAGCCGAGCCGCGCTCACTGCGGGATAGAGCCCGAAAACGATGCCGACAAGGGCCGAGAACACTGCTGATGCAATTCCTGCGGCAATCGGAAACGGTGTCGGTAGTCCTTGGGCCGAGGGCCACTTGGCGTAGGCCGTTGCGAACGTCACCAGCGCGCCGAGGCCCCAGGCTAGGGCCATGCCGATAAGGCCGCCAACCAAACTTAGCATCGCAGACTCAACCAAGAACTGTGAGAGCACTGCGCTTCCGCGAGCCCCGACCGCTTTACGCAACCCAATTTCTTTTGTTCGTTCCGTCACCGAAACGAGCATGATGTTCATGATCCCAATTCCACCCACTAAGAGCGAAAGAGCAGCGATCGCTGCCAACACGGCACCGGCGACCCCAAAGATCGAGCCAAAGACCTTCATGATCGACTCTCTTGATTCGACGCGATAGATCTTCTTGTTGCCACTCTTGGCCATCATCGCTTGCCAAACAAGGTCCATTCCCTTTTCAACGGTGGTTCCTGGTTTGGCTCGCATCGTGATCATCATGAGCGTGTCGCCTCCGATCCACTTGTCCTGCGCGGTTGAGATAGGAACCAGCACGTCTTTGCCCGTGGATTGCCCCATCATCTCGATCTTTTGAAGTACCCCGACGACCTCCAACGTGACGCCACCAAAGGTGATGAGTTTGCCAAGCGGAGATTTGCCATCGAACAAGCGATCGCGTACCTCTTCGCCAATCATGCAAACGTTAGCGCGTTCGGTAATGTCCGCTCGGCTGATGTAACGGCCGTCGGCAAGCCCCATTCGGTTGAGTAATACGAAGTTCTCGTCGCTTGCAAATATCCGAGGATCGGGTAGTTCCTTATCCTCGAAAAGGGCTTTCTGTGTCGGAATCTGCATGACCGGGGCTGCCAGTTCCAGTTCCGGAACCCGATTGAGCAGATACTCAACATCTTCGTTAACCAACCCCTTGATACCGCCAACCGTAGTCCCTTTCTCGCGACTACCCGGGTCATACATCACAAAAATCGTGTCGCTTCCGAGTTTCTGAAACTCGTTCGTCATGAAGTACTTGAAGCCGTTCGAGACCATCACGATGATGGTTACGCTCATGACTCCAATGATCACCCCGAGCATCGTCAAGAACGCACGCAACTTGTGCATGCGTAACATGTCGAGCGCGATCAGGAATGATTGGCCAATGTTCATTTAGTCTCTTGGTCCGCCGACGCGCATCATGCCTTCACGCTCAGGGCCGCTGTACTTGGGCTTTACGATCTTGTCGCCTTCTTTGACTCCGCTCAGAATTTCAGCATACGTGCCTGTGGTTAGGCCTACTTGAATGTCCTTACGGACAGGTGCCGCGTCCTTTTTGGCTGGTGCCAGGTTCACAAAGTTTCCTTTCTCATCCTTGCCAACGTAGGCAACAGGCAGCCTCAGAACCTTCTCACGCTTTGCAACGACTAGCGAACACTTTGCCGACATTCCAGATCGGAGCTTGTCAGAAGGGTTGGTTAACGCAATCTCAACTTGGTATTTGACAACTGTGTCTGCCGACGGAACCTGCGTGGTTAGGTTGTTGCTGGCGGGAGCGATCTTTCGCACAGTTCCCGTGAACTTATCGCTCGGAAAGGCATCGACGGTGATCTCAGCATCGAGTCCGGTTGCGAGTTTGGCGACATCAATTTCATTGATGTTGAGTTTGACCAGCATGGCGGTGCGGTCCTCAATTCGAACGATTGACGTTCCAGCACTGAATCCGCTCAAAGCCGCAACCAATTCACCTTCTTGGATCAACTTCTTGGTGATGATTCCCGTGATCGGCGACACGATTCTTGTTTCGCCAAGTTGCCTCCGGCTGTCGCTCAATACACTCTGTAATTGCGCAACACCAGCCTGACTCTGCGCTCTGGCTTGGATCATTGCGTCAACATCTCGGAGCGCTGCCCTTGATCGATCGACCTCAGCCTGAGCATTCTCATACTCTTTGCGCTTGACGCTATCTTGGATGCGGTTTGCGGTTGCCCGATCCAACTCCGCTTGAGCGCGTCGAACATCGTCGTCTGCCTTTGTGCGCTCAACTTGAAGTTGAGCGTCAAGGCGGGCCAAGTTCTGTTTTGCAGTATTGAGTCGAGTCTCGGCCAAGCGAACCGAAAGTTGAGCATTTTCAACCACACGCTGGGCCACATAACCCTTTGCAAGAAGTTCCTTTTGCCGGGCTTCGTCCGCTTTGGAGTTCTCATAGTTGGCCTGCGCCTCGACGACAGCGGCCTCAGCACTGACGCGCATGTTCGGATGGGCACTCTCGATTAGGCGGCGGCGTTCCTGTTGTGCCGATTCGAGTGAGGCCCTCGCCTGAGTGATGGCGGAGTTCGTCAACGTTGGTTGAACCTTCAGTTCCATTTCGAGTTGGGCCAAACGCGATTGAGCCTGCCTGAGTGCGGCAGCCACGGTAACGCGGCGCTGCCCGATCTCGATCGTCTGGCGTGCGACGCCACTTTGGGCACCTCGCAGTTGCGCAGAATCCTGTTCAACCTTGAACTCAGTTTCCTGCGGATCGATAATTGCGATTAGATCGCCCTGCTTAACTCTATCACCCTCATCTTTAAGCAGTTGCTGCAAGCGCCCAGATGCTCGACTCTTCAGTTCGACTACCTTGATCGCGTCAAGCGTTCCTGAGTCGACGACCTTAACCTCTAAGTCCCCGCGATCCACCACCGCACCGGGGTCCGGTTTCGCCTGATTTTTGGCATCTTGCATCGCCTTGAAGGCAAAACCTCCAAAGCCACACAGGGCAATGATGATGACGGCAACGATTATTGGCGCTTTGCGCATACCGCCTTACAATACTGTCTTGAAGGCGTTAAGGATTCACCCATTCACCAAGTTCGTCCTTGGGAGATTTTACTGACTCGGGATGAATGACATAAACCGTTCGGTTTGATTCGGACCATGCCTTGATAAACATGTCTCTAGGGTACGTCTTCCGAATCTGGGAACTGCTCGCAGGGTCATTGAACATGGGGTCGCCCTTTTCATCGAAGCCGACCAAAACGATCAGGTGCCCATCGTTACCCCGGCGACGCTCGCCATAGCGAAGAATGTCGTACGCAACGGACGTGGCAATTGGGACACCAGCCTCAATCCAAGCCTCAAGTTGTCGAACGTCAGAAAATCGAGACACATAGCCTCGCATCCCTTCGTAGCCTCCAGCATACGCCGTATTGAATGGCCAGTTCCCCGTGCCGGGCCAGTTCTTGTCGTAGATTGCTGAACAAACTTCTGGAACGTCGGGATCCAGTTCCTCTCGACCAAGTCTCTGTGACCAGTATCCCATGATCATGGACACGCAGGTTGGCGAGCAGATGACGCTTCCATTGGGATAGGAGCCTTGCGCACGCTGCGGGACGTCAAGCACCTTTCCCCACGCCGATTTCAGACTGTCCCTTTCCTTCGGCACGGCCTTTGAGTCAGTAAACGCAAGGGCTAGGAACTTCACACTTCCAGCCTTCTCTGGGGTCATCCTCCTTAACGTCGCCGTAAACCTCACTGCTGCGCCAGGATCTTTGATGGCGAGCGTGTCGGTTAGCACATCGGCAAGTTCGTCCCTTTGATCCTTTACACTTTGTTTGGAATCGTCGATTGCCCATTTGCCAAGGTGGTATGACTTTGAAATCCTCTCATTTGTGAGAAGTTGGCATTCCAACTCAAACGTCACTCCGGAGTCGAGACTGACATTCCAACTGGGGACGAGTTCGTCCCACATGAATCCCGGATCAATCCAATCTGATTGAAACTTCGCCTCTACAGCATTGCCTTCAAGCCGTAGTCCGTTCAAGTTTCCGAAGGAGACAAACTTGTTAACCGGCAAAAGGGTCAATGCGGCCACGGAAAGAAGCATGATTCATTATCCTACACAAACCGAAGAGCCCCGGACCGAATCGGTCCGAGGCCCCTGGCCTTTCCCTCAATAGGAAGTTACTTGCTTCGTCGGCGTCGGATAAGAACGAGGGCGCCAAGACCAAGAGCGGCAATCGTGCCGGGCTCAGGAACGGTCTCAACTCGCTTGTTCTTGGACATCACGAAGGTACCACCAGCAGCGATCGTTCGATCCCACTGCATACCAAAGGCGAGGTCGGCAGGGCCAGCGGAGACAGCGCCGTCGCTGAGGTTGTCAGCAACGCCATCAGTCAGCTTCGAGAGCAACGAGGGCCATGCAGAAATCTCGAAGTGATCGAAAGGAGGCGTGCTACCCACCATGGCGTAGTACGGATTCTCGTGTTGCTCAATCGTCGAAGAGTTCACAAGGCTAGCAAAGTCGCCACCAGCCGTTCCACCGATGTCGAAGTCATCGTACTCGAAGAGGTGGAAATCAAGCGCACCATTGCTTCGGTTTCGGATTCGAACAATCTCACCGATATCGGACGTGCCGCTACCTGGCGTACCACCGATCAGGGTGTACGTGATGTCGATCATGAAGCCGGTGTGAGCATAGGCAACGTTTACGATGTTTGGAGCAATCGTGGTAACCATGCCACTAACGCCATCCCAAACTGCCTTTTCTGCGGTATTTCCAACTCGGAAATAGTAGTCCTGGTTAAAGAGGTGGTCGGTTCCGTCGGTTTCCCAATCGACCAGCAACCCGCTATCGGCATCGCCACGAACAATCGAGTTACCATCAACCAGAGTAAATGGGTTCTGAGCCTGGGCAGCACCAACCACTGCAAACAGGGCTCCCAAGAGTAATGTTTTCTTCATATCATCTCCTTCAAACAAGTGATTCAGGCCGTAGGCCACTACGGGTACCTTATGATAACCCAAGTCACCACTTTATCAAAGCACTTTCCATGCCAGTTTTGGACACGTTCGCGAAAACCTGGTAGGAATCCCAAGGCCCTTTGTTGTTGAAGTAGACTCTCGCCCGAGAATGCTTGGTCGAACACTCATATTGAAGGTCTCTGCCTGGCCCATCACGGAGTGGTTCGTCCGCCGCACATTCCTCTTTAAGGGACTTGTTCGCCGATTCATCGCTGGCGACACGTTGCAAGAAGCCCTGATAGTTGCCGAGGAACTTAGCGCGAAGGGGCTTAACGTCACCCTCGACCTTCTCGGAGAAAGCGTTGCCAGCCAAGAAGAAGCGGTCAACGCCAAGTGTGCTTACATTGACATGCTACGGGCCATCGCTGCCAGCTCTTGTCGAAGTCGAACCAATATCTCTATCAAACTCACCCAGTGCGGATTGGACATTTCTGAGGAGTTTGCCGAGGGACAGTTTCGAGAGGTGCTGGAGGTTGCGCGGGAACTTGATCTATTCGTCCGGGTCGACATGGAAGCCTCCGAGTACACGCAACGGACGATCGAGATGATCCTTCGTTGCTTTCAGGACTTCCCCGTCACGGGCACCGTTCTTCAGACCTACCTTTATCGAACCCCCGCCGACGTTGATCTGATGATCGAAAAGCGAATCCGAACTCGGTTGGTCAAAGGCGCATATCTTGAGCCCGAATCGGTTGCATTCCCCGAAAAAGCAAAGGTTGATGCGGCGTACGTTGAACTGGGCAAGCGGCTGATGGAGCACGGCAACTACCCGGCACTGGCTACTCATGACGAGGCGATCATTGAGGCACTCAAGGCATTTGCCACGGAGAAAAACATCTCAAAGGAGAGGTTTGAGTGGCAGATGCTTTTCGGTATCCGCCGCGACCTGCAAGACTCCTTGGCTGCTGAGGGCTACCCCGTGCGGGTGTACGTTCCATTCGGCGATAGTTGGTATCCGTACTTCTCGCGTAGACTCGCTGAGCGTCCAGCAAACATGTTCTTCATCCTGAAGTCCCTGTTTAAGGGTTGATTCTATGTGCCATACTCATCGCTCAATGAAACTAGTCTACGGAGGTTTTCCGGCCTAAAGGTTCATGGTCAGGTGCTGATTTGGCTGTGAGCCTGTGGGTTTGCCCGCAGGCTTTTTTTGTTTCTTGGAGTTAAGTTATGGCTACGCACAACATCAATGGGATTCCCGTTTGGGGCGATCCCGCGTTTGAGGACGCAGTCGCTCAAATCAAGATGGTTTCCGACCATGGCGCAGAGAAAGTTGCGCTCATGGCTGACCATCACGTTGGCTACAGCATGCCAATCGGCGGAGTTGCCGCGTATCGGGTGCACGTCAGCCCGAGCGGTGTCGGATACGACATTGCCTGTGGAAACAAAGCCATCCTCACGGATATGCCAGCGACCGAGTTGAAGCGGAAGATTCATGTGATCATGGACGACATCGCGTCGAAGATCAGTTTTGGCATTGGGCGGAAGAACCAAGAAGAAGTTGACCACGATCTCTTTGATGATCTCGCGTGGAAGTTGTATCCCGCGATTCAACTGAAGGACAAGGCACGGGCACAACTCGGAACTGTGGGTAGCGGCAACCACTACGTGGACCTGTTTGTTGACGAATTGGAGCGAGTCTGGATTGGCGTTCATTTCGGGTCCCGTGGGTTGGGTCACGGCATCGCCTCGCACTTTATCGAGGCTGGCGGAGGAGGCACTGGCATGCACTCGCCGCCAGTCCTCTTGCATCAAGACTCGAACCTGGGATCTGAGTACATCGAGCAAATGCGGTTGGCGGGGCTCTATGCCTATGCGGGCCGGGACTGGGTGTGCCAGAAGGTTGCCAAGATAC
>CALMEF010000172.1 GCA_937862825.1 uncultured Armatimonadota bacterium
TCACCTTGGTCGGTCGCCTACCACGCCATGGACGCCTTCGCAAAGGGATGGTCGGTACAAGAACTGGTGTGGAAGCAAGCAGGCGAATGGTTGATCCTTGAGGCAATCCGCCCAAAGGATCCGTCCATGTTCGGCGTCGAAGTGGACGCCTTCGGCACCCTGACGGGACTCACTTTACAAGTTCCCGGAGAACCTGCGATCCGGCTTCCGAGGGATAAGTTCGTCGTGTTTCAGAACCGGGCAAGATATGGACGCACCAAGGGACGTAGCGACCTTGATGCCGCCTGGCGACACTGGGTGATGAAGAGCCAGTTGATTTCGGCCTGGAAACAGCACTTGGAGCGGTTCGCCATGCCAACGCTCGTCGGGCGCTCCCAACGTGGAGTCCCGTCATCAGAACAGTCGGCGCTACTTGAGGCGTTGAAAACCCTCGCCTCCCGCAGTGCCGTAACGTTTCCGAATGATATTGCCGTCGAGACCATTGGCGGTGATAAAGAGGCAAGCACCGGGTTCCTTGACGCGATCGAGTTCCACAACCGCGAAATCGCCCGAGCAATCCTCGGTCAGACGCTCACGACCGACGAGGGTCGGCGTGTGGGTTCGCTGGCGCTGGGCAAAGTTCACCTTCAGGTCCTCTTGATCCAACTCGAATCGGTTCGTCGAGAGATTGCCGATTTGGTTATGACCGAGCAAGTGATTCGACCCTTGGTGGAAGTGAACTTCGGACCGGGACTGATTCCCAGATTCGTGTTTGAGTCCATGGCTCCGACCGCCTTTGTGACGGGTGTGCTCGATGGGAGCGAGTGAGATCCTTGCCAAGGTCTGGCAACCCCATCCGGGACAACGTGAGTTCCTGGACAACCCAGCGAAGTTCAAGGTCTTGGCATGCGGCCGGCGGTGGGGCAAGACCGATGCTTGTGCGGCCAGTATTTTCCTGCGGTTGTTTGACCGAAGTCCGACCAATCATGTGATCATCGGTCCGACCCAAGATCAGGCCAACATCCTCTTCGACCGGCTACTCGCGCTTCTCGAAGACGCGGGCAAGGGCAAACTGTGCAAAGTGCGTCGGCGTCCCTACCCGCACCTTCAATATGGGAAGCACACGGTTCGAGCACGCTCGGGACACATTCGCCGCATTCTCCGCGGTAACGAGGCCACGCACATCATCATTGACGAGGCGGCCTACGTCCCTGAGTCGCTCATCACTGAGGTGGCGATGCCGATGTTGGCCACGACCGACGGGTACCTGACCATGATCAGCACGCCGCACGGCATGAACCACTTCTGGCGGTTCTTCCAGTTTGGTCAGGAAGGAAAGCACGGGTTCTGGAGTCGGCGCGGTCCATCCGCCGAATCCCCGCTTGTCAGCAAACGGTTCTTGAACATTCAGCGCGAACTCATCCCAGAACGCGTGTTCCGCATTGAGTACGAGGCGGAGTTCGCCGACTCCGAGGGTCGGATTTTCAAAACCGAGGCAATCGAAGCCTGCTTGGTAACACACATGAAAGAAACGTTTGAGGAGCCAGTCGTGGTGGGTGTTGATTTTGGCCGCTACAAGGACTACACGGTCGTTGCCGTCCTGTCGGGCACGAGTTTGTCTTGTGAGTTGCGCGAACTGCACCGTTTTCGTGGGCTGCGTTACTCGCATCAGGTTGAGCGGATCGCCGAGGTGCTTTCGCGATTCAACTCCCCACGCGTCTTGTGCGACTCAACGGGGATAGGCGATCCGATCTATGAGACCCTTATGGCGGCGTGTCCAGATGCTGCGGTTAAAGGGGTCACGTTCACTCAGCAGTTCAAGGACGACGTCATCACCCGACTGGCTTGGTTGATTGACTGCGGACGGTTGGCCATGCTGCCGCACGTTGAGTTGATGCGCGAGTTGAGCCGCTTTGAATGCGTCACTGAGGGTAGCACGTATCGCCTGAAGGGCATCGGTGATCATGACGATACGGTGATTGCCGTGGCCTTGGCTGCTTACCTGTTGCCCATGCAGTATGGCGGGCAACCATTGATTTCGGCGGCTTGAAAAGCAAAACCCCTCTCCGACCAGAGTCAGAGAGGAGGGGTTGGGGGTGGAGGTGGGTTTTCTAGGACAAAGCCTTGCCCTGACGTCCGCTTCGCTCCTCACACAACCTAACAATTTGCTCAATATGCCGATACTGCCCAGTGGTATCGGCCTCAAAAAGATCTAGCGAAGGAACTCTATACGTCAAGATTGCCGCTTTGGCCAGATACTCGTCACGTCTTTGGTCGGCGTCTTTCCGTAAGGAATGCTGTTCGCCATCAACCTCCACACAGAGCGATGCCTCTCCGCAATAGAAATCTAGAAGGTACGGACCTACCCGTACTTGGCGACGAAATCGAAAGCCTGTTCGGTCTCTCCGGAGGAGTTCCCAGAGCACTTGCTCCGACGCAGACATGTTGGTCCGTTGGTGCCGGGACTTTCCCAGACTACTTCCACTATGGTCTCGCGCGCCATAACGCATGGCCTCTCCCCCTTCCCCCCTCTCCGACCAGAGTCAGAGAGGGGGAACTCCTTACTTCGCGGTTGCTTGAGCGACGATCGCCTTGAACGCGCCCATGTCATGGATCGCGAGTTCGCTGAGCATCTTTCGGTTAACTTGAATGCCCTTGCTGTTCAGGCCGTGGATGAGTTCGCTGTATCGGATGCCATTCTCGCGGCATGCGGCGGTGATTCGTGCGATCCACAGTCGTCGGAAATCTCGCTTCTTGGCTCGGCGGTCACGGAACGCATACTGTCCCGACTTCATCACCTGCTCGTGGGCTCTCTTAAAGACGTTCTTCTTACGTCCCCAATAGCCGGTAGCGCGATCGACGATCTTCTTATGTCGCTTGTGGCGCATTAGGCCACGTTTAACTCTTGCCATGTGTTACCTCGTTTGTTGGTTTGTCGCGCACCGGTTCCCATCCAAAGGCGGAGGTAGCGGTAGGGGCTACGACTGCGGCAGAGTATACCAGAGTGGGCTGTCACATCCTCTCCACCGGGAGAGGACCTTCGCCGCGGAGCGTGCGAAGTGGTGAGGGCGATATGTCAACGAAAAACCCTCATCCCAGGTCGCTATCGCTCACAGG
>CALMEF010000173.1 GCA_937862825.1 uncultured Armatimonadota bacterium
GCATTCCCACCGTCATAGAGGTAGTACTTCTTCGAAGAACCCGTCCCGTCAGACGCTCTTAACCCATCCGCCCGGTACGTGTACGTCGCCGAACCGTAGGTGAGCATCCGGTTCTCAGCATCATAGGTCGCCGTCGTTCCGCCATGAGTCGTCGGATTCCCGTTCCCGTCGTAGACAAACCCCGTGTTCGTGCGCTGGTTCGAGTTGTTGAACGTCCTTCCCGAGGCGTTTCTGAACGTCGTCGGGTTGCCAGAAGCGTCCCAAACGTTGCTCTCGACATAGTCGCCGAACCTCGTGCTGGATTCGGTGGAGAGCTGATCTTTCGAGGTGTAGGCAAAGCCAAGCAAGCCATTGAAGTTCGTGTTGAACGTGTGCCCGGAGGTGGAAACGTCAACTAGGTTGAAAACGCCATCGTAGGAGAACTCACTCCACTCGCTGATCAGCGAGTTGTCCGGCTTCTTGTGAACAATCGAGTTGGGCAAGCCGGCGGGATCGTAGCCAAACGAGGTGTGTGCCCCGTTGGGAAGCGTGCGCTTCTTCTGCCAGCCGTTCAGTTCATATTCGCTCGAAACCGTCCCCAAGGGGGAGGTCATCGAGGTGTAACGAGAGGCCTTGTCGTACAGGTACGTCCAGTTTCCTGCGACCGAGTTCATGGACGCCCTTGCGCCATCGGCGTGGTAGGTGTAGTCGAATGTGAACGGCGAAAGGCCGGTGTAGGTTCGGATGGACTGGGTCAGGTTGCCGAGGTCGTCGTAGGTGGACTGAGAAAGGCCCGTTGCGTCGTAGACTTCGGAGACGCTGGGGCAAAAGAGCAGGCTGAGAAGGATTGAGAAGATCACGCTCAGCCCGTGCATATTTGCAAGACGACGCAAGCCCAAGGGCCGCCGCTACTCTGTGTCAAAGTAATGGCGAAGTGAGTGAAGAACAACCGAAACGAGGAAGAGGGCGACCGTTCAAAGACCCTGAGGAACGTGGTCGATCGGTACGTATCTACATGCCACCTGACGTCGAAACCTGGCTCAGGGCCCAACCCGAAGGCATGTCCCAAACCATCGCAAAACTGGTTCGAGAACAGATCAACAAGCCAAGGTAAAACATCCGCCATGACCGAGTGGCGGAACAAACTTTTTTACGGGGACAACCTCGACGTCTTGCGAGAGCACGTACCCGATGAGTCCGTAGACCTCATCTATCTCGATCCCCCGTTTAACTCCAAGGCCGACTACAACGTGCTCTTCAAAACCAACGCGGGCGAGGCCAGCGCCGCCAGGCCGGGGCCTTCAAAGACACGTGGGAATGGGACGAAGCCGCCGCTCAGGCTTATCACGAGTTGATGACCAGCCACCGCGTGCCCTCAAACTTGCGCAACCTCATGGAAGCCCTCAAGGTCTTCCTCACCGGCGACACCGGCAAGCGCGGCAACAGCATGATGGCGTACCTGTGCATGATTGCCCTGGGTGGCGTACACCCGCCAACCGCGATTCGGACCCACTTCGAGAACGCCTTCTCGGCGAAGTACTAGCGACTTCGGAGCGTGTGCTTCCGCCCAGCATCTTGGTAGCATATGTTCAGCAGTGGCTAGAATCCAGCGCTCACACGCCTCAATCGAGAAGGAGCTTCAGGAATGTATTGAACATATCCGCTCTTCGGCCCAAGCCTATGATGAAGGACGCCTTTCTGAGGCAAAGAGGATAGCCGTCGAAATGCGAAAGCTCTTCCATGATGGTAGGGGTCGCTCCAAATCGCTGATGACGCAGTTGGACTTGTGGCAATCTCTGTGCCTAACTCGTTTCGACTCTGACCCTCCGTCAGATGTGTTCCTTATGCCGAGCATTATTCAAGGCAAGCTCTCGGGTGGAGATCCACCTGTCCACGAGTGGGTGGCTTTTCTAAACAGGGGTTCATACCGCGCAATCCCTTTTGCTGACTGGTGGAGAGATGCGATTTGGGTCCAACCAACAACGCGGGCTTCGTTAAGTCGGCAGTCGTTTGCCGTGGGCATGGCAGACCAAGAAGGAGCACATGTTGACAGCGACCTCGAGTTAACCTATGACCTCGCGAAGAGAGGTGGCGGAATGATGTTCCTAAGCAGCGACGGGTACCCCGTGTTTGCGTTTGAGGAACCTTCTTCAGAAGAGGCGCTAGAGCGGGCGACTGCGGACGATGGCCCGTCACTTGTGGCGGCGGTCTTACGCCAGATGGCGCACGAACTACTCAACTCAGAGCTTTGTCTGCCGGGAGACTATGCAAAGGTTCGTGGCGGCTACTCTGGGCCCATCCTAACGTTGCGCCCTAAGTGGCTACCGAAGGAGAAAATCAATGAGTAGCGGCGATCCCAAAGACTACGAAAGCGCGAAGTTCCTCGCCGAGAACGATAAGTACCAGTTCGAATGGTGGGCCATCCGCATGCTCGGCGCCCAGGGCAAGGAGTACAAGAAGGGGGCCGACCGCGGCATTGACGGCATCGTCAACTTCACCGACGGCGCTGGCGAATACAAACGCGCCGTGATCAGCGTGAAGGGCGGGGCCAGTACGCCGGGCAATGCCTTACGAGACCTGCGCGGCACCATGGAGCGCGAGAAAGCGGTGAGCGGAATCTTGGTTACGCTCGTACCGCCAACCGGGCCGATGAAGCGCGAAATGGCCGACGCCGGACGCTGGACCAGCACGCTCCACCCCGATCGAAGTTTCCCCGTGCTACAAGTGCTCTCGGCGCAAGACCTGCTCGATGGCAAACTCCCCGAAATCCCCACCTGGGGCATGGACACCGGCACCCGCGCAAAGAAGGTTGTGGAGAAGCCCGAACAAGGGAACATGTTTGACGAATAAAGAGCCATTCGCCCTTCCCTCTTTTGGTAACCTGGGCACGTTATGCTTTACCGCCGTCTCGAACTCGACCTGCCGGACGAAACTGTGGACCTATTTGTCCCCGTGCGTGCGACCCACACTCAGTTGGATGCGTTGCTCAACCCCAAAGACGGGCTGAGTTATGTGTACGATAGCGGGCAATCGAGCCCGCCGCCCCCTTCTCCCTTCAAACTTGGCGGGCTGTTAGACGCGCATCAAGCCTGTGTGGCGATGACTTACTGCGATGGGCCGGTGGTCATCCGTTCGTGGCCTCAGGGTTCGTAACCATTTGCTTGTGCTGAGCAGTTCAGGCTCCACTCCGTAACGATGATTTGCTACGCTATCTCGAAACCGGGCTACCCTTGCTCGAATCACAACTACGGTCATAGTAGCCTCCATTCGAGGCCGTGTAGTCGTTTTTCAAGCAAATCTAGAGCGTTTTCGAGCCTTTGTAGACAGGCTTCGAGTGAGCGTAGGCACTTTTCGAGACGGTGTACTTCATGTTCGACCAAGTGTAGCCGTGGTTCGAGTTGACGTATTCCAAACGTCTGAGAGCGTAGCCTCAAAGCAAGGTCCCATACTCCCGTTTCCGGCGACAGCATCTAACTCTCGGGGTACCAGACAACGGACGTATGGCGGTGTGCCAGAAGACTCCCTAATTGTAGCAAGTGGCGCTTAGGGGTGAAACTTTCCGCAAGACCTCATTCGTCAGGAAAAGTACCCACGAGGGAAGAGAAATGGCAACAATCGCACCGAAGAACTATCTATCGAAGATCGACGAGTTTGCGGCTCACTGGCCGCTGGTTAACACGGCCTTGGGTTCGCCGGTCATCTTGAGCGGCAACTACTTGGTCGCCACGTTAGGCACCGACCGAACCGCTTTGGCGGCTCAGATTACGGCGGTCGAGGCCGCTATCAACACGAATCAGGGCGCGATTGCGACGCGCGATACGCTTCGCGCCAGCATCAAGGAGCGTATGCGCCAGTTCAACCAGATTGTGCGCGGCGCCTTTCCGGGCAGCACCTATGTGAACATGCTTCCCAAGATTCCCAACATTGCCGCCGCGCCCGGGCTGTGGATGAAGGCGATGGCGGACATGAACAACGTGTGGACGCAGATCAACGCGATGATGCCCATCCCCGTCGGTTCTCCGGTCCCCCTCGTGTTGAGCGGTGTGTACAACTTGGCCACTTTTGCCTTGGAGCAGAACACGCTCAACGCCGCCTTTACCGCGATTGAGAGCACGGAAGAGGCGGTGGCGTCGGCGATTCGGGTTCGGGACTCGCTTTGGAATCCGATTTATGATAGGCTCAAGCAGTACCGTTTGTCGGTTCAAGGCCGTTTTCCGTCCGGGGCTCCGTTGTTGGACTCTCTGCCTTCGCTCACCCCTCCTCCGGGTTCGACGCCTGCTCCGGTCAACATTTCGGGCGTTTGGAACGCGGGCATTTCGAAGGCGGTGATCACGTACACGGCTTCAACTGCTCCGAATTTGGCTTCGTATCAGTTGCGCGCATCGTATGGCGGAACGAAGTACAACGCCGCCGCCGAGGCGGTCGTGGACACGCATCTGGCTGGAGACCTAACGCCCTTCGAGACGAACTCTGGACTGGTGGCGTCGGGCTCGAAGGTGTTCTTCAAGGTATACGTAGTTGTGGACACTGGAAATGAACGAGGCAGCAACGCGGTGAGCGTGACGCGGCCCTAGGTTGGCCGCATTGAGGGCAATGATGCGGAAAATGTTCCAAAATGAGCTTAGATGAGCGAAGACCTAAAGACCCCTCAGAAGAATGAGGAATTTCTCCGACGATTAACCCCCTATTTGGAGCGTCATTGGGACGATCAAAGGTGTCATGTCTGCGGAGGAGAGCAGTTCACTCACGACGACAAGCTGTGGTACATGGCAGAACTCCAAAATCGAACGGTGAACCTGGGGGGACCAGTGATGCCCCTAGTAGCCATAATCTGCGCGAGTTGCGGTACCACTAACTTGATTAATGCGTTGGTCACTGGATTGATCGATCAGGACTCAGACTCATCTGAGACAGTGTAGTTATGGAGACAAAGGGCGTTTACAACGGAGCAAAAGCGACGTACATCACCCCCCGGGAAATCAAGTTCCACACCATTGATGAAACAGATTGGAACCGTATCTGTGAGCTCATTGACGGTTTGAACGAAGTCCAAGTTTCTACATGGCAAAGCGGGGTTGGAATGACATTCTTGGGGGCAAGCATCGCGGCGTTCGCCAGCCTCATCGGCCTTGAGACTGCTACTCCTCTATTCATTCCGCGACTTATCATCACGCTAGTCTTAGGAATCCTATTTTTTGTTATCTGCATTCTGTTGCACGTCAGTGACAAGAGTAGCAAAAAGGACCGCCTAATTCCGCTGAGTATGTTGCAAGCCGAGCTCAGCCGCTGCCGCGCTAAGATGGCCGTTGGAGCGGATGAGGGGAACGACGAAAAAAAGGTCGATTGCATAGGAAGGTGGAAGCAAACTAAGCAAGGCGTTACAAGGACCTTTCATTTTCGAGACGACGGTACCTTTGACGTCGAGGCATCCTTCCCCAATAACGTGAAAGAGGTCCGGAGCGGGATTTACCTATTCGACGGACAAACCATGCGCCTCATGGAGAAGGATGCTCGAAGGGAAGAAACTGGAGACACTGGGCAGATCATAAGGTCAGAACCAGCGCCTTCGCTACGGACGTTGCCCGCATCGGTTGTTGACAATAAACTCGTAATCAACAACAGGGCTTACGAGCGAGCCTAGTGAATCTATTGCCGGGAGTCTCCTGGTTGCTTGACGGTGCCGATTTCCCTCCACTTCGATTCCGCCTTGCCCAAGGGGATCCATGTCGTTTGCCGCAGTTAGGTGACGGAGGGCGGGAGTTGGGGACTTAGGAAGTCGGGACCTTGGCCGAGCCGCGCGATAAATCGGAGTTGTACCGGGCTCACAAACAAAAAGGGCTCCAACCTCAGATGAGGCTGGAGCCCACGTCGTGAAAGGGTTACTCGCCTTCCTTAGGAGCAGCTGCACCGGCATCGCCAGTGGTTTCGCCTGCAGCAGCGTCACCGCCGGAACAACCAGCAGCCACGATACCGAGAACGCTAAGACCCAAAAGAATCGCAAAAATCTTTTTCATTTGTTGATAGACCTCCTGTGTTGAGACTTGCCACGGGCGCAAGCCCAGATGTTATACCCGCAACCTTTGCAGTCACGGGCTTATTTGTACGACGGTTTCAGGCCTCCAATCGTTGCGAAATTACCTCGGGCCAAACAACATTGAGTTCAAAACGAACTTAAAGAGGCCGGGAAACATCGCTCGCTCGGTGGGATCGTTGGCAAAATAGACGACTCGCCCGCGGCCCACTGGCTGGTCGTACAACCAGACCGAACCACTGATTGCGGCCTCCGATTCTTCGCCCCATGTCCAACCGGAAAGGAACCTCGGCTTGGGTTCTCCGAAGTGAATGACGTTCCCACCCGTCGTCTTCATTTTGGGGAAGGATTCGCCATCGAGAACAATCGCCACGTCATCACGATTGACGCCATAGGCGAGATCAAAACGTCGGTCGACCTTGGCCCGATACATGGTTCCCGGGAGGCTTGGGCCTTCCTTGCCACGTTCCAGCGTGAAGAAACCGCGTTCGCC
>CALMEF010000174.1 GCA_937862825.1 uncultured Armatimonadota bacterium
GTAGCGGCGGGCGAACTGGTGATGCCACTGCTTCGCGAGCACGAAGTTCCGATGCTTCCCATTGACAGCGAGCACTCGGCCATCTTCCAATCGTTAAACGGCTATCAAGGGGCCTCACAAGATCTTGAACTCATTCTTACCGCTTCAGGGGGGCCGTTCCGTGGGTGGACTCGCGAGCAGTTGGCGGAGGTGACCGTTGAGATGGCGCTCAACCATCCGACGTGGAGAATGGGTGGCAAAATCACCATTGACTCGGCCACGATGATGAACAAAGGGCTGGAGGTGATTGAGGCCCACTGGTTGTTCGGCGTTCCGCTGAACCAAGTACGAGTTGTGGTTCACCCGCAGAGCATCATTCACAGCATGGTTCGATATCCAGATGGCAGCGTCATTGGCCAAATGGGAGCCCCGGACATGATGCTCCCGATTCAGGTGGCGTTGTTTCATCCAGAACGTCCAGCGGAGCGATATCGCGATTGGGATCCCGTAACTGGACCCTCGCTCACGTTCGAGTCAGTTGACGAAGGTGTTTTTCGTTGCCTCGCCCTAGCGCGTGAGGCAAGCAGAATGGGGGGAACCATGCCGTGCGTGATGAACGCGGCCAATGAGGCTGCTGTAGCAAGGTTCTTGAACGGAGAAATCGGATTCCTGGATATTGACGAGATCGTTCGGTTCGTGATGGAGTCTCACGTCCCAGGTACGGTGAACTTGGAGTCGTTGTTGGAGACCGACCAGTGGGCTCGTCGCCAGGTCGCTGAGTTTTCAAAGCGGTAGGGCCGAGCGACGCCAGCCGGCCCATACCGTTACGCTCTCCCGCTTGGGTCCCCAGTTCTCCCAAGACCGTGTTGAATGATACAAGCCGGGTGCTAATTGAGCGCTAACCGACAAAAGAGTGGAACCCAGTATGAAATCTTCTCGTCAAGTATTGACTGTGGGGTTCTGCTTTGGTACAATCCCCGATTGCGTCCACGGGTTACCGTGTGGCGGCTTGGACGGTGAAAATCCGTCTTAGGAGAGATCCTAGACACGTAGTGCAAGAATGCAACAACTGAGACGAAGCGGGAGGTTTGAGTTCTGTCTTAAAGACGGCTCATCAAGCGGTTTGTCTTCGCGTTCTTGCCGGGTTTCTCGCGCCAGTGCCGAATCTGGTGTCTGCGCATGGTTCAACTTGGAGGTCCGCTTGATTGATTACAACACTGATTTTGGTTAGCGCCGCATTCGCGGCAATTGCCCTCGACGGCAAAGTTTCGCCCCTTCGACGATGGATGGATCGCGTTCGCGGTCGTTTCATGGTCTCCCCCCCTGCACCGGTGATCGTTCGCGACAGCGGATGGCAGTTCGTTCGTTGCGATGATGTTGACTCGTTTCAAGAGTGGCTCATGCGCGACGAGCATGGGTTTCCGCTCAAAGAAGGAGAAATTCCTTCGCTTGGATCCCACTTGCTCATCGAACTGATTGGTTGCGACTCGAAGTCACTTGAGACCGAAGATTCGGTCGCCACGACGATGATGGATGCGGCCCGCAACTCGGAAGCGACGATTGTCGCGAACTCGTTTCACGAGTTCAAGCCTTGGGGCGTTTCTGGTGCGGTCATCATTCAAGAGTCGCACTACACGATCCACACGTGGCCGGAGCATCGTTACGCAGCGGTAGACCTGTTCTACTGCGGCGGAACGATTCTTGTCCACGAAGCGGTTGAGACGTTGCGCGAGCGGTTTAAGCCCGAGCGTATGAAGTTCCTAGTGGTCCGCCGAGGCCTCGAGAGCGAAGTCTGATAGTCTCCTACAGGGGACAAAGCGTCCCAAATCTCGGCGATATCCAACCATCGTTGGGTATCGCCCCTAACCGCTATTCTAAGACAGAGTGGCGTAATTTAGTCGCTATCGGGCTGAGGTTTCGAAGCCAATGTGGACGCGACCCTTCAACTGGCAGCGAGATGAATCTAGTTTGTGCCTTGGAGACTAATACTGAGTACCTGGCACCACGGTCGGTCGTGCACCTAAGAGCAAACTCCTCATTGGATGCCCAAAATCTAACAAGTTCTATTGGATTGTAAGACTTTGCTGCTGGCTCGGACCCCGCACCCGTCACTGCGGAAAAGCCATCAACAATGTCGTTAACGGCAATGAAGTCGGGCCTATTGGTCCAGAGACATCCGACCCTTCCCCGGCTGATACCAAATATAAAGGTAGGGCACGCGTTTGAGTCTGGTAGTGCTTGTGGGCCGTCAATAGGAGGATCATTCAAGGATGCAAACTGCTCGCGGGTTACGGATGTATAAAACCTCCCTCCCGAAGGGGTTGTGCCGGTTGCTAAAAACTCACCGCTTTGACGGGCGTCAAAGAAGTCTCGGATGTCTTGAGTTTTTGCAACCCGGACGACCTTGTTGCTCCCAACCACCTTGAGGCCAGTAATCAGGAAGCCTTTAGGCAAGCTATCAGTGACGGCGATCTCCACCATCACTCCTCCTTCCGAGTCGCGAACTGACATTTTTTCAGATATCTGGTCAGCTGGATTCAAACTATTATGCGGGACCGACGAGGAACTTGCCGATCCAATCGCTGATTGCGACCGCTGAGCCGGCCCCAGAAGCCACCCCCATTCGCCAGTGAACGGATTCTTGTTTCCAGAAGTTGTCCAGTTGTTCCCAAAAAACTTGTCCTTAGGCGAGCGATAGTGAGGACGAACATAGGTTCCATCCTTTCTAAAGTACCCTCGAACTTTAACTGCGCTTTTAGAACTATGGCTCTGCTTCTTTTGAGCATGTGTTGAACATGGGGCACCGAGCAACACGAGTGTGCTCAAGATAACCAATCTACTTGAATGCAAGATCACTGTCGCATCATAGCATAAGTCATACTGGCGCACAGATGCTGGTTATTCATGCCTCTTCGACCGAATGTCAGGCCTTTGATGTCCCCTGATTACCTAGCGGTCTGAAGTTCACGCCTTTCGCTTTCAAATGTTCTAGGAAAGCGGGCAGGCGGGAGCGGAAAGAGTCCCAGTTCCTTGCTTCCTTGCTTGACCAAGCCACTTCCGCCAAGGCACACGCGCGGGGGAATGCCATGTACTCCATGTGCTCTGGAGTTCGGATGTATTCACTCCAGAGTTGGTACTGGACGCCCATCACGTGCTTTCCTTGCTCTGCGGTCATCTTCGGCAAGATCGGCTCGTATTGGTAGACCTTCTCGATCGGGAGGAAGCCTCCGATGGCATGAGGTTCCTTCGCCTTGTCCGCTTGGTAATAGTCGAAGTACATGTGCGACGTTTGGGCCATTACCACGTCGTGGCCGCTTGAGACGGCTTGTAAGGCTCCGTCATCTCCAAGCCAGACCATCAGGGCAGCACCGGGGGCTAGACCGCCCTCCAGGATTTCTGACCATCCAATGAGGCGGCGTCCCCGCGAGTCAAGGTGCTGGTCCATTTGGCGGATGAACCAACTTTGCAGTTCGTGCTCGTCTTTCAGTCCAAGTTTCTTCATCTTCGCTTGGGCAAATGGATCGGTCTTCCATTGGTCCTTCGGGCACTCGTCGCCACCGATGTGGATGAACTCGGACGGGAAGAGGGTGATCACTTCGTCAAGCACATCCTTCAGAAACTGGATCGTGGTGTCCCTGACGTTGAACACGTTCTTGATCACGCCCCAGGTGGTTCCAACTTCAAGGCCCTCCACGTGCCCGAGTTCTGGGTAGGCAGCGATTGCGGCTTGAGCATGTCCCGGCATTTCAATTTCGGGCACGACGGTGATGTGTCGCTCTGCCGCATAACGGATGACTTCTTTGACGTCTTCTTGAGTGTAGAAGCCGCCGTGTGGTTCACCGGTGAACTTGGGTGGACTGTAGACCAGCATCGTGTCCTTTCGGAACCCGCCGACAGAGGTGAGTTTGGGATACTTCTTGATCTCGATGCGCCATCCCTGGTCGTCGGTGAGGTGCCAGTGAAAGGTGTTCAGTTTCAGCATCGCCATGACGTCGAGGTACTTGAAGATGAACTCTTTGGGCATGAAGTGCCGGGCGACGTCCATGTGCGAGCCGCGCCACTTGAATCGGGGCGAGTCTTCGATGTTGACGAAGGGTACGTTCTTCGTGCCGCCGATGGGAATGAGTTGGCGCAGGGTCTGGATGCCGTAGAAGACGCCTTTGGGACTTGGGCCAGCAATGCTGATCCCACCTGCGTTCACGTTCAGCGTATAGCCCTCGTCGCCGAGCCTGGCTAGGGACTGGTCAATCTTCAGGCTGATACGTGTGCCTTTGCCAGTCTTGATGCCGATGTTGTCCAGCACCATCCCGAGGTGCTTTCGTTCATTGGCGAGCGCACCAGTGTTAGAGATCGTCACGGCTGCGCCGAGACTTAACTCGCCGGAGAGCACGTCAACTTTTGTGGGAAGCGGGACGATGGAGAGGGTGGTAGCCAGGACGGCAAGCATGGCGTTTACGTTACCTCGTGCGGCCCATCATGGAGTGTCCGAACTCTCGCCTTTGATTGCGGCAATCGGTTCATTTCAGCGTGATCAAATCAAGCAGGTTCAAAGCGCCGATGAATCGGCGCAGCCCAAAGTTCGGGCTTATGAATCGGCCCGCATCAAAGTGAACGTTGGGCACCTTCACGTTTCAGGTATACTCCCGCTCACGCCCGAGCAGATGCTCTCTGCTTGGGATTTTTTTATGTCTGAAACACAAATGGCGAATGGCTTTGCGGCTCTTTCGCTCCCCAAAACCCTCGTCGAAAAGTTAACCCGCGCCAAGTTCGTCACTCCCACGCCGATCCAAGCCGCTGCCATTCCAGAAGCCCTGCGGGGCCACGACCTTATCGGTATTGCCCAGACCGGAACTGGCAAAACGCTCGCATTCGGATTGCCCATCGCCGCTAACCTTAGCGAAGGCAAGATTGCGCTCATCCTTGCGCCAACTCGCGAGTTGGCCGAACAAATTGAAACCGTTCTTCGTTCATTGAACCTGCGCACCGCCCTCCTCATTGGAGGCGCAAGCATGCAAAAGCAGTTGTCTCAGTTGCGGGGGCGACCTCAGGTCGTCGTCGCCACTCCAGGACGATTGGAAGATCACATTGCTCAGGGTTATCACGGCCTGCGTGATGTTCAGTTCCTTGTGCTCGATGAAGCCGATCGCATGCTCGACATGGGCTTTGCGCCGGCAATCAACCGCATCATCACTCGCATCCCGGCTCAGCGCCAAACGCTGATGTTCTCGGCAACCATGCCGAATGAAATCGCGACTCTGGCAGGCAGGATTCTCAATGAACCGAAGCGGATTGAAATCCGGCAAGTTGGTACCGCAGCGGAAGGTGTCGAGCAGGAACTGCTCGTGCTCCCCGGAGATCAAAAGCCGGAAATGCTTGGACACTTGCTCAACCAAAACAAGGGCTCAGTCCTCGTCTTCGCCCGAACCCGCCACGGCGCACGAAAGTTGGCCAAGGCGATTCGTTTGAAGGGGCATACCTCTGCCGAAATCCACTCGGATAGGACGTTGGCTCAGCGCCGCGCGGCCTTGCAGAGTTTCAAGGCGGGCACAAGTCGGATTCTCGTTGCCACTGATATTGCCGCGCGCGGCATTGACGTGAAGGATATCGAACTCGTCATCAACTACGACGTGCCAGAAAATCCTGCGGACTACGTGCACCGGATCGGTCGAACGGGCCGCGCTGGAGCAACTGGCCGAGCGATCATGCTTGCGACGCCGGAGCAACGCCAAGACGTCCGCGACATCGAGCGCTTAATGAAGGTGCAGATTCCGGTTTCCACTCAATCAACGGACCGACTCGTTGATCCGGCGCCGACCACGCGACGTTCGGTGCTCGAGCAGGTGCGCCGTCCGAAGGCCGGGCAGCGACGCCGATTCGGACGGTGAAAGATTGCTGGCAATAACATTAATTTTGCCTCAGTATTAATCAAAATGTCCCCGCGAGTGGTGCGTAAGTCCTGATTGTAGGCGGCGCGCAACGTAACTTCTTGGCTGTACGTCATTGAGGTATGGTGAGTAAGTTTTGAGTTGTAATCAACCTGATTACGTTCGAACTACGGGGTCGCATTCGAGTCAGAATGTTCCTGCCGGAGCAATTTCAAGTTCCGGCGGTCCATACCTAATCTTATCAGATGCTCCTGAACGGATTCCTCAAGAGCTAGGGTGCGACGAGTTACCACTATTAAGTGGCCTTGAGTCCGACGCCACCGCCGAGGATGCAAAATCAAACGGAGGCACCTACAATACCTATACTTTGTACAAGTGTGAAATCCCTCTACCATCTGGCACGAAGCGGATAAGAGTCTACTTTTGGCACGAGTCACATCTAGCCGCTGGCTCCTTCATTGTCTTTGCGGGCAAAGTTGCCGCAGGCACCGCAACGGTTTCGAATGCTACTCAACAGATAGCAACTCAGATAGCCCAAGGGCTATGTGTTGCTAAGGCGCAGATGTACGGGACAGGTGACAACGTTACTCCGGCAAACAGTAACCTGGATACGACAGAAAGAGTTCTATTTTCGTTTACCCTACCTGCGAGTTCATTCCGAGGCGGGTTTATTGAGTTCGACGTGACGGTCTCGAGCTCAGCTACCTTCCAGTTTCGAGCCCTCGTATCGTCGACTAATGCACTGTCAGGTAACTGGACCGATCCAGTTTCGTGGCCCCGCCAGGAAGCTGCTGATCCTGAAAGTGAGAATGTGCTGCAACATATGCACTCTAGAGGCTGGTGGCCCCGAAGCTCGATAACTATGCCCGCATCGACTGTTGACGTTAAACCCATTCAGGGTCAACCTGATTCTGGCACCGTCTCTGTCTATCCAACTGGGTCAACTCGGCCAGAAATGGCTACGGCTGGGTTTGCACATCAAGGGACAACAGTCGATCAACATGGCACTACCGAGGGCAACAAGGGGTGCTGGGGTGTTGATCTCAACTATGTCTTTACGGCGGTAAATACCGCGGGTGACGGAAAGACATGGGGTGCTAATGTAATGATGGTTTG
>CALMEF010000175.1 GCA_937862825.1 uncultured Armatimonadota bacterium
ATGGCGGTGATTTCGCTCTCTCTCGCCAAGCGGCTCATTGCCAGCGATGCCGCAAGCGCCATGCCGACCGGAAGGGTCAGGTTTAGGAAACTTGGCGTCTTGAGCAAGATGATCTGGGCAAGAGCAAGCGGCGGAATGTTGCCCAGCGAGAACGTCTTGAGGATGTAGATCAAGAAGTTTGCTTGGAACATCAGCACCACGGCCACCGTTCCAATCAGGAACGGGACCATGAGTTCTTTGAAGACGTAACGGTCAACGACTCTCAGGCTGCACCTCGCGGTACAAAGGATCGCCAGAGGATAAATCCGGCAAGTCCGATAAGAACTGGGATCGTGGTTAGTGCTACCACGGGGGGCGCCGATTGGGTGAGAAGCGGAACTCCGACAGTGACGACAAGGCTCATTGCCCAAGCTGCCATGATCTTCACAAATGCCACGCTCTTTGTCCAACCTCGCGCGTAATCAAGCAGATGAGGTCGCCCGCATCGTTGGCAGAAACACTCTTCTGGTGGAACGTTCGCGGAGCATTGGGAACATCGGACATCAGGAACGGGAGCCTGACCAAGCCGATACTGCCAGTGCTTGAGCATTCGCAGTTCATCAGCATAGTCGCGACGACTAACACCGTGAAGCGTCTTTTCGCCAATCCGCACGGCAGACCCAATCATGCCCTGATCGAAAAGCGCTTTGGCCAATTTGAGCTGTGCCCCAAGGTTGCCGGGCCGCTGATAAAGCGACTCATAGGCCGATTCGACTGCTTCGATTCTCATCTTGGTCAGTTCACGACGGTTCATCGCAACACGTATGAACGGCAGAAGCACCCACGTGCAAACCGCCGCAAAGAAGATCAGTGGCGTCAACGAGGGATCGGGAGGTTTGATGCCAAGTACACCCAGCCCGATTGCCACACACAGGCCAAACAGGCCGGTAAGCGGCTCAACGTCACCCATGATCATTCCACCGATGAGCATCCACACCATGGCAAATACAGGTATCCAAATGAGGATGCCCAAAATGACCCAATGTGGGTTGGTGAAGAGCACTTCACGCAGCATCTTCATCATCCCGTTTGGGCTCAGGTGGCCTCTTCCACGTGAACTTGTTCTCAGTTCCCGCACGCAGTCGCTCAATGTTCGATCGATGGCGATAAACGACAAAGGCGAAGAAGATGAAGTAGAAGACCACCATGAGTGGTGGATCGCGAAAGATAAGGCCAAAGGGCACCAGGGCCAGCGATGCAATCATGCTGGAGAGGCTGACGTAACGAGTTCGCCACAAGAGGATGGCAAACGTGACGAATGCTGACAATCCAACCAAGGGCGTCGCGCCAAACAGGGCACCAAGCCCGGTCGATATTCCCTTACCCCCCTTAAAGCCCAGAAACGGCGAGAGGCAGTGACCGAGCACCGCAACAAACCCAGCGAGTCCGGCCAGTTGTTGATCCCCAAGTAACTGCCTTGCGACCAGAACAGGAACGAGGCCCTTGAGCACATCAAGAACGAAGACCAGAATCCCCCACGTTTTTCCAAGGGCTCGATGAACGTTTGTGGCACCGATGTTTCCGCTTCCCACTCGCCGAATGTCAACACCGCGCATGGCAGCAATCCATAATCCGAACGGTAACGAACCTAAAAGGAACGAGCCAAGAAGCACTAAGCCCAGCGTCAAGTTAAACCTCTACCTTAAGACGTTCGAGCCCTTCGGCGAAGATGCCGTGAACATTGTCGACGATTGCTTCGTGTCTTCTAAGGAAGGCATTGCCGTCTGGCAGTCCCACCGCTCTTGCCATATCCCGCAATTTATCGGGATTCTCTGGCGTCGTATGACCGTCCCCAATGCCGAGAATCTGTAACCAGTTCCGCACGCTAACCAAGTGCTGATAGGCTTCAATCAGCCGCTCAACTTCAAGGGCATTCAGTAACCGTGCCCGCCCAATTGACCGGACTCGATCTCGCATGCTCCTCTGAACGTCTACTGCGAGTGCGGTTGGATATCTAAGTTCATAAAGGTGAACGAACCAAAGCAGTTCGTCCAAGCCTCCGTATCCGGATTGCACGTTTCTTCGGTAATACTTCGCAGTATTACGCTCCTCCTCGATGGCGTTCTTCAAATTGACTAGTTCACGAAGTCGCTCTGGCGTTATCGGCACGGCGTAGGCAGCCTTTCTGGTGAGTTCGACGGTGTGGGGCGACCCCCAGATGAGTCGAGCCTGGCCGATTTCGAAGCGCTCAATCAATGACATTCGCTCGAGCTCGAAGTTCTCAAACGCCGTGTAAGTCCAAGCCAGCAACCCACGGGTAACAAAGTCGGTCTGAAAGGGCAAGTCTAGTTGACCGATCACCTTTGCAAAGTTCTGTGCCTGTTGCTCGAGTTCGGATTGCGGATAGCGGTCATCTCCGAGGAACATCAACTTGAACTGATCATCCAAAGGAGCAACGTCTCGCAAGGCAAGCGAACCGAGCGCGATGAGATCAACTCCAGCCCCAAGTCGCCCAAGAATGTGCTTGTAGGTTTGCTCAGCGATTTCGGACAGCACGGCCGACAGGTTCTGGACGGATCCTTGGCGAGTTTGCTCGCATGCCAGTTCCCATTGGTCAGTAACCGTTCGCCCAACTATCGCGAGAGGCGTGTCTGCCGGGAGTGACGCGATGGCGGCAGACCCGGAGTCGGGCACGACAAGATTCATTGCCATAGATTGTGTACCGGGATAGGGGCATAGGTCGCGGATCGGACACCTCTCACACTGTGGTTTTGGTGCTCGACATACCGAACGTCCGTGTTGAATCAGAGACATGTGGAGCCTAAATGCCAAATCGTCAGGCACTTGGTCAAGCAAAATGTCGTGAGCGGAGTCTGCAGTTGCTGTCTCGGGGATTATGCCTAGCCGCTTGCCAACCCGATACACGTGAGTGTCAACAGGCACAATGCCGCGATCGAAGGCGAAGCAAAGGACAATCGCCGCGGTTTTTGGTCCAACGCCCGGCAAAGACTGAAGCCACTCGCGGGCCTCGTCCAGAGGCAAGTCTCGGATTGCCGATAAGGAAAAGGCGCCCGTACGTTTGCGGGTCTCCAGGATCGAACCCAGAATGCTCTTCGCCTTTTGGTTCGCAAGACCAGCACGCTTGATCGAGTCGGCAACGTCCTGGACAGATGCATTTGCAAGGGACTCCCAGGTGGGGAATGCCCGCCTCATTTCGTAGTAAGCGGGCATGCTGTTTGAATCGGCCGTGTGCTGACTAAGTATGCAACTCACCAACTCTTCCATTGGGTCGAGTCGGTGGGAGTTGTCACTACGCCCGTAAACGCTCTCTAACCTAGTCAAGAGTGTGGTGATACGCGCCGACGATTCCGGCGAGACCATCCGCTCTTAGCCTGCTTGGTAAATGCTGTAAGGGTCCCAGCTGGGATCAACTGCCATCCGAATCAGAGCGAGTTGTCCGACATGGTAGTGATCGTGGGCCGAGATAAAGTCATGCGCGTGTTCGGCATGGCTATCATCGCTCAAGGCGAAAGCAACAGCCTTTGCCCGTTCTGCCTCCCAGTTGGCCATCAAAGCGGCAGGCGACTTGTCTGGGGCGGAGTAGGACCCCCAATCGTGCTGCTCACCACTGGCAATCTTTTGGAATGCCACGTAGCACTCGGCGAGGTGTTCAAGAGTCTCTGCCGGAGTCATCGCTTGAGGGGTTACCTTGAATCCATAGTGAGCCTCCTCCATGCCTTCCAAGGTTTTGCGGACTTTAACTCCCACGCTATCGCACTCCATTCGGATCAATTCGGAAATGGTCATCGTCCTATTTTAGGCCATGAACGGGTGGGAATCGTCGGCGCAGGCTTGGATTGACTTCGTAGATCACGGTGATCCAAACCGCGTTTACGTGATTGACCCAGCAATAAGAAAGGCTCTTGGACCAGTTCGTGACCTGCAAGTCCTTGACGTTGGTTGCGGCGAGGGCCGGTTTTGCCGAGAGTTGGCAGCCCAAGGAGCGGACACGGTGGGAATCGATCCCGTTCTTGGGCTTATAGAGGTTGCCAGACGGCGCGGAGGCACCTACCTAAGGGCAGATGCGGCCCAGTTACCTCTAAAGTCCGACACGTTTGACCTTACACTGTCCATCCTTTCGCTCATTGACATTTACGAGTTTCGTACCGCGATCCTGGAGATGGCCAGGGTTACAAGACCGGGCGGGCGAGTTATCGTCGCGAACATCAACTCGTTTGCCACGGCGAATACCACCGGTTGGATCAAAGACGAAGTTGGAAAGAGGCTGATGTTTCCAATTGATAACTACATGGAGGAAAGAGGCGATGAAGTTCACTGGGCCGGAATCACGGTCGTGAATTTTCACCGTCCTATGAGCGCATACATGCAGGCTTTCCTTAAGGCAGGACTCCGATTGATGTCCTATGAAGAACTGGTTCCGACCGAAAATGTGGCGGGCATGGAAGACCATTGGCGCATGCCCTATTTCCACCTAATGTGCTGGGAGAAGCCTGTTCACCTCTAAAGTCCTATCCAGGTGCCAGAGTCGGAACTTCGCTCCACTGCATCGAGGACTCTCTGATTTTCGAAGCCGTCTCGAAAGTCAGGCGAGCATGGGCGTCCCTGGTGAATTGCCACCAGCGCGTCGGCAACCAAGTTGACGAACGTGTGTTCATATCCAATGATATGACCAACCGGCCAGTATTGACCAGCATACGGGTGGTCGCTTTCCGTGGTCTGGATGGTCGTAAAGCCTTGCAAACCTGACTCCGAAGTGGCGTCATAAAACTCCAACTCATTCATTCGTTCTAGATTGAAGACGACTGATCCCTTGGAGCCGTTGATCTCAAATCGGTTGTGGTTTTTTCGACCGACGGCGAAGCGAGTTGCCTCAAAGGTCCCGATCGCTCCGCTTTTGAATCGGGCAAGAAATGCCGCGGCATCATCGACAGTGACATCCCCCATTTCCGCAGTGGCTGCTGCCCCCAGTCGGTCATCAATCGCTCCGGGGATTGGGCGTTGCTTCACAAACGTATGGGTCATTCCCGTGACCGCGTCAAACTCGCCAACAAGGTATCGGGCAAGATCAATGATGTGGGCACCTATGTCGCCGAGAGCCCCACTTCCCGCAGCCTCCTTTTGGAGTCGCCACACAAGAGGAAACTGGGGATCTGCAATCCAATCCTGAAGGTAAACGGCACGAATGTGATGCAAAGTGCCAAGTCGTCCGGACTCGATAATATGCTTTGCAAGCCCGACTGCAGGGACTTTTCGGTAATTGTGGAAAACCGCGTTGGCAACACCTGCTGCTTCAACTGCGTCCAACATTTGCTTGGCTTCTTCAAGAGTGTTTCCGATGGGCTTTTCGCAGAACACGATCTTTCCTGCTCGGGCGGCAGCGATTGCGATTTCGCAGTGAGAGCTGCCGGGAGTCGAGATATCGACGATATGAATGTTGGGATCTTCGACGACTTTCCGCCAGTCGGTTTCTACCTGTTCCCAACCAAACTTCTTCGCCGCTGCTGTCACCGCGCTTTCATTTCGACCGCACAGGGTCTTCATTCCAACCTCGTAGGGTAGGTCAAAGAACTTGCCGACCTGGCGATATGCGTTGCTGTGGGCCTTGCCCATGAATTGATAGCCGATGAGACCGACATTGAGTCGCTGCATGCAAGTCATTTTGGGGATTCTTTGATCCTGATCGCAAGTCCTTCCAAAACGTGCAATTCCTCCGCTGAGACGTGTATAATAAGCGGTTCACGAAACGCCTATGGCTACTTATCGAGGAAGAAAAAACGATATTTGCCGCATTGTCGGCTTCAACATCTGGGGTCAGCCGAAGTGCCCGAGCAGCAAGCGACCATACCCAACTGGCCAGCACGGTCCGAACCTGAAGGATCGTCGGCAGTCGGAGTATGGAGAGCAGTTGCTCGCAAAGCAAGTCATCCGACGCTATTACAATCTGTTGGAAAAGCAGTTCCGTAATACGTTTGAGAAGGCTCAGCGAATGCACGGAAATACCAGCCTCAACTTCCTCCGTCTTCTTGAAATGCGGTTATCAACTGCAGTCTGGAGATTGGGATATGCCCGATCGATCTTTCAAGCCAGACAGATGGTCTCGCACGGTCACGTGACCGTAAATGGTCGGGTTGTGAACATCGGCAGTTTCTTGCTTAAGGTCGGCGATGAAATCGCTGTTCGAGATCGGGAAGTGAGCCGAAAGTTGGCGCGAGCCAATCACTACGAAGGTGCTGCTATTCCAGTCTATATGGAAGCGGACGTTCAGAACATGAAGGGCAAGATCGTGGCGCTCCCAGAGCGCGAGGACTTCCCGAAGTTCTTCCAAGAGCAGCAAGTCGTCGAGTTTTACGCACGTTAAGTTCATCTCTCTCCTCGGCCCGCAACGACAACGTCGTTGCGGGTTTTTTCTTTGCTGGGTAACCTCGATCGCAATGTCAGAGTTGCTTATTGATCGTGCTGACCTGCTAAAGACGATGATTCTGGGTGTGGTTGGAATTGGGCCCGTTGCTTCATTAGCGACGACAGGAACCGATCAGGAAGCCATCACTGTCGAAGACTTGCGGTCATTCGCCAAGGTTGCGGGGCTCAAGATGTCCGACGAGGAACTGAATCGGGTTTTGGCTGGAGTTCGCGCAAATCCCTCAGTGTTTTCCGCATCACGTAAAGCCGCGGAGGATTACAGCCTAACCCCTCCCTCATTCTATCGGGTTCCCGGAGCCGAATCTCAGAAGTCCACGAAGGTTCGTGTTGAACCCACCAAAATGCCCTGCAAACGCCCTGCCAGCGATGAAGACCTTGCGTTTTTAACGGTGGTTGAACTTGGTCATCTCATCCGAACAAAGCAGATTTCGTCGCTCAATCTCACGAAGGTGTTTCTTGATCGACTCAAAACCTTCGGGCCAAAACTGGTGTGCGTAGCCTCCCTTACCGAAGAACTGGCTTTGAAGCAAGCGGCGGCTGCAGACGAAGAACTGAGTAAAGGGAAGTATCGGGGCCTTCTTCACGGGATTCCTTATGGGATCAAGGACCTCTTTGCCACAAAGGGCTATCCCACGCAATGGGGAACGGAGGCTTTTCGCGGCCAGGTGATTGACTTGGACGCCACTGTAGTCCACAAACTTCGCGATGCTGGGGCAATCTTGGTCGCAAAGCTGAGTCTTGGCGCACTCGCCATGAACGATAACTGGTACGAGGGAAGAACGAAGAATCCGTGGAACCCAACGGAAGGGTCAAGTGGTTCCAGCGCTGGTTCGGCATCAGCGGTCGCGGCCGGTCTCGTTCCGTTCGCGATCGGCACGGAAACAAGCGGCAGCATCATGTCGCCGAGTATGCGATGTCGGGTAACCGGATTACGCCCCACTTTTGGTAGTGTCAGCCGACACGGCGCAATGTGCTTGTCCTGGACGATGGACAAGGTTGGCCCAATTGCGAGAACTGCGGAGGACGCCGCACTCGTTTTCGCATCCTTGATCGGTCGAGATACGGCCGACATCTCAAGTTTGGATCGTTCCTTTGAATACAAGCCGTTGCGTGACCTCAATGGAATGAAGATTGGAGTTGTAGGCAATCAAAGCCAGGAGCCAACAGAGTTACTTCGGTCTCTTGGAGCCGAGTTGATTGAGATCAAAGTTCCTTCATTGCCGCCTGGTCTGTCGAATATCTTGGCAGTCGAATCGGCCGCGATGTTTGATCGTCTGTTACAGGAAGGTCGGCTGGACATGGTCAAAGAGAACGACTGGGCGACATATTGGCGAACCGCGAGATTTGTGCCTGCGGTTGAGTATGTTCATGCCGAACGCCTGCGGACGAGACTCATCGAGTCCTATGAGGCCATGCTCAAGCCGCTTGATGCCTTACTTGCTGCCTCATCAGGTGGCGCATTGATCTATCCTTCGAATCTAACGGGCCATCCTCAAATCCATATTCCTCTCAGACCCGAAGGTACCGGCTACCGAAGTTTCTCACTCTTTGGAAACTATTTCCAGGAAGCCAAATTGATTGCAATTGCCAATCTCATTCAGCGCAAAACTGAGTTCTTCAGGTTGCGCCCCGACCTTTCTAAGTTACAATGACACCATGATGCTTGCGTCCATACTCCTTTTAATTGCACCAAAGATTGATCTTGATGTCGTCTACGCCAAAGTTGGGACCGACGAACTGAAGATGGATGTTTACTATCCAGAGAAGCCGCTGAGAAAACCAACTCCGGCCGTCCTGGTGATTCACGGGGGAGCGTGGGTTTCTGGCAAACGGCAAGACGTAGCGATTACCGCGAAGGCGCTGGCCGATCGGGGATTCATCGCCGCATCGGTGAGTTATCGTCTGGCACCCAAGTCAAAGTGGCCAGCGATGTTGGACGACTGCCAGACTGCAGTCCGCTACCTACGGGCAAACTCGGCCAAGATGGGTATTGACAAGGCACGTCTGGGTGCCATCGGATACAGTGCTGGTGGTCACCTATCGCTGTTTCTGGGAGCCCGCGAAACTCGAGATCCCAAGCCAGCCGAGTTCGGAGCCGAGTCAAGCCGAGTTCAAGCAGTTGCCAACTTTTTTGGGCCGACCGATCTAACCCTTGAGTCCGATTACCCGAAGAACTTGGATCCAGTCTTCCAAATGGTGCTAGGAAAGCCTCGAGCCCAAGCCGCTACGGAAATCAAGGACGCAAGCCCGCTTTACTTTGTCACGAAGTCAACGGCTCCGACGTTTATTTACCAGGGACTCGCCGACCCCTTGGTGAATCCTAACCAAAGCCGAATTCTCGAGAAGAAGTTCAAAGAGGTTGGCGTGGTCTACAGTGCAACCTATCTTGAAGGCGTGGGCCATGACGTACCGGTTTCTAACAAGGCGGCGGTTGACGCCCACCAGAAAGCGGTCGAATGGCTGGTCACTCACCTAAAGTGAGGAAAGTCTAAAAACACGGGAGGGGCTCATTGGCCCCTCAATGCTCTCCTTTATTACCAAGGCCACATTTGGCCATGGCTGTTACTCAATGTGTTTACTTCTTGGCGTTTCCGACTTGAGGCGCGCCTCGATTCTCACGGGGATCATAGCCGAGTCGCTTGGAATCGGGTTGTCCATAAACCTCGGGATTGAGGTAGGTGCCTCGTTCGCGCTCGGGCTTTTCCTGTTCCGGCTGGATTCGATTCGCGTTAGCCCACGGATCTTGTCGGATTCCAGTCACCTGCCAAGAAACCTTTACATTCGGTTCGTTGGTGCGGATCACAAACATGTTGTTATCAACTTCGCGCTCAATCTTCGCTAAGGCAAAGCCCTCGCCGCCGATGACGGTGAGTTGATACCGATAATCCTTGTTCAGCGTGTTAAAGTAACTCGGAAGTTGAACGTTGGCAAGCCCTTCGCCATTTGTCGTGACGACGCCATTGTAGACGTTCATCATGTCCGGGCTCTCAACGAACGAGTGAACCAGGTACTTGTTCTCCGGATCTCGTGGGTCATCAATCTTGAACGATCCACCGCTCTTCGAAAGCGTGCCGGCGATGTGGACCTTACCTTCGAAGTAGCCCGCGTATCCCGAAGAGTTGAATGCCTTACCAAAAACGCCGTAGCCGCTACTTGTCGAAGCATAGATGCCCCGGCCCAAGTTGGATAGGCCATAGAACGCCCAACCTTCGCTGGTCAGACCATACACACCAACCGAGTCACCTTTACCGATGATGCCGATTCCGGCACCCGCTCGCGTGTTCTCACCAATGATGGCTGCCATCTCAGAAGAGTTCGGATCCCAAGCACTGGTGGATGCGTAAATCGCTCGGTTCCCGCCGGTGGCGACGACACCCTCATTGGCTGTACCCAACCGAACGGACTGACCGCCTCCGCTTGCAAAAAACGCTTCATTTGCAGTACCACCCTTTGCGGTTCCGCCGGTTCCGGCAACTTCAAATGGAGCAGTTGGCGTCAAGGTACCGATACCAACACGTTTTGATCCAAGGTCAATCGACATGAATCGCTCGCCACTGCCCATAAAATTGAACTGGTCACCGCTGTCTTGATATTCAAGACCCCAATCTGGGAATCCCTGCGAGTGGGCGACGACCATTCGATTGGCGTTGGAGGCACCTGAGGCAAACATCTTGATCATCGGCCCGTTTGCCCCAGCCACTGCTGGGAACGTGAGCCCGGCGAGCGGATCGTTGAATCGCACCGACCCATCCCCGTACACCTGCAACTTGTCTCCACTTCCAACGGTGAACAGGGCAGCCGGTGTCGTGTCGCCAACACCGAGTTTGCCCACAACTGCGGTACCGTCAATGTTTAGATGGCCAGTCTGAGTGACACCTGGTGTTGCAGATTGTAACCGGACAAGGGCACCAGATTGACCGCCGGCGGTGGCAGAACTTGTGATTACGATTGAAAGCGCCAAGACGCTAACAGCCCCAAGGGCATAAACCTTTGTATTTCGCATATTATCCTCCTAGGTTCCCGTTCATGAGGGAACCGCTGGTTGCATAGGCCAGCGAGGATATGTTACCACCAAGGAATACCAGTGGTTGCACTGCTAGGACCAAATACCTAGCAAAGAAACGGGCACGGTCATGAAGTTTCTGACCATGCCCTCCAACCGTTAAACAGCCTTTAGCGTCGGCGTCTAATCAAGCAGACTGCTCCTAGCGCCAAGGCGGCGAGCGTTGCGGGTTCCGGAACCGCCTGCACATTATCGGTGTAAGTGAGGTCGCCTCCGTCCGCGATATCTGTGCTGATGCCGACATACTGGAGATCGTTCAGAACACTTAGAATTTGGCTGTTGGATGCCACGACCGCATTACCGCCGTTGTGATACTCGGAACTGTTGAAATACCAAGGCTCAGAAGCATCCAAAGCAAACTGGTAACTGACCAAGTTTGCGCTCGAAGGGATTGTCTTCTCAAGAACGAGGAAGTCAGTTGAGGAGACGAGGACCAAGAACGGGTCATTCCCTCCTGCGTTGGTACTTCGGAAGTCTAGACTTAGATTTTGACCGAAGAGTCCACCATGACCGCCACCCAAGTTGGGGCTGAAATGGTAGGCATAGGACGAGTGGTCAGACCCCTTGATCATGCCATTTTCCCAAACCGCGGCCGTATTGCCTGTTGAGATGTTTCCAAAACCGTTGCCAAAATCGCCCTTGGTCCAACCTTCGGAGTCATTGTCAAAAGTGAAACTGAATCCAGTGGCCACCGCTTGCGATCCAACGGCGATGCAAGCAAGCGTAGCCAGAAGTGTTTTTGCTCTCATTTTTCTAACCTTTCGCTAACGAGGTCGCTAATGTCTTGATACTGACAGAGCGGCGCTAATCAACCGCTTACGAGTAAGCACAACCCGTTATTCATCGAAGGATTCTCAACCCGAGCACCCAACCTGCGCCCACGCAGAGGGCGCAACCGATGAAGGGCGAATAATGGCCAAAGGAAGCCCCCAGGCCAAGACTGATGCCAACCGGTTGGAGTGCACCATAGCAAAATGAACCGAGCGGTGCTCCAATGATGGCTCCCACCCCTTGGGCCGTCATGACCGCGCCCACATTGGCAGCCCTGGCTTTGGGGTCAAGGTCGCTCACGCTAGCCATCCATGCTGGAATCGCAAGTAGGAACCCAATCCCGACGGGCAATCCTCCCAAAGCAAGTACCCAGACGCTTCGCATCGGCGGAATGAACGCTCCAAGGGCGATCAAGGAGACTCCCAGCGTGCAAAGCCCCATGCCGAAGTGGACTGCCCGATGCTTGCCGAGTTTCTCGCCAAGTTTCGACATCGGCACGCCAAACGCGGCCATAGCGATTGCTGCTGGAAGCACCAGCAGGCCGAATGCGGATTCGCTCATTCGAAACTCGTCAACAGCAAAGAGTTTGATAACCGCCATTGGAAACCCAACTCCGGCAAACGTGACAACCGCCAAGAGCAGGTAGATCGGGATCGTATGGGCCGAACCCATGAGTTGCTTCACGTCAAGTTCACCTTCATGGTGAGAGTGCACAACTGGCTTTTCAGGAACCGATCGAAGAGCGGAGAGCGCGACAAAGATAAAGAGGCCTGCTGCGAAAACGAGGCTCGCCCAACGAGTTCCAGTTACATCATTGACAATGCCACTGATCGGGAGCGCCAGTGCCACGCCGAGCAGATAACACGTGTTGAGCATCGACATTGCCTGCTGATTCTCAGATTCGTCAACAGTTGAACTCATGGCTGCGAAGGCGGCTGGCCAAAGCATGGCAGCTCCCAACCCATCCAAGGCTCGCAATACAATAAAGGAGAGAACTTCGTCAGCTCTCCCCCCAGTGTGTGGTATGGCCAGCGACAGCAGAGCGGTGCCGACCGTTAAAGTTGGGCCAATGACCATCAGACGCTTGTAGCCAACACGGTCAGCCACTTTGCCCATCCAGCCCTTAAAAATTGCTTCGCTCAGCAAAAAGGCCGTTACAATCAGCCCGATCCAGCCTTCGCCAAAGTTGCGGTCGTATTTTAAGTAGACCGGCATCGTGGATATGTTGAGCGCCGCATACCCAATTTCGGCTAGCAAGGCGATAATCAGGAGCCTAAGAACTGCGGGCCGCTTCCAAAGCGCGACCTTGGGCTCGACTTGGTTCGACTCCATCGTTGATACTATTCCGTTTCGAAGCGCACCTAGGTTGCGCGGGATGAGAAACTCGGGACTATTTCATGCCACTTGGACGCAGTGCTTGACGCGGATCGGGTCCAAGGGGCTTCTGCCACTCTCCGTAAACCGGATTCGGCAAAATGATCCACTCAGCTCCCCACTTGTATGGTGTGCGATCTACGGCCGCGTATCTCACATTTATTCCTGCGACCCGATTTTCGGGCTTCGAGAAGTCACCGCGCGGGGCAACAAAGGCCTCTGAGAAGTCTCGAAGATTATCTCCAACCAACATGATCACTGGGCCAAGGCTGGCTGCTTGCGCCCGACGTGCAGTCTTATCTGAGGATTCTGCTTTGAGCAACAATCGCCTTTCGATGTTATCGGTGTTGAATCCCAGATTCTTCAAAACAACTATCGTTGAGGCCTTGTGTTTTTCCAATCGGTTCGAAATGTAGCAGATCAGAACGCCCTGACGTTCCGCCTCTTGAATGAAGCCCTTTGCCCCGGGGATTAGGCGGACTTCATTGGGGTAGTCGCGTTCCCAAGTCTCCCAAACGGAATCGGAATAGGGAAGTGCTTTTGAATCCAGATAGGACTGGAATCCCGCGTTGTCGATGACGGTTTCATCCAAATCCAGAACGACAACTGGCGGCCTTTCCTCAGAATTTTGAATCACCGCGAGCTTCTGCTTAAGCCTCTCGCCAGCCCAGTTATAGGTCTGGAGGCAGATCGCCCGATACTCCGCCGAAGTCTGCATATATAGGTTTGCATCGAGGGTCTTCTGTTGAGGATTGATCGCCTGCCACGCCGCAACAGTTGCCAGAGTCGCCGTAGTTCCACCAGCAAATCCGAAGAGCCAATTTGGAACGGTCATGCCAGTAGTTTATTCGGTTTGCGCGTTGACTTCGTTCTCACCCAGGGCTTTGGCGAGAGTCTCGATGTCTTTACCCAGGGCGCGATCCTCTTCCAGTTTCGCCACGAGAGATCGAACGAAGCGATAGACTCGCTCAACACCCTTACCAGCGCTCAATGGGCGACGATATTCAAGTCCTTCACAGGCAGCCATCAGTTCAATAGCGACAAGGTGGCCAAAGTTTTCAACAACTTGATTCAGTTTGAGTGCAGCGGTCATCCCCATGGAAACGTGGTCCTCCTTACCAGCGGAAGTGGGCACCGAATCAACACTGGCAGGATGCGATAGGACCTTGCATTCGTTTAACAGGGCCGCAGCGGTGACGTGCGCAATCATGAAACCACTTCCGGTTCCTGGGTGGTTCGTAAGGAACGCTGGAAGCCCTTCGCTTGAATCAGGATTCACGAGGCGATCGATTCGACGTTCGGCAATGCTTGCCATGTCCGTCAACGCGATCGCGGCAAAATCAAGTGGTAAGGCGACTGGGGCACCATGAAAGTTGCCCCCACTGATCACATCTCCATTCTCGAAAACGAGGGGATTATCAGTGGCAGAGCCTGTCTCGCTCTCAATGGCGTTCTTCGCATATTCAAGGGCCGAGAGGGTGGCACCGTGAACCTGGGGCATA
>CALMEF010000176.1 GCA_937862825.1 uncultured Armatimonadota bacterium
CCTCTCCCCGCAGACGGGGCGAGGGGACTCCGACTCACCAACTCCCCAAGTTCCCAACTCCCCAACTCCCCAATCCACCCTTTGGCTGCGCTCCACCAAGTTCGGCGACGACATGGATCGGGTGCTGCGAAGAAAGGACGGGCGGTTGACTTACATCGCCAGCGACGTCGCCTACCACAAGGACAAGTTCAACCGACCTGAGAACGCTGACAAACTCATCACGATCCTCGGACCCGACCACCACGGCTACATCGGCAGGCTGCAAGCGGTTCTCGCTGCACAAATGCTGGGAGAAAGTCAGTCAGATGTGTCTAATCCGTCTGATCGGACTGATCCGACGAATCTGACCTATCAGACAGACCTCTACGACAGCCCAGAAGAGGCCGCCGCGTGTCAAGCAGCGCTTGCTGAAGCGAGAAAGAAATTGCACGTCCAGATTTACCAACTCGTGCGCTTCATGAAGGACGGCAAGCCAGCCCCCATGCGCAAACGCGACGGCAACATTTATGCCCTCATCGACCTTATTGACGAGATCGGAAAGAAGGTCAAACCGAGCGAGACCCAAGAAGAGCAGCGGAAGGTCGGCAAGGACGTTGCCAGGTTCTTCTATCTCATGCGGTCGCACGACACGACGTTCGATTTCGACCTCGACCTCGCCGAGAGGCAGAGCGACGAGAACCCGGTGTTCTACGTCCAGTACGCCCACGCTCGAATCTGCTCAATCCTCAAGAAGGCAGAGGGGAGCATGGGCGGGACGCCCTTGGAAACCACGTCCGGGACTGACGTACTAAAGCACCCGAAGGAACTTGAACTGATCAAGAAGATATGCGACCTTCCTCACGAAGTTCAGCGATGCGCTGAGGACTATGGCGTCCACCGGCTCACCACCTACGCGATTGAACTCGCCAGGACCTTCCACCACTTCTACGATGCCTGCCGAGTGATTCAGGAGGATCAGCCCGAGTTGACTCGCGCAAGGCTCGCCCTTTGTACGGCGACTCGAGACGCGCTAAGGTCGACGTTCAAGCTTCTTGGAATCGAAGCACCCGAAAAGATGGAGCGCTAGGCGTGCACATCACCGAGGTCTGGGAAGGACGGTCGTTTGCAGCAATGGCCATTAAAGGCCTCTTGTTGCCCTTCTCCGGCGTTTATGCGCTTGGATGGCAAATGTATAGGTCCGTCTACCAATTGGGGCTTAAAAAGGCCGTAGAGCCCCAAATTCCGGTGGTGTGCATTGGAAACCTCACGACGGGAGGCACCGGGAAGACGCCCGTTACCGTCGCAATCACCCAGATCCTAGCCGCCAGCGGCCGCACGATTGTGGTTGGGGCCTCGGGTTACGGCTCCCCTGCAGCAGAGGGCGCCAGCGTTGCTCCTGATGGTCCCCTCGATCCATTGCAATGGGGCGATGAGCCGGCGCTTCTTCGTAGCCTGCTCCCTGCAGTTCCGCTCATTGTCGGTCGAGCCCGGGTCAAGGCAGCGCAACTTTGCGCGCAACACTTCCCGCATGCGGTGCTGCTGATGGACGACGGCTTTCAGCATCTGCCCCTGCAAAAGCACGTCACCGTCCTCGTTGAGCCTTCCTGGCTTACCAACCATTTCTGCCTCCCGGCAGGGCCCTACCGGGAGCCTCGCGGCAACCGACGACTCGCGAACATCCTCCTCGGTCCAGAGGGGCACTTCCAAATCGTTCAACAACTGCTCACCTTCACCACGATCAACGGCCAGGTCGCTGAGGTGCCGAAGCAGGCTCAAATGCTCTGCGCAATCGGATCACCCCAGCGTTTTTTGGAATCCCTGCGAACCAGCGGAGTTGAGGTGATCTGCCAGCGAGCACTGCCCGATCACGACCGACTTGACGCAGGTACGCTTTTCGAAGGCATGGAAGCCGCGGTCCCCATCGTCGTCACAGCCAAGGATTGGGTCAAACTTCAGCGTCGCTCGGACGTGCCGACGAACCTACTCATCGCCCACTTAGCCGTCGACATCACCCCTGTAGAAGCCTTCAAATCTCGACTGCTCAGCCTACTCGAAGCCCATGAATCGCAAGGTACTCGTTAACAAAATCGGCGCATTTGCCTTCCGCCGCGCCCTTGCGTGGATGAAGAACAAGAACGCGTTACAGGCCGAGCGATCTGGGCAGCGCTTGGGTAGGTTTGCGATGAAGTTGGCCAAGAAACAACGTGTTCAGACGTTGGCGAACTTGCAACTGGCCTTTCCAGAGCAGGCCGCCGAGTGGCACGACCAAATGCGCGTAAGGGTGTTCGAACACTTCGGAATGCTCGCCACAGACTTCCTTCGAACTCCTCAACGCTCCGATGATGAGGTCCGCGAGCATATGACCTATGATGGCTACGAGAACTTCCAGGAAGCCCTCGCATTCAACAAGGGGGTCTTGGTTCTCACGGCCCACTTCGGCAACTGGGAACGCATGGCGCAGTTCTCACGGGTCATGGGCTATCCGCTTACAGTGGTCGCCCGCGACGCCAACGACGAAGGGTTGAACAAGATGGTGATGGAGTTGCGTCACAAGACAGGAATCGAAGTCTTGAGTCGTGGCAATGCTGCCCGAGGAGTAATTGAGCGACTTCGAAAAAATCAGATTGTCGCGATGTTGCCAGACCAGAACTCGAGCGAGTCCTTCCTCACCTTCTTTGGCAAACCGTGTGGAACCGTCTTGGGGCCCGGCGTGCTTCACCTGCGCACGGGGGCTCCAATCGTGACCGCGTATGGGTTCCGCAAGGCTCCCGGCGAGTATCACGTTACCGTTGGCAAAATGATCGAAGGCGAGACGGCTGAAGAGATCATGACCAAAGCCAACCTTGCCTTAGAGACGATCATTCGGGAGCATCCAGAGCAGTACCTGTGGATGCACGATCGCTGGCGTTCAGCGAAGCGAAAAGGGCTGATATGAAGGCCCTGGTTGTTCGATATTCGGCCATCGGTGACTGCGTGATGGCGGCTCACGCAGTTTCGGCTCTACGTCGCCGCCATCCCGATTGGCACATCGCTTGGGCGGTTGACGCGGATGTGGCTCCGGTAATTGAGACTGAGTGGCTGGTGAATCAGCGAATCGACGTCCCGAGGAGAGAGTGGAAGCGACGAAAGGCATCAGCCTTCGAGCAGATTCGCTACTACTTGAACCTACGCCAGCATCAATTTGATTACGGTTTCGACCTACAGGGTCACTCCAAAACTGGGGTCTGTCTCCGACTGAGCGGAGCCAAGAAGCGGTGGAGCATCGGGTACACCGACCCCTTCGCTCGGCTGCTTAACCCGAGCATGCCTTTCGACCGTTCGAGGCACCTCGTTGAACAGTTTCATGAGTTTCTGGAGAACTGCGTCGGGGTCGCCAAGGACTTGTCGCCAATCATGCCCCAGTTACCCCCGCCCGTTTTGGATTCAAAACGGCTGATCACAATCCACACTGGAGCAGGCGCAGTGTGGAAACAATGGCCCCTGGAGCGATGGGTTCAGGTGGCGGCTGGCCTTAAAGAGCGCGGGTTCACGGTCGCGTTTCTTGGTGGACCGGGCGATCCAAGTCCAGCGGATGCAGAGCATAACTTTGTTGATCAACTTTCGCTGGTAGAGTCGATGGCTATGACGGCAGGCTCGTCCTATCACTTGAGCGGAGACACCGGAAGCGGACACGTCGCCGCTGCCTATGGCGTTCCGGTCGTCACATTGTTTGGGCGCACGGACCCAACCAAAACGGGTCCTTACACGGAGAAGAAGCGGTTTCTGCGGAAGGGCGATGCAACCGACCAGATCTCCGTTGATGAGGTTTTGTGTGCGTTTGACGAGTTGGAGGCAATGTGGCCGAGCGGTTCCTGATAGCCCGCCTTTCTTCGCTTGGCGACGTCGTTTGCTCGCTACCCGTCGCCGCAAGACTCCGAGCCGACTTTCCGAACTCAGAGATCACCTGGGCGGTCGATCCTCGCTTTGCCGGAATCGTTGAATGTTGCACGGCAGTGAATCATGTGGTGAAGTGCAAGCCCAGGTTCAAACCGTCGACCTGGCCCACGTTTGACGGTGAGTTTGATGCGGCCATCGACCTCCAAGGCCTTTCGAAGAGCGCGATCGTAGTCGCTCGGTCCAAGGCTCGTCAGAAGGTCGGCTACCACTGGCAACGCGAAGGTTCGTGGCTTTTCAGCCGCGCCGTAATGCCCGACCCGACGTCTCTACACGTGGTGGATCAGTATGTTGACGTGGCCAGATATATTGCCCAATCCCACTCCTCGCAGGCGAGCGGTGACCGGGCGGAGTTTGCACTCAAGCCACTGGAAGAAGACGTAAATCTTGTCCAAGAGTTGTTAGCCTCTAAGGGCGTGAAGGGGCGATTCGTTTTGGCCAACGCTGGTGCCGGATGGGTCTCGAAACGCTGGCCCGCAGCCTCGTTCGCGAAAGTAAGCGACGTCCTGCATGAGAACGGCATCCCCATGGTGTTTCTTGGTGGCAAAGCCGACGAGGATCGTGCAGCCATAGGTGAGGTTCAGGGCCATGCGAACCACCCTGTGGTCAGCGTCGTTGGAGAGACCGGCGTCCGGCAACTTGTCGCCTTGTGTTCATTGGCCTCGGCCCACCTTGGAGGGGACACGGGTAGCACCCATCTGGCGGCGGCGCTGGGCATACCAGCGGTCGGCTTGTATTCGATCACCAAGCCCGTGCGCTCCTGCCCCTATGGCCAAATCGACCGATCTCATTACGAGCCCAGTGGGCTGACTCAGATTCGACCCGAGGCGGTCCTGAATACCATCATGGAAGTGCTGGCATGCTGAATCTTGAAGAGGCTTTGAAGTTGAGGCACGGAAAGCGGCTGGTCTTCACCAACGGCGTCTTTGACATTCTCCATGCCGGACACGTGACCTACCTGGAACAGGCACGGGCGCTCGGCGACCTTCTCATCGTCGGAATGAACTCGGACGACTCGGTGCGGCGCTTGAACAAAGGGCCAGAAAGGCCGATCAACCCAATGGAGGATCGGGCGTTAGTGCTGTCGGCGTTAAGGTGCGTTGACGGTGTGATCGCCTTTGGCGAGGACACTCCAGTAAGGCTCATTGAGGCGCTTCACCCGGAAGTGCACGTGAAAGGTGGTGACTATCATGCGGACTCGCTTCCCGAGACACCATTCGTTCGCGGTTACGGCGGCGAGGTCGTGATCATTCCTCTGCTGACAGGGCGCTCGACGACGGAGATTCTACGACGCTCCCAATGAAGGCCTTTGACTTCAACCCGAATCTGCGGTGGCTGTTCTGCATGACCCACCCGGATGATGAGATTTCCGTCGCGGGTCTGCTTCACCGGCTGATGGGTTTGGGGATTGAGATTCATTTATCCTGGACGCACTCGACCCCAGTCCGGGAAGCGGAAGCGCGTGCGGTGTTCTCGATGCTTCCGCCTGAGCGACTCACGTTCTTCGGTGCTCCCGATGGTGAGATAGTTGAAGCGATTCCCGACCTGTTGCCGCGATTTGTTGAACTGATTACTCGGGTTCAACCCGACCGGATTGCTTGTGGGGCGTTTGAGCAGGGACACCTTGATCATGATGCGACAAACCTGTTGGTGAATTTAGGGAGTTTGGAAGTTGGGAACTTGGGGACTTCGGCAGCGAGCCCCTCTCCACCAACTCCCCAAATCCCGATATTCGAAGCCCCCTTTTATCACACGTACCTCACCAAACTTCCGCGTGTAGGGCGCTTTGCCGACCCAAGCGATCAAGAGATTCTTGAACTGACTTCAGAAGAAGTTGAGTTTAAAGTCAAGGTAGCACGGTCCTATCCGAGTCAGAGAATCTGGTCGAATCTCATCTGGGCAAACCTGCGAGCCCTTGTCACCGGAGACGGATCTCTCTCAAAGACTGAACGCCTTCGACTTCAGACTCATCGGGACTTTTTGACTCCGAACTTGCCCGCACCACTTCGCAATCGAGTCCAAGCAAGTGCCAAGTGGGAACGCTGGACGCGAGTCTTGCGGAACTCGGGAATACTTGAACCTTGAACGGTTGGGAACTGCTCTTGGAACTCGTCGCGGTACTCGCCGCCGCGTTCCTCGTCGGCGCCCTCTTTGAACGCTGGCGAATCGGTGCGGTCATCGGCTACATCGTTGGCGGTGTGCTTATGGGCCCGAGTGCCTTCGGAGTTATTCGCGACACAAACACCGTTTCCGTGCTCGCCGAACTGGGAATAGCCCTGGTCTTATTCTCTACCGGTCTCGAATTCTCAATCCTCCGGCTTCGTAAACTCGGGCGGAGTACCCTCCTAGCGGGGGCCTCGCAGATCATCGTCTGCATGATCGTCTTCGCGGGCGTTGGGTTTGCGTTTGGCGCGTCCTGGCGGACGGCTCTAGCGGCAGGTGCGGTCTTTGCGCTGAGCAGCACGGCCATTGTTCTGCGAGTTCTGCGCGAGCGCGGCGAACTGGACGCGTCGCATGGCAAAGTGTCGTTCGGAACGTTGTTGCTACAGGACATCGCCCTCGTACCCTTGGTCTTGCTGGTTACCCTGCTTGGTCAGGGCGCCAACGTTCGATTCACATTGGAAAGCATTGTGCCATCGGTAGGCGGGTTCCTCGCGGCCGCTTTGGTTTTCATCGTCATCGTGACTCGGTTCCTCCCCAAGGCGTTTCGTTCCAGGGCCATGGCGACCAACAGAGAACTCCCGGTTCTCCTTGGCATCGTCACTTGTGCGGGTTCGGCTTGGGCCGCCCATTCTGTGGGCATTTCACCTTCTTTGGGAGCATTTCTTGCCGGCGTTTTGCTTGCTGAGACCTCATTTGAAGAGCAGATTCGATCCGACATGGCCGGATTCAAGGCGGTGTTTGGAACCTTGTTCTTTGCCTCGGTCGGAATGGCGGTAGACACCCGATGGGTGGCATCCAACTGGGCACCCGTGCTTACCGCAACGGTCGTCGTTCTTTTTGTAAAAGTCGTGGCAAACTTCGTCGCGATCCGGTTGTGGAAGCGAACCACCATTTCGAGCCTGGCTTCGGCGATCTGCCTGGCACAGGTTGGCGAACTTGGGTTCATTCTGGTTCAGATTGCTGTGGTTGGCGGACTCTTCGCAAAGGAGCAAGCGAACCTGCTCGTGGCCACTATCGTCATGACGATGCTTGTGGCTCCCGCTTTGATTGCCATCAGCCCTCGAGTCGCGCGACGGCTAGCGGTCTCCCTCGTGGCTGCGAAAAAACTGGCCATCGAAGAGGACGAGGACCGTGCTCTGAAGCGCTCAAACCACTTTGTCGTTTTCGGGTTTGGTACGGCAGGAAAGACCGTGGTTCGCATTCTGGGCGAGGCACAGTATGAAGTACTGGCGGTTGACATCGACCCGAAGTTTGCTCGTCAGGCAGTTGAACTTGGTGCGATACCCAAAGTCGGTGATGTCACTCAGGTGGACATGCACGAGGAACTAAGCCTTCGAAGCGCACGCGCTCTTGTGGTCGCTATTCCTGACCATCGGACGGCGTCGCTCGCTATCGCTCACGCTCGGCGACTCGCACCAGACCTGGTTATCGTTGCTCGGTCCCGTTATCACCAGTTTCAGGACGACCTCAAGCAGGCCGGTGCGACCTTGGTGATTGGCGAAGAAGAACTACTTGGGCGCCGACTTGGTGAAGAGTCTTGTCGGCTTGCGCTCGGTCACGAAGACCAGGACGTTCGCGAAGCCGATTAGTGGAAGTAACTGGCTCCGTTGATGTCAATCGCAATGCCGCTGAGGTATTCCGCCTCCTTGGAGAGCAGAAACTTTGCGCAGGCGGCAACATCGTCCGGCGTGGCCATTCGACCCAACGGTATTCCCTCCAAGATTGAGGAAAGCCGATCCTGCATGCCTTCTCGCGCCATTGCTGTGTCAACCCAACCGGGTGCGACGGCGAACATTTGGATGTTCTTCGGGGCCAGTTCGACCGCCAGTGAGCGAGTCATATTGATCAGGGCGGCCTTCGACGCTGCGTACAGTGCAGCGCCGCTTTCGCCCCGGAATCCCACGCGACTGGCAACGTTCAGAACTTTGCCCCCTCCGATGGTCTGGAAGTGTTTCACCGCGACGCGCATCAAGGCAACGGGCGATTCGAAGTTCACGGCAAACGTTTTGTGGAAGTTCGCTGCAAATGGCGCATCGCCCGCCTTGGCGAAATCGATCGGCAAATAGACTCCAGCGTTGTTCACGACCGCGTCTACCTGGCCATCTTTTAGAACCGCATCAAAGAAGTCACCGACTTTTCGCGGGTGAGCAAGGTCGCATTCGTAGATTCCCGAACAGCGGTCTCCCAGTGCCTTTTGCACCCTTTCGGCTTCTGGCTTATCAAAGCCGTAGTGGACAGCCACCGACCAACCATCTTCTGCGAGTTTTAGGGCGATGGCACGACCAATTCCCCGTGAAGAGCCTGTAACCAAAACACGACGCGATTGCATTCCGTCATTTTACTGGGGAGAAGGGCGGCCCTTTGTGCCCAAAATAGAGATGATGAAAGCACTTTGGCTTGCGACGTCGCTCATGCTACTTGGAGGGTTCGTGCAGCAAGACCCTGGCCCAAAGGGAAAAGTCGCCCTCTTCATCAGCACTGATTGCCCGGTGGCGCTCAAGTACACCCGAAGAATCAACGACCTTGTGAAGGTCTATGCACCGAAGGGAATTGAGTTTCACGCGTACTTTCCAAACAAGGAAGAAAGCAAGGATGCCTGTGCCACCTACATGAAGGAGCGCGGGTACCCGTTTGACTTCGAGCAAGACTTTGGAGCCGTTCATGCGAAGAAAGAAGGCGTTGAGGGCGTTCCCACGATTGTCATCTATGACGCGAAAGGCAAGAAAGTGTATCTCGGTTCAATTGACGACAACAAAGACGCCTCGTTGGTCAAACGCAAGTATGCGATTGAGGTTCTCGACAAGGTTGCTGCTGGCAAATCCGTAGAGTTCAAGACAACGCGGTTTTTCGGTTGCGTGCTGATGCCCGGAGAGGCCCCAGTTTCACTTGAGGAAGTGAACTACGCCGAACATGTTGCACCGATCTTGGACAAAAACTGTCTATCCTGTCATCGCCCAGGTGAAACGGCTCCGTTTTCGCTTGTCGGCTACGAGCAGGCTCGAAAGTGGGCACCAATGATCTCGATCGTAACAAGCAGGGGTGTAATGCCTCCTTGGAAATCCATCAAAGGATTCGGAGATCACCTTGACGGGAACTGGCTGACTGAAGCAGAAATCGGAACGCTTGCCAACTGGGACCGTAAAGGTGCCCCTCGAGGTAACCCGGACTACGAACCGCAACCCCGTCGATATCGGTTAGGATGGCAACTCGGTCAGCCCGACCTGGTTATCGGTCCTGATCGGGAGTTTACGCTTGGTGAAGATGGAAGCGACCTTTATCGTGTCTTCGTTATCCCCACTTCTTTCGAACAGACGCGCTATGTTCGCGGGTTGGAAGTTCAGCCCGGCAACAAGAAGATCGTGCATCATGTCATCGCCTACCTCGACCTTCAAGGGCGTGCCGCGAAACTAGCCGAAGCAAGCAAGGATGGTCAACCGGGTTATGAGAACTTTGGCGGAGTCGGTTTCGTGCCCGACGGCCAGGTCGGCAGTTGGGCACCTGGACTGAAGCCCCGGTTCTGGCCGAAAGGAACTGGATTTGAGTTGCCACCAGGAGCAACAATCGTCCTTCAGGTTCATTATCATAAAACTGGACGCGTCGAAACCGATCAGACCCAGGTGGGTCTTTTTTTTGACCGCGAGCGACTCAGCGAGCGACTGCAGATGGCATGGGTCGCGAAGAAGGATCTTGCGATTCCCGCCGGACACCGACGATTTGAGGCCAAGACCGTCCACACCTTTGAGAAACCCGGTCGCCTGTATGCGGTGATGCCGCATATGCATCTCTTGGGCAAGACCTTTCGAGCCAGGCTAGTCCAACCTGATGGCACAGTCACTCCCCTTGTCAAGATTGATCTATGGGATTTCAACTGGCAACTCAACTACACCTTCTCGAAGCCAATCCCCTACGTCGCGGGTGCCCGAATCGAAGTCGAGGCAACTTACGACAACTCAGATGAGAACATAAACAACCCGAGCGCACCACCAAAAGTTGTCACCTGGGGTGAAAAGAACAGCGACGAAATGCTCCTGCTAATTGCGACCTACGCTGACCGATAAGCCCTTAACAGCAAAACAGGGCCCTGAGGCCCTGTTGAAGATTTCTTGAACTGAGAACTACTTACCGATCTCGTCTAGTCCAGGCTTGGCAACCGGCTTTGGCGGCGCTGGTGCTGGCTTCTCGTCGGAGACCGCGATACTTATTGAACCGTCGGATGTCTCGACTTCTGTCGGAGTCTTCTTCGCGACTATTGGCTTGGACGGCTTCGAGTTGACGACTCTGCGCGCAGTCACGAACTGGCGGGGGGAGTAACCGGAGTCTAGCCGATCCACACGCACGTTCCCTTGCGAACTGCTGCTATGGATGAACTTGCCGTCGCCAGCGTAGATGCCGACGTGGTTGATGTAACTCTTCCTGGCCGTCTTGAAGAAAACGAGGTCGCCTTCTTTGAGTTCAGACTTCGCGACGTATTGACCGATTCTGCTCTGGTCTCGGCTGGTTCGCGGCAACGAAATGCCTTGCGACCGAAACACGTTCGTTGTAAATCCTGAGCAATCAACCCCGGCTCGGCTGGTTCCTCCCCAGCGATAGCGCGTACCCCGCATGGAGAAAGCGTGATCCATTAGGTTGTCGGTGGATGCTACACCCAGACTCGCAACCCGCGTTCCACGCGAGTTTCTGGATGCGACGGGCGTCTTGGGTGCCTTTGCGGCGACAACTTTGGGAGCCTGATACGCCTTAACGAAATCTTGTCGCACCCAGCCTTTCTTTCCATCTGAGGTCTTGACGTTAAACCAATCGCCTTCCTTGTATTGAACGGTGATTCGATCACTCTTTTTCAGGCTGGCGACCTTTGTCGATGATGTCGAGGCTGTTGATCGAAGGGCGATGCCCTCACCGCTTATAACACCGCTTCGAAAGGGGATGCTACGAGCGACTTTCGGGGCCGTTTTGCCCGTCTTCAGGGTTTGACCGATCTGCAGCCGACTCCACTTGATCCCGGGATTAAGGGCATGAAGATCTTTGGTCTTTATTCCCAGTCGGGCAGCGATGACCCAATCGTTGTCACCTTCACGAACTGTGTAACCGCCTGAAGTCTTGGCAGAAGTTGATCGTGATGAGTTCTGAGAAACTTGATTTCGGTTCTTTGAGGGAACCTTGAGCGTCTGGCCAAGTCTAAGAGAATGGACGTTGGATAAGGAATTGGCCGACTTAAGTTGACCGACAGAAACGCCAGCCTTGTTGGCGATGGAAGACAACGTGTCTCCCTTTTTCACAATATAGGTTTGGTCCGCGAGGCCTACCGTCGCAAGCAACATCAAGGCCATCAAAGCGTATTTCTTGACGAGCAAGACTACCTCCTTGGTGGTATAGGTCTGGGGAAAGCCCGAAAGCCCTCCTCGTGGATAAAAGATATTACCCCAGGCTTACGCGAAAATGCTGGCTCGGGGTTCCAACTTGGGCTCAGGACATGCCTCTTGCGCCGACAGCCGCAACACCGGGCAGAATTACGTCGGCTACTGCAAACGAGCGGCGAATATCCTGAAGACAGACTTTAGCTCTTTGACCGACGTATTCGGCACCATCGAGCAGTTCAATGTAATAGCCGCCATCAGTCCAGCCCACAATCTTGTTCAGGTTCTCATAGGAGGAGCGGCGCACATTGCACTCAAGGACCTGCGCTCTACGAAAGCCCATGTGCTTTCGGTCGAGTTCTTCGATGTTGCCAGAGCGAATCTCATACTCCTCATACTCCATGTCGAAGTTGGCTCGAATGTAGATCCCTCGGCGCATTTCATGCTCAAGTTCCTCGACGTTCTCGCCATCCGCGCCGATAAGCGCTTCAACGGCGGCTGGATGGCACTCCACGATGAACGCATTGCCCGGTTCACCGATCTTCCGCCACATATCACGCTCAATCCAAAGCGAGACAGTCTCTTTGGACGAGATTCGTCCGCGTCCTTCACACATCGGGCACACGCTCGAAATGGCTTCGGTCACGGATTCGCCCGTTCGCTTTCGGGTGATCTCGACAAGTCCAAGTGAAGAAATCTTGCCGACACGAGTGCGGGCACGATCGAAGGCAAGATGTTTTGTAAAGTGATCCAAAACCTTCTTGCGGTCGGCCGCCGCCTCCATGTCAATGAAGTCGGTAACGATGATGCCACCCATGTCGCGTAACCGCAGTTGGCGACACACTTCTTCTGCCGCTTCAAGATTCGCCTTCAAAATCGTTTCGTTAAGTGAGGTTGTTCCGACTTGCTTGCCCGTGTTGATGTCAATCGCGGTCAGAGCCTCCATCTCATCAATGACCAAATGTCCGCCCGACTTGAGCATCACGCGGTGTTGGAGCAATCGGTCAAGGTCGCGTTCGATGTTAAACGCATCAAAAATTGGCACGTCGCCGTCATAGAGTTCGATTTTCTCGCACATGGCCGGAGCGACAATGCTCGCGGCGAGATGAACCTTCTCGTACTCGTCGGGGTCGTCAATGACCATACGATCAATATCCTCTCCGAACATGTCTCGAACCGTTCGATAGAGCAACGTCTGATCACGGTGGATGCATGCTGGCGCTCGCATGCGCTTGGCATCCTTCATGACCCTATCCCATAGTTCTTGGAGGAACTGGATGTCGGCGCGAAGTTCGGCTTCTGTCCGGCCCTCGCACTCGGTCCTCAGAATGAGTCCGAAGCCGTCGGGAATGATCTTGTCGCCAACTCGTTTGAGTCGCTCGCGCTCCGAACGATCCTCAATTTTCCGGCTGACGCCAACGTGGCTCGCCTCAGGCATGAGAACCACATAACGACCAGGGAGTGCTATTCGAGTGGTAACTCGGGCACCCTTTGTACCTCGCGGCCCCTTGGTGACTTGCACCATCAGTTCCTGACCTGGCCGAATCAGTTCCTTGATCTTTCGACGCCGAAGTTCGCTTCGCTTTATCGAGGCCGGGCTGTTATCGCTTGGCTCATCTGGAAGAATATCGGCGACATAGAGGAAGGCGTTTCGCTCCAGGCCGATGTCGACGAATGCTGCATCCATTCCCGGCAGAACGTTCTGAACAATGCCCTTGAAGATGCTCCCGACAACGCGTTCCTCCCGCTCAACTCGATATTCCATCAAGTCGCGATTTTCCAGCATCGCGATCCGCGTTTCGCGGTTCGTACAGTTAACAATGATTTCGACGTGCCTACCACCGCCATTCCGTTGGGAGTTTGCTTCAGTGGGTTTGCGTCGGACGCGTGACCTGCGCATATTCAGTTTATAAATCTCTCGCTCATGATTTGCATGCCGAGGCATGCTAGGACGAACAGATAAGAGTGTACCTCTCAGGCGCCGTCTGACTCGACGGGCACATCTGGGGCGGGTGCAGATTCGGTCGGTGCCGGTTCTTCTTTCTTCGTTGGCTCCGTGGAGCGCTTCTTTGGGCCAGACCTGATTTTCTTACTCTTTTTGGGCTTTTCAACAATAACTTCGACCGCAGGTTCACCGGTGAACTTGCGCGAAGCAGTTGGTTCGGGCTCCGGTTCCGCAGATTCAACCGGCTGGGTTGCAGCAGTTTTGGTGGCTGGCGCCGCATTAACCATGGGTCCAACAACGTAGTAGCCCAAGAGCCCGAAGAGAATCGGAACAATGAGCCACTTTGCGACGAATACGAGCAACGGCTTTGCCGCCATCGCCGGGCATGGTACCCGAAGGGGTAACTTCTAGGTTCAAAGGAACGTGCATGCCCCCAGCATTCATTGAAACAGTTGTCGTCAAAACCCACGAGTTTGAACCGGTCGCATCAGAATTCGGAGACCCTGCCTACCCTCTCCCCAGGCTAAAACGGTCCGGACCTTTGGCTGATCGCGAGATTCGCGTTGTTGTCCTCCAAAACGACTTTTTGATTGCCCGGTTTGCTCCTGATCTCGGAGGAAGGTTGCTTAGTCTCGTCCACCGAGAATCTGGAACCGGCATGTTCCCAGAAATACCGCGATCTGCGGATGGGATACGGGGAGACACGTATGAGTGGGGGCTTGAGTTTGTGATTGGCTCAGAATGCAAGAACTCGCTTGGCCCCGTGGATCACCAATTGCTTGAAGACGACGGCTTCGATGGAGTCGTGTTCTCTGATATTGAGGCTGGAGCAGGTCTGAGTTGGCACCTTTTCTGGACTTTGGCGGAAGGAAGCGCACGTCTTGAGTTCGAAGCGCGGGTAGTCAATCGACTGCTTGAATCAAACCCATACGACGCCGGATTGGTTGTGCCAACCACCTTTGTCGCCCACGGTTCGTGTCTCTGGGATGCCGAATCCTCACTTGGCGTGGCGGTTGGAACAGACCCTGGGGTTCTGATCGGTGATGGCAATGGATTTCTCCGCGGACAAACCCTTCTTGCACCATTGCAGACAGATATGTTTTCCGGGTGGATCGCACCCCTCGTTGGCTTTGAGGGACCACCCCATGTCGGTAGCAACATAGCATTTGAGGTCGCCGAGGAACGCCTAAAGGTCGTTTCAGTATCTCGAGAGTTGAGCGGTAAGGTCGTCGCGCTGACTGCTGATCCGCAACCTCTTGAGGCCCCGCTCAACCTTCCCTCAGGGGCCATTCGCACATTGACTCTTCCCGTCGGCACCTCTGACTTTCGTGTGCTGATCGAAGGATTAGATGAGTCGGAGCGTTATGATTCAGAAAATACGATCGAAGTTGACCCTGAGCCGTTCGCGTACTCACTCTATCCGATCATCGAGTCCGGTGATGTCTATGCGGTGAATCGGCTATCTCGGTCCGCGAGCGCTCGAGCCGCAGCAGAGACCGCAAAGGCTATTTTGGCGCTTCGAGGCGCGGATTACTCACAAGCCTTGGACGCCATAGAATCCGCGCTACTCTTTGCTGGCGATCACCCTCTTCTTTGGTGGCTCCGCGCCATGTCAAACAGATTGAGTGGCCAGGTTGAGGATCGTCCCGAGTTGCTCAACGCTCACTTTTTGGCCCCCTTGGAACCGCTTCTGCGGGCTGAAGCCTTTTTGAGTCTCGATCAGCCGCAAGGTAAAGATCCGCATCCCCTTGTTGCTCCGCTTGCCGATCATCCGGAAGCAATGGTTGAGGTCGCCTGCTGGCTCAGCCTTTGTCAGAACTACGCGGATCTGTTCCGGTGGGTGGACGAATGCCTTCGGCACAAGGAAGCGGGAAGACTTCGCATTCTATTGGCAAGCGCCTATTTAAAGTCCGACCAAGAGTTTGAGGCTTCGAACCAAACGTGGCAGGGTGGTGAGCCTAGACCGCCGTATTTATGGCAAAACGAAGAGCGACGCGCTCTGCGCTCTCTTCTCGCCCGTTGGCCAGACAGCACGAATCTTCAGACCTTTGCACAGCGGTCAGGCGAGACTACTGGAGTTTAACAGTCCTCATCGTCTGTTCAACCACCTCGCCAAACGTGCCCGCGTGGCTCTCTAGGCACGTAAACGTAATGGTTATTGACTGATCCTTGTGGTGGGTGTAGTACGCATAACTCACCAGGCTCGCGCCTTGCGGCCCCTTGAGTGGCGTTAACGACGTTCCAAACTCCTGACCGTTGTACTTGGCTCGTGCGCTCTTCGGAGATGTGCCGGCTCGGGCAAGTGCCTTGAGGTCAGATTCCGTTGCTTTGCAGAGTTGTTCGAGTGTGACTCCTGGTGCAGGAAGCACGACGACGCTCATGTTGTCGGAGAAGTTGAGTTCTGTTGAATCCAAGTCAACCGCAAACGTCTTGTACATCGGTTGGGTACGGAGACCTTCGAAGATCGGCTTATACTTCTCAAGATACTCTTTGTCCCAATTGGCCATCGCTTTCTCGATATCCTCAAGCGTCAAATCGACAACCTTCCAATGTTTGGGCAAGGAAAGTGAGAGTTCCTTTGTGGACACGGTCTGAAGACTTTCTGGCTCAACTGGCTTGGCCGTTTGCGTTGGACCGCACCCAACAAGCACAAACGGAAGCGCCCAAAGCAGTCTTCTCATGCGGCTACCTCCTCCGCTTCAGCCAACTTCCTTGCCTGTTCATCTTGAGTCAAGCCGTCGATCATCTCTTGGATGTCTCCGTCCATGAAGGTGATCGTATTGTGCATATCGAGTTTGATCCGGTGGTCGGTGATCCGGCTTTGTGGGAAGTTGTACGTCCTTATCTTCTCGCTCCGGTCTCCGGTTCCGATCTGTCCCTTTCGCAATCCAGCGCGTTCAGAGGCCAGTCGTTCTTGCTCGACCTGAAACAGTTTTGCTCGGAGGACGGTCATCGCCTTTAACTTGTTTTGAGCCTGACTACGCTCATCTTGGCAGGTGACGACGATCCCTGTCGGCTTATGCACAATCCGAATAGCGGTTTCGTTCTTCTGCATGTGCTGGCCGCCTGCGGAACTTGAGCAGAATGTTGAAACTTCGATATCGTCGTTCTTGATGTCAATGTCAACATCCTCCGCCTCAGGCAAGACGGCGACGGTCACGGTTGACGTGTGGATTCTGCCGCTACTTTCGGTTGCGGGGACCCTTTGCACGCGGTGCACTCCGCTTTCGTGCTTCAGTTGACTGTAAGCACCGGGAGCGTCAATGGTGAAGACCACTTTGCTTGCTCCGCCGATACCCGACTCTTCGTGTTCGATAACCTCCATCTTCCACCGGCGTCGCTCGGCGTATCGGGCATACATTCGGAAGAGTTCGTTCGCAAATAGCGCGGCCTCATCACCACCGGCGGCGGGGCGGATTTCGATGACCACGGACTTATCATCCAGGGGGTCCTTCGGAACCAACATTCCTTTCAGCCTCGCTTCCAGCCCTTCAATCCGGGTCTTCAGCGCCGGCACTTCATCCTGCGCCAACTCTTTGAGTTCGGGGTCCTCTAGCATCTCCTCGGCTTGTTTGAGGTCGTCCAGCGTCTTCTTGTAATCACGAATCGCCATGACGATGGGTTCAAGTTCGGCACGAGCCTTACCCAACCGCTGCATTTCGTTGTGATTCGTCACGATCGAGGGGTCATTGAATGCTTCTTCAATGCCCTGAAATCTGCGCTCGATTTCGGTCAATTTCTCGATCATGTAGGTTCAAGTTTACCTTTTGGCAGTCTCAAACAACGAAGCAACGACCCGAGGGCCGCTGCTTCGTGGGTTTGGAGGAGAATCTAACCGCCTGATTTCTTAATGAACTTGCCCGTCTTCGGATCACGGGCAGGTGTTGACTTAGACGAGGAAGACTTGGAGATGAATTTGCCCGTCTTAGGATCGCGAGCAGGCATTTTCTTGGCGGCTTCTTCTTTGGAGATAAATTTGCCGGTTTTTGGGTCGCGAGCCGGAAGTTTCTTCGCTGCATCAGCCTTGGAAATGAATCGACCCGTTTTGGGATCACGAGCAACTGACGACTTCGGAACGGCCCGAGACTCAACCAGAATCATCTTGCCCGTCTTCGGGTCTTTGATCCAGTGCTTCTTCGGCTCTTCCTTCTTGATGAACTTACCAGTCTTCGGGTCTCGTGCTGGCATTTGCTTTGGCGGGGCCTTTTGGCTTGGCGCAACATCGGCAGCCTGACCCACTGCGAATGGGAGCAAAAGCAGAACAGCGACAAGACTAAACAGGAATCTAAGTTTCATTCAATCAACCTCGTCCCTATAGGATAGCAACACTTCGTGACTTTTGCAAGCAGTTTTGATTGATGTACTATGAAGTTGAAGGTGATGTAAATGATAAAGCACTTCTTGAAAATCCTAGCCATGGGAGCAATCCTGGTTACCGCAGCCGGATTTATCCTGCAGTCAAACGCTGAAACGGTGTTGAAGGAAATCCGCCAGTTTCAGGCATCCAAGCGAGCCGAGATAAAGACTCAGGCTGACTTTGACAAAATGAACGCCGAAGTCCGCGCCAAAGCGAAGGAGGCCCTCAAGGGCCTTGACGTTAGCAAAGTGGACGCAAAGGACGCGCTGGCTTGGGCTCAAGTGGCTTCGCTCGCGGCTGAACACAAGATGGCCTGCGACCTGTGCGAGAAGTTTCTGACCGGTTCTCCAAGTCCAGCCGACCGGTACACCGCCCAGATGCTCATGCTCTCCAGTTGTAACGCCCTGGAAGAGGGCGACATGCTCGCGATGATGATCCCAATGGTTGAGGCCGATACCAAGGACCGCGCTCTGACGTACGTGCAGCAGGTTGCTGGCATTTATGCCGAGACCATCCAAAAGGAAAAGGGGGTTGACGCCGCAATTAAGGCGATTGAAGCGGCCGAGAAGAAACTCACTCCCAGCAACTACACCACGGAGCAGGAGAAGACGCGATTCGATGCGGCTCGCGTCGCCGTAGCCTCCGCAAAGGCTGAAATGTACATCGCCGAGAAGCGAAAAGCGGATGCGCTAAAGGTCCTCGACAAAGCGATTGCTGAAATCGGTGCGGGTACCCCGTCTGGGAAGCGGTTGTCAACGATCAAGAACCAACATACGATTGTTGGAATGGTTGCTCCCAAGTTGAATATTGAGCGCGGTTACGGTTCATTGACAAGTCTGGATCAACTCAAAGGCAAAGTCGTCCTGGTTGATTTCTTCGCGCACTGGTGCGGGCCTTGTAAGGCTGCGTTCCCAGATATGCGCAAGATGCTGGCGGAACTCCAACCGAAAGGCCTTGAGATCGTCGGGGCGACCCGTTACTACGGCTATTACGGTCAGGAGCGGAACATGAAGCCAGACGATGAGTTTGCCAAAATGGCCGACTTTATCAAAGAGCACGAGTTACCTTGGCCAGTCGTTTATGTGGCCGCCGACGACTTCTCAACCTATGGAGTCACCGGCATCCCGCACGTGGCCGTTATTGATCGGGAAGGCAAAGTCCACTCGATCAAAATCGGTTACAGCGCAGCCTCGTTCGCGAAGTTCAGAAGCGAAATCGAGGCGATGCTGAAGAACTGAAATGAAAAGTACTCCCCCGGGACTTGCCTCGGGGGAGTTGAGCCCAAATTCTAGGCTCTAACGAACTGGTAATACTTCTTGCCACCTTTCACGACCGTTCGGCGAACGTATCGCTTTCCGTCACGGGTGAAGGAAGGTTGGCTGAAATAGTAAGCGCGGGCTCGGTCAATCTTGCTTTGACTCTTTCGATCTTGCTCGTAGCGATAGGCCGAATACAAGGCACCCGCCGCTCCAGCGAATACGAGTCGGCTGTCATTCTGAAGGAGTCCGAGGACACCAAGTGCACCGGCAGCGATGGCCAGGTTTCGCCATTCATTTTTGGTCTGTTGGCGACGCTTTGAAAGTTGGTCCAGAGTTACGTTCGGAACTCGGATCGCTCGGAGGTCAACGGTTTCGACTCCGCCCTTGTTCCAGTTTCGATTGTCGTGGCGCCCGTTCTTCTTGGGAGGCGCCGGGTTCCACTTCTTCGCATGGACGGACTTCTTCTTGCTCTTGTCCTTGTCGTATGCTTGAGCCGTCATCGGCCCAATCGCCATGCCGAGAACGGCCATTGTGGCGAGAATCTTGGTGGTTAACGGTGTTTTTTGCATAGTTAACTCCTTGCCCCTATTAACTAGGGCATGGTCGTTTGACTCGCCAATTCCTATGATTTGTTCCCTGCTAGGTTCACCGGGCAGCCTGATACGAATAACAGAACCTTTACTGCGGGTTTGGTAGTCTGATGGGCGTGACTCGCCCACTTCTCATTGTTCTTGGACTGGCTATGGTGGCCCTTGCCACCGCTCAGCCCACTGGAACTTATCGACCAACGGACGCGCCAGCAGTGCCCTGGTCGATCAATGAGCACCACGCCTTAATCTGGAACGGCCAACCCTATTTGCCCGTTGGCGTACGGGTCTCAAAGCCAGCCGACGTTGCTTTGATTGCGGAGAAGGGTGTTCGGGACGTCGTTGTTGAGTTACCCGCTTCAGGCACGGGTTGGGCAGAAACCGTTGCGGCTCTTGAGTCAAAGTCCATGCGATATCTCATCAGCATCGACTCGCTCGCCCCTGAATGTCGGGGAGTTGCGGTCGAGCCGGAGGGCTATCGGGTTGCAGGCATCCTGGAAGACACGGTGGTTCAGTTCGACATTGCTGGCTGCGAGTCGGCCCTGGCCGTTTTGGCGACCAAGCGGGATGGCATGATTCAGTCAGCCGAGCGAGTCAAAGTTGTTGATGGCAAGTTCAAACTGGCGGTGAAGGCTCCGAACTCGCTTGAGCACATCTTGTTAATCTATCCTGAGACGAGCGGACTCAGTCTTCCTGACTACTGGGAGGGCTTTGATTCCAGCCGTGATCGATTGCTCTCGACGCTGAAGAAGACGAAACTTGGACCTGGCCTTCGTGGGCTTGTCAATCCGATGGGCGAGTTGATCCGACTCCAAGATTCGACAACAAGATTTGTGCCGACCGGAGCCTATTTCAGAAATGAACTGAAATCATTCTTGAGTCAGCGCTATCGAAGCGTCGACACCGTGGTCAAGTCTTGGTCAATCTCCGCCTCGGACATCGAATCTTGGGATCACCTGGCTCGTTTGGTGCCGCTCTGGTCCGAGTCTCGAGGAGTACCTCGGCTTTGGGATACGAAGACCGATCGTCTCTATACAGTCGATCAACGCCGATCAACGATTTGGGCAGACATTGACGCCGTTATCTCAGCGGCAGCGGCGCGACGGTTTGCCAGACTCATTCCGAGTATCCGCAAGGTTGCTGACGTCCCAATCCTGCAAGACTGGGCTGGTTGGGCAGCACCTTACGAACAGGGAAACCCTGCCCTTGATGGGGTGGGTATGAGGACAACTGGCGGGTCATCGTCCGTTTTGGCCAACTCCGGATCACGGGCCGCGAGTTCTCTACTCCGATGGAGGAAGGCGGGCTGGTTGTGCGCCACGGATTGTGTTGTTTCTGCAAACGATCCACTGGGCGAGGTTCTGAATGACTTAACCTCCATGGGAGCCCGCGGCTGGTTCTTTCGCACGACCGACGTCGCGATTCTTGATGCGATCGGAAAGGTTCAGGCAGATGCAACAACGGCAAACTGGGCGCCCAGACCCATATTCTTTCCTGAAAGCGCGATGAACCCCGCGATGCCCCAGCAACTCCCGAACGGTCATTGGTGGCTACCATCGCCTGCCTCTGGAAACCGAATTGACTTGGGTCGTAGTTTCTTCGCCTACCGGTACTCCGGCATGCCGGAGCCCTTCACAGCCATCTGGACAAGTGGCGGAACGGGAAGAGTCAAGTTAAGATTTGCTGACCCAAAGCCTGTCGGCGTTGTCTCAATCGATGGAAGCGACCTCAAACCAAAACTCTTGAAGAATGGAGTTGAAATCACCCTCAGCGAGACACCCGTACTCATCAAAGGAACCGATGAGATTCCGGTTCCCGAACCCTCGCTTAACGAAATGTTGTCTGACCTACAGGTTGCGATAGCCTCCGCGGAAGGTCAGTTGCGGGACATCACGGAGGAGGCCTACCTCTTCCGTGAAGCGGCTAACGGATTCGACCGCAACCCAGGTGGCAGTTTCTCAATCTTGCGGGTCCAATACAACCGGATTTTGCGAAAACTCGCACCTTATGACTGGATCGAAGCCGAGGCCTCCAAAGAGCACACATTCAGCGAGTCCACCTCCGTCGTTGGCTGCAGTGGTAACTCCGCCCTCGCTCTGCGAACCCAAATAGCGCCCACTCTAGGTGGCTATTTCGCTCGATATAAGGTCAACGTGCGATCAAAGGGCGAACAAGAAGTCTGGATCGCCGCCAAAATTCCGCCATCAGAGCGAGCCAATGTCAGACTAAGCATTGATGGTCAGCCACTCGTTTTGGAGACCGAACCCGTTGCAGCCTATGGGTCAGGTTTTGCTTGGTACCGAGCAGGAACGGCCCAGTTTCTTGGCAATCAAGCAACGATTGAGGTTCAGGTCGCTTCGGGGGATGCTGCCAACCTCATGCTCGACGTCATCCTGCTTCACCCTGGTCGGTTCGAACCAAGAGGTATTTTTCAACCTCCGCTTACGGCTGGCGGTTAAACTTATTCGCGCCGTTTTGCTACTTGAGGTCCGAACCACTTTTGGTTCTGGTCAGGTTCGATCTCAGTTCGAAATGACTCCAAGAGGCGATATGCGTCACGCTCGAAATGATGGGACCCATCAATATTGCCCTGCCAGATATTCTCGATTACCCACTCTGGAACAGGTAAGAAGACGATCCGCTCTGAAGTCTCAACTTCGACCGTCAACACGATCGACTTCCCTGGGACGTGATAGATGAACTCGTGCGTGATTGATCGGGGCGCAAATCGGGTTGCGCCCATCTGCGGTGAACCAACGTCCTTTGCCTCGCGAAACAGGGTCTCATCGAACCTTCCCTGATGAGGGGGCTGTCCTGCCTTTAGGTCATCAAAGATTCGTTGCTTTTGGTCGGCGGCAAACGCTCCCAGGTTCACAGTGAGAGTTTATCGGATTTCTGACATACTTGATTCCGAGATGAGACGGCTCCTCCTGCTTGGATTAGTGGCTCTCATCGCCGGCTGCGGGAGCGGTTCCGATCTCTACCCGCTAAGGGTCGGTGCCAAGTGGGATTATCAGGTTCGGACCGCCCTTGCCCGATCCGTCTCCGCGTTCAAAGTGACTGGTCGGGCACCGATTGCTGGTGAATATGGATACGTGATCGAATCAGACATGGGAAAGTCCATTCTCGTCTGGAAATCTGGGCAACTGCTGGCATCGAGATTGGGAGGAACACGATTCTCACCTCCGATTCCCATTCTGGTCGAGGACGAGATTAAGAACGGCATCACGACCAAAACCTCAATCGAGTTTGGTGGAACAAAGGAGGATGGTGTGGCCATCCTGACGCAAGCCAGCGACAAACTCACCATCGAAGGCAAAGAATCCAGTGTCATCCGCGCGACCGTTATCCTTCAGACGCCGTCACGAGAAGTCCGAACCATCTCAACCTATGCTCCTGGCAAGGGCTTGATTCAGCAGCAACAACTTACCGACGGACGCTTTGACCTGAGTCTCGACCGTCTGGATCAGTAAGACATGCCGATCTTTGAGTACCAGGCCACCGACAAATCCGGCGCTGCTGTTCGCGGAACCTTGTTTGCTGAGTCTCTGGAAAAGGCCGCTGGCGCCCTTGCTGAAAAGGGACTCACTGTATCTCAGCTTACAGCCGCTCAGGCCACAGGAAACCCCATTGAGGAACCGAAGAACATAACAGAGCCGCGCTCGGCGGTACAAACTCAAATCGTCGGCCCCCTGGTTGGTCAAGTTCCGCTAGAGAACCTACTCTTCTTCTTCAGGCAACTCTCAACCATGCTCCATGCCGGGATTGGGATCGTCCAGTCACTTGACACCCTGTCGAAACAAACACGAAACGGGAAGTTAAGGCAATGTGTAGCCGAGATGAAAATCCATGCCCAGGAGGGTAGACCCCTTTCGGCTGGCATGCAGCGATACCCTGAAGTGTTTAACCCTTTGGTGATCAGCCTCGTTCGCGCGGGTGAAGAAGGCGGAGTCTTGGACGAAACTCTCAAGCAAGTTGCCGACTATATGGAGCGTGAAATCGCTCTGCGGAATTTGGTTAAGCGGGTCACGATCTATCCGAAACTCGTGATCGGTGCCTCCATCTTCATCATCTTGGTCACCAACGGACTGCTTAGCATGCTCGGTAAGGATGACCGGCTGAGCAGCCCCCTGACCAACCCAGCCACCTGGATATGCTTGGCACCTTTCCTTGTTTTGGCATTTTTGTTTTTCCGAGTTGGTATTCACAATCCCAGAATTCGGCACAACTATGATGCTGTGCTGCTAAAGATTCCGGGTTTGGGCTCCACGTTGCACCAACTTGCCATGGCGAAATTTGGACGAGCGTTCGCCGCGCTTTACAAAGGGGGCGTACCAGTTCACCGATCGACAGCACTGGCAGCAGACGCCTGTGGAAGTCAGTACATCCGCTCCCAAATTTACAGGGAACTTCCAGCGTTTGAAGAGGGTGCTGGTGTCACCGAGACGTTTGTCCGGACGAATGTTTTCAACCCGATCGTGCTTGATATGGTCCGTACGGGAGAGACCACCGGCAACCTTGATCAGATGCTCACAAAGGTTGGCGAGTATTTTGAAGACGAGGCCGAAACCCAATCCAACCAACAGGCGATGATCTTTGGCGTTGTCTGTTTGCTTGCAGTTGCGATCTACGTGGGGTACATCGTGGTCAACTTCTACGGCGGATATTTCTCTCGGTTGCAGAACGTTTGAGTCGCGAAACTCCAACTTTTGTGATAGGATGACGTTGAGGGAATCAATGCTTCAGAAGTTGCTCTGGATTGTCGCTCTGTTTGGGATCATCGCCTGTGGAGGTGGGTGTCCAGACGACGATCCGGTCGATGTTTATGACTGGTCGGTTCAGATTCCAAATAGCATTTCTGGCCCTCCGGGCGGTAGCGCTGCGTTTGACATAGCCATCACCCGCGAGTCAATTCTGGAGTTCGACTTGGAGCTCTCCATCGAGAGCATGACGACCGGATGGACGGCGAGCATTTCCCCGGTTATGATTACCCCTACGGAAACGCCAACGCAGGCTCGAGTTACCGTCAATATCCCAAGTACCGCGACTACCGGCTCAGTCGGTCAGGTCCGGATTCGAATCCGACGGACCGTGGATAGCATCAGGTTCTATGAAGTCCCGATTACCGTTGGTAACAATGCGGCAACCTCGATCACCAAGATCACAGACTTCACTGAAGATGCCGACGGTCTGTTTGTTTCCCGGTTCCGAGTCGAGAATGGCGCCCCAGGGCCACTGATTGGCTCCTTGATCTTCCAGTTTCATCCAGAAGTTTTCTACTGGTACCGTCCAGACAACGTGCTCAACCTGGGCGTTAACCAATCGCAGGACTTTGAAATCGTCGCTGTTCCTCGTGACTCAGTGAACTCTGCCGGCAACCAAACGGTGAGTGCTCGCTTCGAAAAGAACGGCACGATCTTCAGTTACGACAGCACATTCAACATTCCAGGGAACAATGATCGCGGATTTCGAATCAACGCGATCAGTTCGACACTTCGAAACAACCTAGTCGGTGATACCGCTACGTACCAGATCACCATTGACCTCCCTCCTGGAAAGGCGGGAGTCTACACACCAAGTCTAGCTCGCTTGCATGGTTCGCTTAGTGCGACCTTCACGCCACCAGAAGCAACATTTGGTGCTGGTGGAGGTTCGGCTACGTTTGATCTGGTGATCACGCGTGAATATCCCGATGATGCGAATGACTACAAGACCTATGAGCCCGTATTGGTGGGAACCCATGCTTCAAGGAGCGAATGCAACTTCAGGCAGGTGTTTCCAATCTTCGCAGCAGACTGACCCAAGATTAAGCGAACTCTGGTTCACGTCAGGAACCGACTCGGAAGGACACGAAGTCAACCAAGTGGCCCCAACCGTCTTGGGACGGGTCTTCGTCGTTGATCGGCTGCCACCTTAGTCGCGCAAGCACAGTTCCGTCTGCAAGCAAGTAGGCTTGATTCAGCGTGCTCAACACCATCGTTGAATCGGTAGTTGGACACACGATGCCCGAGATGAAGTCAAAGTTCCCCGTCGTCCGGTTCTTGAATGACGCTTGTAACGACAATCCTCCTCGTTCAGCGAACTGTTCCACCCTGACGACGAGGTCATGAGGGGAGGCGACCGATGTAGGTAGCGACGCAAGTTCCAAGGTCACCGCCAAAGTTGAGGGATCGTTGACCATGAGTAGGCGGTTGTCATCGGAACTTAGCAAACTGCCAAGATCCCCCGTTATCTCCTCGCCCTCGGTGATCTCGTATCTATCGGGTTCCAACGTTTGATAGGCATCAAACAAGGTGAAGCAAGTGTCATTAGGATAGAAGCGGAACATGGCCGCGCCGGTGCTGAACGTGAAATGACTTCCGTTCCCTCCGGAACCGCTCGCAATTCCCCATCCTGGATAACTACCAGCAATCAGACCCTCAATCCGAATCCAATACTTCTTACCAGCCAAGGCATGGAATTTCACGGGCAGTTCGTAGTAGTAGTCGTACATCTGGACGCTGCCAAAAACTCCGGCGGGCGTCTGGTTGGCGACCCCTCCCGTGTCGTAATCGGCAAGGTACCACTCCTCCAGTTGTGGGTTGTTACAGTAGGGTTGGCTATCACCCGCCGTCGAATCATAGATCGTGATATTGAACGTAAAAACGCTTCCGTATCCGGTGTACTGATAGCCACCTCGCCAAGAAACAGCGGCAATATCGGTCGCAGTGGGCAGGATGAAACTCTCGTAAGAGTAAAAGTCCGCGTCGGTTCCCTCCTCCCAAACCCACGAGGACATGTTCAGCGTCCCAGTGCCATTATGCGGGTAGGAAAAGACTGGATCGGCAACTGAACTTGACGCAAGCCCAGCCAACACACACAAGAAGAGCCATTTCATTGCTTCGAAACCTCTCTTCCTTCCTAAG
>CALMEF010000177.1 GCA_937862825.1 uncultured Armatimonadota bacterium
CCGAAGTAAGAGGAGCAGCAGAGGTGCCACGATGCCCACTTGGTTGTAAGTCGGAAGGAGCCCGATCGCGAAGGTCGAGCCACCCATGAGAAGCAGCGTGAACAGGAAGGTGGTCTTTCTGCCTACCACATCGCCCATTCGACCAAACAAGATGGCGCCGAAGGGGCGGACGATGAAGCCGGTGGCAAAGGTTGCCAACGTGCTCAGCAACGCGACGGTCTCGTTGCCCTTCGGGAAAAACAGTGCCGCGATCGTCGTCGCAAGGCTTCCAAAGATGTAGAAGTCGTACCACTCAATGAGAGTCCCTGCAGAACTAGCCCCAATAACCTTCCAAATGCCCTTCGCTTCGCCGTCCCGAGCCATAGTTGGCGGGTTTACCCCAAACATGCTTTCGAAGGGTCTTGGTGCTCCCGCTTACAAGTCAAGAGGGAACCTTTCGTTTAGAGAAGCCGCCAAACTTCGGGAGGCTCAAAGTCATAATTGGGCCAGGTGAAAATCATGAAGAACAAACGAGCAATTCCAAGTCTGGTGATGGCCTTAATGGTGCTCTCAGCAACGTCGCTCGCTCAGATCAAAGTGAATGTTGACGGTAATCCGGTGGCCTTCACGGGAACCGGACCGACAAAGGTTGGAGGCCGGGTTTTGGTGCCGCTACGTGGCGTCATGGAGAAACTCGGTGCGACCGTTGAATGGACACCCTCACTCCAACGCATTGATGCCAACAAGGGAAGCACAAAGGTTGTTCTCATCATCGGACAAAGGAACGCCGAAGTGAATGGCAACACGGTCAGCCTTGATGTCCCGGCAATGATCATCGGAGGTTCGACGATGGTGCCGTTGAGATTTGTTGGCGAAGCGATAGGAGCCGAAGTGAAGTGGCTTGCAGACACAAATACCGTTGAAATCTCAACTGGTGGAAGCGGTGGTTCGGGCACAGGTGGTGGCACGGGAACTGCGACTGTTGAGATTGATCAGTTCACTCACAATGCTGGAGGCTGGGTCCGTGCAGGACAATCCGTGGAGTTCTTACTTGAGGGGACGCGCGGCGCAGAAGCGTGGGTCACTTTGCGCGGCACAAACGTGAAGATTCCTTTGCGAGAGGTCGCGTTCGGCCGCTATACGGGTTCTTGGAAACCCACCGCGGAAGCCCTCGGAGGGCCGTTGCTCGAAGAAGCACGTGTGATGGGCTTCTTGGCGAGTCGATCTTCGGAGCGACAGATCCAAGCAGGCTCTCTGATGAACATTGACTTACAAAAGCCGCAGTTGCGTGTTATCTCTCCGGTGGCGAACTCTCGCGTCACACCAAGGGCGAGAATCGAGGCGCGGTTTGATGATGGTGCCGGAAGCGGACTTGACGCAAAGGCGATCCAGTTGTTGTTGAATGGAAACGACCTCACGTCGTCAGCAAGCATCTCGAACGGTCTTTTGCGATTTGAGCCTCGTCGGGATTTGCCGAATGGAAAATACACCGTAAAGGTTTCGGCAAAGGACGTGGCGGGCAACTTAAGTTCAGGCACGTGGTCCTTTGAAGTTGGTGCTCCCTCACCGATCAAGTCGGTTACGCATGATGGAAGTGGCTCTTTGCAACCAGGTCAGGTAATCACGTTCACCGTGATGGCAACCCCAAAAGGCAAGGTGCTGATTGAACTTGGCGATTTGTTCAAGCGAAGTGCCCGCGAAGTGTCGCCCGGAAAGTACGTTGCAGACTACACCGTTCGTACAACGGACAACTTGAATGGTGTGAAAGTAACCGCTGCATTCACCGATTCGAACGGAGTCGTATCTCGACTGGCTGCACCCGGAGTCTTGGGTCGAAGGTAGACGGCGCAGCTTGGATCTCGGTGTTACAGGCTCGGCGTTCAGCCGGGCCTGTCGGGTAAAAGCCTGTCACTCCTCATGGTGCATCGCATTCGCCTGAAGTTAAACGCCGCCATCTGGCGGATTCTAACGCCAGTAACTGTGAATCTCTTTCACAAGTTGGTCTACTTCCATAAGCGTGACCAAACATGGATGAACACCCGATGGCTGGGGGCTAAGGTCCAGAAGATCCCATTTGATCTTTGGGTTGAACAGGAAATCATCTTTGAGACGAAGCCGGACTTGATCATCGAAACGGGGACCTACGATGGTGGGAGCACCTTGTTCTATGCTCACCTGTTTGACATCATGGGGAACGGCGAGGTTGTGAGCATCGATATTGCGGCACAACAAGGGTTGCCGCAACACCCACGAATCACATACATTTCTGCTTCGAGCGTAGACGCTGATGTGGTCTCCGAGCTTCGGAAGCGGGCGGCTGACAAACGAGTGATGGTCATTCTTGATTCAGATCACAGTCGTGACCACGTGATGAAGGAACTGGAAGTTTTGGCCCCGCTCACTTCTCCCGGCTGCTACCTAATCGTTGAGGACACAAACGTAAACGGCCATCCCGTCCTGTGGGAGCATGGGCCAGGGCCGATGGAGGCTGTCAGAGCCTGGGAAAAGAACGCTCCACCATTCGAACGTGACCCGTCCCGGGAGAAGTTCATGGTGACGTTCAATCCACGCGGATACTGGAAACGGCGCTGACTTCGGGAGCGGTGCTACAATTCTGGCTTCGTAATGGCTAACGAGGTTCGACTCACCAAGGAAGGCTTTGAACGCCTTAAGGCAGAACTTGAGCAACTCAAGGGTTCGGAGCGATTGCGCATTGCCGAGGCAATCAGAGAGGCAAAGTCGCATGGTGATCTGCGCGAGAATGCGGCTTATCACGAAGCCAAACTGAACCAAGCACGTCTTGAGCAGCGGATCGCTGAACTTGAAAAAGCAGTGCAGGTCGCAAAAGTCGTTGAAGTAGAAGAGGGTGAACATTCGTCAGCGAGACTTGGTTCGAAGGTCATGCTCCTCGACCTCGAGTTTGACGATGAGTTCGAAGTGCTTTTAGTCGGCTCTTTCGAGGCTGACGCAACCCAAGGTCATATCTCCATCACTTCACCCTTGGGCGAAGCGCTACTCGGGAAAGAAGAGGGTTCCGAGATCGAAGTTTCTGCGCCCGGCGGTACAACCCGCTATCGCGTGAAGGGAATCTCGGGTTAACGCGTTATACTGAATATGGAGTCGTAATGGATTCCAGCAAAGGCGCTGGTCCGCGAACCTGCACCCATGAGCGCCGTCGCTTACGAGATTAGCCATCAATGGGAGGAGCCTACCGAGTTGGTTGCCCTCCTTGAAAAGGTGCGCGACAATCAGCCGGAAGCGAACATTCGGAAGATCCGATACGCCTACTACTTGGCAGAGAAGTCCCATAGCGGTCAAGTTCGAAACTCTGGCGAACCTTACATCACTCATCCGCTGGCGGTCACGTCTATTCTCGTCGACCTCAAGATGGATGACGACACGCTTGTCGCCGCACTCCTGCACGATGTCGTTGAAGATTGCGGAGTCGTCGGTGAGGCGATAGAAGAGAAGTTTGGTGCGGATGTTCGCAACTTGGTTGAAGGGGTGACGAAGCTCAAGTTCAAAGCGCCGCAAGATGCCAGTGCCAAGCAACGTGCAGCAGTTGAGACCACGCGCGCCGCGGAGAGCCTCAGGAAGATGCTTCTCGCGATGGCGAACGACTTTCGAGTCATTATCATCAAACTTGCCGACCGACTGCACAACATGCAGACCCTCGAGGGTCTTTCCGCTGAGAAGCGAACTCGGATCGCAAGAGAGACCCTTGACGTTTTTGCACCCTTGGCCGCTCGTCTGGGAATTTGGGAGATCAAGTGGCAACTCGAGGATCTCGCGTTCAAGCACCTGCATCCTAAAGAGTTCCAGCAGGTTAGCGAAATGGTCTCAAAGCCCCGCCGGGAGCGTGAGACTGAAATCAATCAGGCGATTCTCGCACTGAAGGAGCGACTGGAGCAGCGGGGCATTTTCGGCGTCGAGATCAAAGGCCGGGCCAAACACCTGTACAGCATCTTTAACAAGATGGTTAAGCAAGGGTTGAACTTCGCCGACATCCACGACCTGCTTGCCATGCGGGTCATCGTCCCCGAGACTCAGGATTGTTACATCGTTTTGGGAGTCGTCCACGACCTGTGGCTACCCATTCGTGGCCTCTTCTTTGACTACATCGCCACTCCAAAAACCAACGGCTACCAATCAATCCACACAAAGGTGATTGGACCCAATGGTCACTCGCTTGAAGTTCAGATTCGAACGCGCGAAATGCACCAAGTAGCCGAGTACGGAGTTGCTGCGCATTGGACGTACAAGGAAGGCCGAGCGGCCTTGGACGAGACCTCTCGCCTTACACAACTGCGTCAACAACTCTTCGACTGGTCAACCGACGCGCGAACGAGTAGCGACTTCCTGCGATCGCTTTCAACAGACCTATTCTCCGAGCAAGTGTTTGTATTCACGCCAAAAGGTGATGTGCTTGATTTGCCCAAGAACTCGACACCGGTTGATTTCGCGTTCCGAGTTCATACTCAACTCGGATTGACCACCGTTGGTGCGCGCGTAAACGGGGTCATGGTTCCGCTAAGCACCAGATTGCAGAACGGGGATGTGGTCGAGTTGGTTACGCGGAGCAATGCGCAACCCAGCCTGGATTGGCTTGAGTTCATTCAGTCGTCGCATGCTCGAAACAAACTCAGAGCGCATTTTCGAAAAGGCAACAAGGGTGAAGATGCTCAACGAGGTCGGGACGCTCTGGAACGCGAGTTCAAGTCCTTGCGTCTCGACCCGAAAGACTTCTTGGGGGAAGAAAAACTCAACACGATCGCCAATCAAGTTGAAGGATGCGAAAACGGAGTGGATGTCCTTGCAAAAGTTGGGTCAGGGCTTGCCACTGTCCATAGTATTGTTAGCAAGTTGCGCGGCATCGTCCAGCCGTTGCCGTCCGACGACCGAATCCGCACGACCCGGACCAAGGAAGGGAAGTTAACGCTCTCTTCGGATGGCGTGGACAACGTCATGGTGCGGCGGGCAAAGTGTTGCGATCCGATACCAGGTGACGAGGTCGTCGGATATGTCACCCGGGGCCGTGGAATAATGATTCACCGCAAGGTCTGTCCGAATGCGATGCGTTATCAGGTGGCTGAACAGGAGCGGCTGATCCGACTCGATTTTCCCGGTGATGGGGGCCTCTATGCAGTCATGCTGAAGATCATCTCGGTCAACCGCCAAGGTCTTCTAATGGACATCAGCACGATCTTTGGAGAATCTCACGTCAATGTTTCAGCGGCCCGAATTCGAACGATGCCCAACCATACTGCTGAGATTGAAGTGACCATTGATGTTCGCGACACCAGCCATCTTCAATCCGTGATGACAAAAATCGGAAACTTCTCCGACGTCATATCAATCCTCCGTATGTTTGGTAGGTCGGCGGCCAAATAATGCGAGCCGTCGTTCAACGAGTCCGCACTGCGTCGGTTACCGTAGAAGGCACAGTCGTCGGTCAATGCGGATATGGATTCCTGGTCTTGGTGGCGGCTCACAAGGACGACTCTTCGGCGAACGCGAAAAAGATGGCCGATCGCGTTTGGAGAATGCGGATCATGCCCGATGAGCAGGGGCGCATCAATGTTGCCCTGCGGGATTACCCCGGGGCAAGTGTTCTTGCAATCTCGCAGTTCACTCTCTATGGTGATTCGAGCCAACGAAGGCCATCCTTTGTTGAATCGGCTTCGTTTGAGATTGGAAAGGACTTGTTTGACGAGTTTGTTCGCGAACTGAGAAGTCTTGGATGCTCGGTACAAACTGGGATTTTTGGTGCGCACATGGATATCGCCGCCGATCTTGATGGCCCGGTCACCATAATCGCCGACTGTTAGGGCTATAATGCGGCATGTCGAATCAGACCCGACGTGACCTTCTCCGTGGAATTGCCGGCGCAGCAGCCGGCGTTTTGTTGCCTCGTGACCTATGGGCGCTCGAACAGGGTGATAGTTTGCCCAAGCCCAAAGGCATTCCGTACAAGAAACCTGGTTCTCCGGTAACGGCGATCATCTTGGGATATGGGGGCCGCGGAGGATATTACGGGTCCATGCAGGCTGGAATGCAGGATGATTGGAAGATTGTCGGTGTGGCGGAGCCCATCGATTATCGACGTGAGCGCGCAGCCAGTGTCCACTCGCTGTCTGCAGATCGCCAATGGACAACCTGGGAACACGTCTTCGACAAGCCAAAAATGGCGGACGTCATCGTCATCTCGACACCAGACAACTTGCATCACAAGCCCGCGATGCGCGCCCTTGAAATGGGTTACAACCTACTCCTTGAAAAGCCGATCGCGCAGACTTGGAGGCAATGTAACGACATCTTAGTGTTGGCGGAGAAGAAGCAAGCCACTGTCGCAGTCTGTCATGTGCTTCGCTATGCGCCCTACTTCGTCCAGTTGCAGGAAGTGATTCGCAGTGGCATGATTGGTGACGTCGTGAGCATTCAGCACATGGAGCCCATCCATTATCTGCACTTTGCTCACTCTTACGTGCGAGGCCCCTGGCACAATCTAAAGGACTCGAACCCATCGCTTTTGGCGAAGAGTTGCCACGATTTAGATTTGATTCGGTGGTTTGCAGGGAAAAACTGTAAGCGAGTCGCGTCCTTTGGGTCCTTGAAGCATTTTGCGAAGGAATATGCTCCAAAGGGCGCACCCACGCACTGCTCAATGGGTTGCCCTGTAGAGTCAACCTGTATTTACAATGCGCAGGACATGTACGTGCGCGAAAAGCGCTGGGGTACCCATCACATCATCACGCGCGACCGAAGCGACGATGCAATTCTGGCGGCAATGAAGGGAACGCAGTATGACGCTTGTGTTTACCGCCACCGAAACGACGTCGTTGACCACCAGGTGGTTATGATGGAGTTCGAAAGCAAAATTACTGCCTCATTCAATATGGAAGCGATGACCTCTTACGGAGGCCGCCGAACCCGCATCATGGGCACGAAAGGTGATATTGTCGGTGACGAGCGGTACCTAGACGTTTACGACTTTGAGAAACAAAAGGCCTATCGATGGGACGTCAATCAGCAGGGCGGAGACTTGGGCGGACATGGTGGAGGCGACGTCCAGATGGTTCGGGACTTCACACAAGCGATCATCCAGGACAATCAAGCCTTGCTTGCCACCAATCTACGCACTTCGATGGAGAGTCATCTGATGGGCTTTCGCGCCGAAGAGAGCCGCAATAAAGGCGGCTCTTCAATGGTGGTTCAGATCGGGAAATAGTCTCAGATCTGAACCATTTCATAAGCCTCGATAACATCACCTTCTTTGAAGGCCTCCCAGCCTTCAAAGGTGATGCCACACTCTTGGCCCATGGTCATCTCCTTAACATCTTCCTTGAAGTGCTTAAGGGTGCCGATCTCACCCTCGTAAACCATCTCCGTACCTCGCTTCACCCGGCACCTTGAGTTGCGGGTGACTCTGCCATCCGTAACATAACAACCGGCGATCACGCCCTTTCTGCCGAACTGGAAGCGAACTCGAACTTCCACGGTGCCTTGGTATTCCTCTTGGAACTTTGGCTCGAGCATGCCCTTTACAGCAGCCTCGATATCCTCAATTAGTTCGTAGATGATCGTGTAAGTTCGGAATTCGACCTTTCGGCGTTCCGCTTCCTTTTTGGCTCCACCTTCGGGTTTCGAATTGAATCCAACACAAATAGCGTTAGATGCGCTCGCAAGCAAGATGTCACTTTCAGTAATCGAACCGACTCCAGAGTGAATGACTTTGACGGTCACCTCTTCATTTTCGATCTTCTCCAAAAGGCCTTTGACGGCTTCAACCGAGCCTTGAACGTCAGCCTTGACAACAAGATTGAGATCTTTGGTTTCACCCGCGTTCAACTTCTTGCGTAGGTCTGCCAGCGTCATTCCTCGGCTTGGAGCCTCAAGTGATTTGGCCCGACTCTTCATCGCCCGGCCTTCGGCAATCTCGCGAGCCTCTCGATCGCTCGAGGCTGCTTCAACGGTATCACCAGCCTGAGGGACGTCACTAAGTCCCAGAATCTCAACCGGAACGGAAGGTCCAGCAGCGTCGATTCGTTCGCCTCGGTAGTCACTCATCGCCTTGATACGGCCATGCGTTTCTCCGACCACCAAGGGATCGCTAATCTTCAATGTCCCTTCTTGAACAAGAACTGTAGCTACCGCCCCGCGGCCCTTCTCAAGTTTTGCTTCAACGACGACTCCTGAGAACTTGCCTTTAGGATCAGCCTTGAGTTCCATCACCTCGGCTTGCAAGAGGATCATTTCCAGCAACTGTGGAACGCCTTCTCCGGTCATTGCCGAGACTGGGCAGGTTATGGTCTGACCACCAAAAGCCTCTGGAACCACGTTGTGCTCGGTCAACTGAGTCAGGACCCGGTCAGGGTTGGAACCAGGTTTATCAATCTTGTTGACCGCAACGATCATCGGGACCTCGGCTGATCGAATATGGTTGATTGCCTCAATCGTCTGGGGCATGATGCCGTCATCTGCAGCCACAACGAGGATTGCGATGTCGGTGATCTGGGCACCTCGGGCTCGCATAGCGGTAAACGCCGCGTGGCCCGGAGTGTCGAGGAAGGTGATTGCGCCCTCGGGCAACTCTACTTGGTAAGCACCAATGTGCTGGGTGATTCCGCCGTGTTCCTTTGCGGCGACATTGGCCTTTCGAATGTAGTCCAGTAGGGATGTCTTTCCGTGGTCAACGTGACCCATGATGGTGACTACCGGCGGTCTTGGTTGTGCGCCGCTCTGGCCCGCTGCCCGCCGCGCAATTGGAGTTGCCGCCTTTGGTCGCGTCGCATCTGCCCATCGGACTGTGTAGCCGAACATCTCGGCAAGTTGTTCTGCCACATCAGGCTTGAGTGAGGTGGTGAGTGTCGCCATGACCTTCATCTTGGTCATGAGCGTCTTCTGCACTTCGGGCTGGGCGATTCCGGTTGCTGTTGCGACATCTCGAGGCGTGGCTCCGGGTTGTAGGAGGATTTCCTTTTGTCCAACAATCTCGGCAACGCCTTCGCGGATAAGTTCCAGCGTGTCGTTGTCCGCTTCAAAGGTGGTGCCCTCCAGCGTGACGCCCAAGTCGTTCAGCACGAGCGCCACTTGGCCCGGCACAACATTGGATTCTTTGGCGACGTCGATGATGGATGCGGTCATGTTCGGTTTCTCTGCAGTTGGCATTCTAATTCGTATTGGATTCGGTCAAGCGTGTCAGCGGTCACGGTCGTGCGTAGTCGATTGGCAAGGCGTCCCTTTTGACTGAGGCCTTTGACGCACGATTCGCGTGGGCAAATATAGGCGCTACGCCCGAAGACGTCGCGTTCCCAAACTCGGATAGAGCCGTCCTCAACGCGGACAACTCGAAGCAACTCGGAGGGGTCAGCCTTACGCTGGCAAACGATGCAGGTTCGCGTCGGTCGGTGTGAGGTTGGCACTGGTGGTCATGCCCCCTCTCCGACGAGAGATGTTAGGGTCATGTCGTGGCTTCTCCCGCAGGTGCTTTTCCTTCGGTTGCAGCCTGCTGTTCGCTGCGAATATCGATTTTCCACTCTGTAAGTCGGGCGGCCAGACGGACGTTTTGCCCTCCCTTTCCAATGGCCAATGAAAGTTGATTGTCCGGGACGATCACGTATGCACTCTTCTCGTCATGGTTCAGCGTAATGCTGTTCACCTTTGCGGGACTGAGTGCATTGATGATATAGGTCTGAGGGTCTTCGCTGAACGGGACAATATCAATCTTTTCGTCGTAAAGTTCGTCAACAATTGCCTGGACCCGCGCTCCGCGTGGACCGACGCAAGCCCCAACTGGATCGATCCGCTCATCGGTGGTTAGCACGGAAATCTTGCTTCGCTGTCCTGGCTCCCTTGCGACGTTCTTGATCTCGACGACCCCAGTGGAAATCTCTGGAACTTCGACCTCAAAGAGGCGACGAAGTAAGTTCGGGTGGGTCCGACTAACGATGACGCGAACTCGCTTGGAGTTCAAATCATCAACACGAAGAACAAAGACCCGCAATCGATCATTAAGGCGATACGGTTCCGTCGGCACTTGCTCGCGCTTGGGCAACTCAGCCTCGATTCGATTGATCGAGATGTAAACACTTTGGCCCTCGCGGCGGGAGACTGTTCCAGAAACGACTTGTCCGTTCTTCTCACTGAAAATGTCGTGAATCTGGCGAGTCTCTGCCTCACGGAGTTTCTGGTTTAGAACCTGCTTGAAGGTCTGAGCAGCGATGCGACCAAATCGGTTCGGGTCAACATCAACTTCAATGAAGTCACCAACTTCGGCTTCTGGTTTGCGCTTCCGCGCTTCGGTGATCGACATTTGGAAGGACGGCTCGCTGACGATGCCGACAACTTCCTTCTCAAGTTTGACAGTCCAGCCCTGCTTGGGATCAAGTTTGACGCTGACTTCGCCCTTCGCGCCAACGTACGTTTTGTACGAGGATGCGAGCGCCTCCTCGATTTCATGCAATAACTCTTCGAGGGGCAGGTCTCGCTCCTGGGCAATCTGATTCAACTGCTGCAAGATATCCATGTTTGCCTGCCCGGCTTTGCTTACTAAAAAAGGCGGCATGAGCCGCCTCACGTTTTCGTTCGCAAAGCCTTCTCATCAAAGTATAGCATAAATCAGGGTTCTCGGTAGCGTCTGGGCGGTACAGTCTTGACTCTGACCAATGCGAATTCTTGTGCTTGAAACGAACCTGATGTGGACCTCTAGACTTCGACAGTCTTTGAGCGGATTGGGGCACGAGCCAGTTGTTTCGGCTTCGGTGCCAACCGAACACTTTGATGCGGCAATTGTCAACCTTGGGGAAGAACCTCTTCGCGCGCAAGTCCCGCAACTTGTGAACGCCGGAGTTTGGGTGATTGCCCACGCAGGACACAAGGAGAAGCAACTTCATCAGATCGGAAAAGATCTTGGTTGTCATCGCCTCGCGACGAACAGCGAGATCACTTTCAAACTTGAACAACTTCTTAACGAGGTCGCGGGAACAAAGATTGAGGAGGGCTCGTCCTAAACTCGGCTTCACAGAAAGGAGGCACTTTTCCTATCCTGGGATTACAGGCGCACCGATTCACGGATGCGCCTATTTTTTGCCTGAACCTCCAAGTAAACTAGGCTCATGAACAAGGTTTATCCGGATGCGAAGGCGGCACTGGAAGGACTGGTCTTCGACGGGATGACCGTGATGTCAGGAGGCTTCGGCCTTTGTGGGATTCCGGAACATCTGATCGTCGCACTTCGCGACACGGGCGTGAAGGATCTTACAGTGATCAGCAACAACTGCGGCGTTGACGACTTTGGGATGGGCTTACTCCTCCAAACGAGGCAAATCAAGAAGATGGTCTCAAGTTACGTGGGGGAAAATGCCGAGTTTGAGCGCCAGTATCTGTCGGGCGAATTGGAACTGGAGTTCAACCCTCAGGGCACTCTGGCCGAGCGAATCCGTGCTGGTGGGGCAGGAATTCCTGCGTTCTTTACAAAAACTGGCTTTGGAACGCTGGTGGCAGAAGGCAAGGAAACGAGGCAGTTTGATGGCGAATGGTACGTGATGGAGTCCGCACTCAAGTCTGATCTGAGCATCGTGAAGGCCTGGAAGGGTGATAGGTCAGGCAATCTCGTCTTCCGAAAAACCGCGAGAAACTTCAATCCGATGATGGCCTCTGCTGGAAAGGTGACAGTCGCTGAAGTGGAAGAACTCGTAGAAGTCGGTGAACTTGATCCCGATCAAATTCATGTACCTGGAATCTACGTGGATCGCCTTATTAAGGGCAATGCCTACGAGAAGCGAATCGAGCGCCTGACGACCAGGTCAAAGGATTGAAGCCTGTTGCCCGTTCTACTCGTCCAATAAGGGAAAGTCAATGAAGCGTTTCTTCCTACTCGTTGGATTGGTACTAGCCGTCATGTTACCGGCAGGTGCGGGGCAAGATTACCAACCAAAGGCCGGAGAAACGGTCCTCAAGTTGGCCGTTGAGGGACGTGGCAACGTCTTCATTCGCCTGTTCACGAAAGAAGCCCCGCGAACCACGTCACGCATCATTGAACTAACTCGAGAAGGATTCTATAACGGGCAGAAGTTTCATCGAGTTGTTCGCAACCCGCGACCCTACCTCGTGCAAATCGGTGCTCCTGGAAGTCGAACGAAATCCATCGATGACGATTCGCTCCTCAGCGAGGGAACGGGACGAAAGGTCGCCTACGAGGACAGCGGATTCTCAAACAACGCAGAGGGAATGGTTGGGCTCTCGGCAGAGCCAGATAACCGAGATACGGGTGACTGTCAGTTCTACATCACGCTCGCACCCGCCAAGTTTTTAGACGGAAACTACACAGTGTTTGGCAAAGTCGTCGCAGGAATGGACGTGGTCAAAAAGATTGAGAAGTCGGATCGACTTGTTTCTGCCACGGTTATTGGCGGCTGATCGGGCCATTCAACCGTCCTGTTAACTGACTCTTGAGATTCTCAGCGGTACTCATGGCAGGCATGGCATGTGGTCTCATTGCTATGGCCTGCATTCCTCTTGCGGTTACCGGGGCTATGCCTTGGTGGCTTGCGGTTGCGCTGGGTGCATTTCTGTTGTTTACCGGTGCCCAACTCCGTTCAGCAGCCTATGACATTCGTGGGCTGAATGAACGCCACAACCAAGCGATGGAGTTGGTACAGCGAGAACTTACCGAGAATCGCCACGCGGTAGACACCCTGGCAGACGGACTTGACGTTGCCATCTTCATCTGTGACCCGAAGGCGACCGTTTTGTACGCCAACCGGCGGGCGATGGAAATGTTTAGATTCGAGGACCTACAAGGGCGTTCGTTGCTCGCGATAAGCCTGTCGTATGACCTTGAGGCCCTTGTTTTTGAAGTGTTTCGAACCGGTGAGCCCATGCAAGCGGAGATGAACTTCTCCTACCCAGAAAACAGGGTCAATGTGGCTTCGGCTTGGCTTGAAACGTCAGGTCAAAGGTTATTCCTGGCCATTTACGAGATCACCGATCTGCGACGCCTTGAGCGAGTTCGCCGGGACTTTGTCGCCAACGTCTCGCACGAACTACGAACCCCACTGGCAACGATTCGCGCTATGGCCGAAACCTTAGTTGATGACCAAGGGCAGGATAAGGACCTCTCAGAGCGTTACCTCTCCAAGATCGTAAGCGAGGTAGATCGTCTGTCCTTGATCGCCAACGATCTCCTTATCTTAAGTGCTGCCGAGTCCAACCCTGTGCGAAAGCAGGAGTGTGACATTGCTGACCTGACACGGGGAATCGCCGCCCAGTTACAGTCAAAGGCGAAGGAGAAGTCCTTGACCTTGACCTACTCGGGTCCAGAGCACCTGCGTATTGACGCCAACTCGTCCCAAATGAGTCAGGTCATCATCAACCTTGTCGACAACGCGTTGAACTATTCCAGTGAGGGGAGCGTCACAGTCACTCTGTCTGCCAATGATCATGAGGCCGTACTCAAAGTGGCGGACACAGGGATCGGCATTGCAAGCACCGACTTGCCTCGTGTCTTCGAGCGCTTCTACCGAGTGGACAAGGGTAGATCCCGCGCAACTGGAGGAACAGGGCTGGGACTCAGCATTGTAAAGCACATTGTTGAAGCGCACGGGGGAGAAGTGTCCGTCGAAAGCGCTCTCAATGAGGGATCGACGTTTACCGTTCGACTGCCTTTGATTTCGTCAGAGCCCATACCCATCAGCGAGGCGTAGTAACATCCAAGAAGATGTTTAGTCTGGCCGTCGCACCGCTCCTGGGTTTGAGCGTCACCCTTGCCTCTGGATCGGGGCTGGAAATCCAGGCAGGCGGTGTACCAATCTCGACGGGTTCCTGGTTTCAATACTACGAGCCCGGTTGGAGTAAAGGCTACTACAGTTCGAAGTGGAACTCGCAAACTGTTGTGAAGCGAGATAACGGCTTTCTGCTCACTTTCAAGAGCGGCGATGGGCTAGCGCACGGAACACAGTCCGTGGCTGTTGAAGGTAATCGGGTAACCATTGAGTATTCCTTTGGTTGGAATGGTCCCAAGCCGGTCAACGTTGAAGTTTGTGCGGCAATGCTCTGGGCTCCCGCTTGGTCCGAGGGAAGCCTCGGGACGTTGAAACTCAACGAACCGCTGCGCGGCCCCAGCCCGGAGTCAAGGACGCTTTCAAACTCCACGTCCTTCCAGATCAAGAGTCCGTTTGGGTTCATGCAGTTCAACTCGAGCAGCCCATGGCTTCTGTTTGATGCTCGTGGCTACAACCAAGAATGGGCGGGAGCCAACTCGTTGTTTTGGCTGGGGAAGACTGGACTGGCGGTCCAGCCAGGTCAAATCGTCAGGGAATCATTCGTGATTGCCGTAAATGCTCGCACCAAGTCAGGTCGGGCTGAATCGGTGAAACTTGAAACAGTCAAGGTCAGGAATGCGTTTGAGCCTTCTCACTCAATCCAAACGTTAGTTCCCAAACCCAAGCAGAGCAATTTGGACTATTCCAGTCCAGTCTTTCTCAACTCGCTGGGAATCCGGAACCACAAATTCTCGGACTTCGAATCTGGAGTACTACGCCGCTGGCGCTCCTCCTTGCCACTAGGGAAGGTTGTACACGATCGAATCGACCCAAGCGGTCGGAAGTCTGAGGGCTACTCGATCAACATTTCTAAAGAGCGCATTGAAGTCGTTGGGCATGATGAGATGGGCCTGAGGCATGGCTTGCGCCGATTGGCCTCGCTCACGTTCTTGGCCGAAGGAAAACTCGCTCTGCCCAGTGGCACTTTGCAGGACTGGCCCAGTATCAGTTGGAGGGGTGCTCATTTGTTTGTTGGGCCCAGGGCCGATGAGTTCCAGAAACGCTTGTGGACAACGACACTCCTAGACCTCGGTTTCAACAACGTTGTGTTGCAATGCGAGCGAACAAAATGGGACGCGATTCCTGGAACTGAGACGAGCATCACGATGGACAAGCGTAAGTTGGCCGGTCTGGTGAATTGGTATCGTGACCACAGCGTCGAGCCAACCCCCTTGGTCCAGAGTTTCGGGCACATGGAGTGGTTGTTTGCGAACGGCAAGAATCGTGATTTGGCGTTTAACCCGGAGGTTCTCTACAGTGTTGATCCCCGAGTGCCGAGAACAACGATTGTCTTGGAAATCCTCTGGAACGAGGTTATCGAGTTGTTCAAGCCAAAGGCGATCCACTTTGGTCTTGACGAGGTTGACATGCGTGGCTGGCCGGATGATCCAAGACTGGTAACTGAACTCTGGGGCCGACAGTTGGGGTTTCTGGGCTCGCTTGCGAAGCGCAAGAACGTAGAAATGATGCTTTGGGGAGATAAGGCGCTTGCGCCCGGGGAGGCTCCAGATGCGGCACACGGCGACAATGCCACAGAGGCTCAGAAGCGTCGCGCAGCGATCCCGAAAGGTGCCTTGATAACAGACTGGCATTACAAGGCTGATCCCAGACCCGAGGTCTTCGCACAAGTGCTCCGGCTTTGGAAATCCGAGGGTTACCGCCCCATCGCGTCAACTTGGAATCGACCAGAGAACATTCGCGGATTCACCCTTGCTGCAATTCGAGAACGAGCTGGCACGTTGCAGACGACGTGGGCCGGTTATGAGAGCGGCGAAAACAGCCTGTTGAACCACTTCAATCAGTACGCCGCGTTTGTCGTTGCAGCCGAGTATGCCTGGAGCGGTCGGGAAGACTCGGTATCTCAGTTCGGGTACGACCCAGAAGCCTATCTTCAGAGGTCTTTCTTCGGACAGCCCAAACCTATGGCCCCCTTGACAGGGCTAACGCTCGGAAAAATCATAACTCGGTTGGGCGAGTATCGAGTTGGGAATCTGAACTTGCGCTTCCAGAACATCCTGGCGCAGGGCGGTGATGCACGACCCAGTAAGGTTTCCACACGGATTCAAGGGAAGGGCAACGAGTTGCTCCTTTTCATGCGGACAACATCGCCCCTTGAGTTCGGAAGCGAGGTTGCTAAAGTGACGGTGGCCAACCGCGAGACGGCCGTGCGTTACGGTCATCATGTTCGGGCCATTTCCGACACTCAAGTCCCCGTCCAATGCGAATCCGTGGACGGCTGGTCGGTCATCAGAGTGCCAACAAAGACTGAAAACCCCTCTATCGAGATTCAACAGACTCAGGCGCATGCCGGTTTGGAGGTTCTTGGGTTCTTGTTGCTTAGTTCTTAAGCCAGCCGATGAGCAGGGCAATGTCACTTGGTCGAACACCAGGAACTCGCGAGGCTTGACCAACAGTGGTTGGTCGGATTCGTCCCAACTTCTCAACGCTTTCGTAACTTAGGCCCCTTGTCTGTTCGTAATCGAATCCTTCCGGAATCCGAATAGCATCAAGTTTGCGCAGCTTCTCGGCGTTTCGCTCCTGGATTTGAACATATCCCTCGTATTTGGCCATCAACTCGACTTGGCGGACGGCTTGATCGGCAAGGACTCCCGAAGAATCCCAGCGCGGATTCATTCCAAGGTCAAACCCTATGGTATCAACGGTCTCGAATGACATTTCTGGTCGTCGGAGGAGATCGAAAAGGGTGGCTCGGCCCTTGACTGGCACATGGTTTTTGGCCTCAAGGTACGCATTGTGCCGCTCATCAACAAACGGTCCAAGATGGACTTTGCATTTGGCGATGAGTTCCATCTTGCTCTCATAACGTCGCCAGCGAGCATCAGAACACAGTCCGACGTGTCGAGAAATGGGTGTTAACCGCTGATCCGCGTTGTCATGTCGAAGGAGTAGCCGATGCTCCGCCCTGGCGGTGAGCATCCGATAAGGGTCTTCAACTCCCTTCGTCACGAGGTCATCCAGCATGACGCCGATAAATGACCCATCCCGTGTAAGCACGAGCTCTTCCTCGTCCGTTGCAAGGCGCGCGGCATTGATTCCTGCGACAATCCCTTGGCCGGCTGCTTCTTCGTAGCCGCTTGTCCCATTGAGTTGCCCGGCCAAGAAAAGTCCACCAAGTAGCTTGCTCTCCAAAGTTGGCTTCAACTGTAACGGATCAGCCATGTCGTATTCAACAGCGTAACCCGGCCGCAACATCTCAACGCCTTCAAGCCCTCGGATGGTCCGAAGCGCCTCCAGTTGAACGTCGGCAGGCAAGGACGTCGAAAAACCCTGCACGTAAACAGACTCCGACTCCCATTCCTCGATTTCTAGAAAAACAGGATGAGAATCCTTGTCGTTGAAGCGAACGATTTTGTCTTCAACGCTGGGGCAATAGCGCGGTCCGACTCCCTGAATGTTTCCGGAGTACATCGCACTCTCGTGAATTCGACCCTGGATGACCTCATGAGTCTTGAGATTCGTCCTAGTCTGCCAGCACGGAAACAGTTCTCCCTGCGGATAGGGAGCGTCGTGAAGGAAACTCAAGGCGCCAGCCTCCGGCTCGCTCTCCATTTCGAGCGTTGCTGCCCAGTTGATGGTCGACTTGGCAACGCGGGGCGTAGTACCCGTTTTGAATCGGCGCAGATGAACGCCGAGGTCAAGAAGAAATGCCGACAAGCCTTGCACAGCGGGATCGCCTTCGCGCGCAGCCGTGTGATTCGTTAGACCCTGGTGGCACAATCCATTTAGAAAGGTCCCTGTGGTCAATACAACGGCTCTGCAGCCAATTCGATGAAACTCACCCTCAACCGCAGCGAGAACTCCAGTCACCCTTCCTTGATCAGTCATTACCGAATCAACGCGACCCTCAATGACAGTAAGGTTCGGCTGATCCCGAAGGACCTGTTGCATCAGCCTGGGATAGAGGGTTTTGCACACATGAGCACGTGTGGTTTGAACAGCCGGTCCCTTGCCAGTACCAACCCGACGAACGTGGGTCAGTGCGTAATCGGTCGTAACCGCCATCTGTCCGCCAAGGGCATCAACCTCGCGAGCAATGTGACCCTTTGCTGGCCCGCCGATCGAACAGTTGCAGGGTAGGTGACCAATTCGTTCGACGTTCAAAGTGATGCATGCGGTGGACCGCCCCATTCTTGCCGAAGCAAGAGCGGCTTCGATTCCGGCATGACCGGAACCAACCACGACAACATCAAAGTTCACGTGGCAATTGTGACACGGCCTGCTTAAACGGGCACGGTTGCCGACTCGAAGATGCCCATTGCCCGGAACTTGTCGTATCGAGCGGCCTTGAGCTGCTCACCGCTGAGATTCTTCAACGGCTCGAGGTGCTTCAAGATTGCCTCCTTAACCAGTTGGGCTGCCTCGGCGGGGTTGCGGTGTGCCGCACCCCATGGCTCTGAGACGATCTCATCAATGAGGCCAAGTTCAAATGCAGATTGAGCAGTAAGCCTAAGCGCTGCTGCAGCCTGTGCGCCCTTCTCGGGCATTCGCCAAAGTATTGCCGCGCAACCCTCTGGTGGGATCACGCTATAGATGGCATGTTCTTGCATCAGTACGGCGTTAGCAACGGCAATCCCAATCGCGCCTCCGCTGCCACCTTCGCCGATGACCACGGAAACAGAGGGCACCTTGACCTCGAACATCTTCAACATGGATGCCGCGATCGCCTCTGAGATTCCACGGCTCTCGCTCTCAACTCCGGGATCGGCGGCAGGGGTGTCGACCAATGTGATGATCGGCATCTTGAATCGGTCTGCCATTTCGAACAGCCGGATGGCCTTGCGATAGCCCTCGGGTTTGGCCATCGCAAAGTTCCGATACTGCCGTTCCTGAATATTGCGTCCCTTCTGATGACCCACGACCATCACTGGCATGCCGTCCAACCTTGCGGGGCCACCAATGATCGCATTGTCCGCGCCTACCCGGCGGTCCCCCTGCAACTCTGTGAAGTCAGTGAAAATCTGGGCAATATAGTCCAGCGTGTATGGCCTCTTGTCAGCACGTGCAACCAGAACCTTTTCCCAGGGGCCAAGGCGACCATACATGACCGTGATATAGTTGTCGCGTCGCTTTTTGAAGTCATCAACGCGAGGTTGCAATTCGGACCGCTGTTCGGGAGTCGCCGTTTTGAGCAGGTCCTCGAGTTTGGCGAGATTCTCCTCAAGTTCAATGAGCGGTTTTTCCCACTCGCGCCAACTCTTAGCCATAGAGGTGTCCTCCCAACATGGAAACTAGCGACGACAGAGTGTTGCGCATTTCTTTTCGAGGGACAATGCGATCCAACATTCCCGATTTCATCACGAACTCAGCGGTCTGGAAGTCGTCCGGAACCTTGGAGACCTGCGCCTGCTTGCTGACCCGCGCCCCAGCGAAACCAACCAGCGCCTTTGGTTCGGCAATAATGACGTCTGCAACGCTGGCGTAACTTGCCAGAACACCCGCCATCGTCGGGTCGGTAAAAACGGCAAGGTAAGGGATACCAAACTCGTTACATCGTTGCACGGCAGCTGTGGTCTTCGCCATCTGCATTAGACTCAGCAAACCCTCTTGCATCCTTGCCCCGCCCGAGGCACAAAAGATGATGGCGGGCACGCGTTGCTCGACCGCTCGCTCCAAAGTTCGGGTGATTTTTTCTCCTGCGACTGATCCCATCGAGCCACCCATAAAGGCGAAATCAGCCACCGCAACACTCACTTGGTTTCCTTCAAGTGCGGCGAGGCCAGTGGTGACCGAGTCGAAGGACTTTGTCTTTTGCTCAGCGCCGAGTCGTTTATCCGCATAGTCTGGAAACGCCAAGGGATCGAGGCTGCGAAGCTCAGAATCAAGTTCTGAGAAGGAGCCAAGGTCGAATGTGAGCTCGATTCGTTTAGCTGCAGATAGACGGTGGTGGTGCCCACAGTGTGGACAAACCCGTAGGTTTTGCTCGAACTCTACCGAGAACAAGATCTTCTTGCACCCGGCACACTGTAGAAAGGCTTCGCTCTGGGCTCTCATGTCACAGGGGCCGCCGTTGGGTGAATGAGGATACCACGGGCATTGTCCATCCCGATGTGGATAACTCACCTCCTGTACAATAGTGTCATGAAGCGAACGCTCACCCTTGTGGCTCTGTTCCTCGCGTCGTTTTCCGGCGCGCAGAACATGGAGAAGCCGATAACCCTGTCCCTCGGGGCTCGTTCGCTTGCAAAAGCGGTGGAGGATCTTTCGGTCGAAGCGGACTATCGCCTTCAGGTCGCACCTGGAATTGCAGGTGAAGTCGTGGTTATCCACGTCCGGGAAGTTCGGCTGAACGATGTGATGAAGCGCTTGGCCGATGTCACTTCTGGAGAATGGGAGAAGAAGTCAGACCATTATCTCCTCATCAGGTCGCCTCGCAAAGTCCGAGAGGAAGAAGAAGCCTCTCGGCGACTTCATCGCGATCAAGTTAAAAGGAGCATTGATGAACTGTTGGAGTCCCTAAAGCCGAAGACCTCCGGCGGACCGGATAAACAGGTTGAAGTATCACTTGGCGGCAGTCAGCAGGGCATGCTTGGAAACTCATTCGCACCAAACACCCCGGTAGGTAAGGCCATAGGAAGGCTACTCTCTCAGGTTCGATTAGAGGACATCTCCTCCGTAGAATCAGGCGGACGGGTTGTATTCGCGACCTCTCCTAACGCAATGCAAAAGCCGCTCGGGAGTAATGCCGTATCCGTGATCAATGATCTTGTCAAGGAGCAAAACGAAGCAGCGGCAAAGTTGGCAACAGCGCAGAATCCGCAGGAGGACCCAAGCCAAGCGAAACAGGAGATGCAGCGCTTCCTTGAGGCTTTTGGCCTTGGATCTCAGACCAAGCCTATCACCGAACCAACGGTCAAGGCACTCTTGGTAGTCGAAAAGCAGGCCATCATGCCCGGAATGCAAGTCAACCTGCGTCTCTTTGGTCGTGACGGCAGTGTCCTCATGAACGGCCTCGCGTTTCTCAACGGGGGTGGCATGTTTTCGATGATCGGTGGCATGACCCCAGTTGATCTAAAGGAAGCACCCAAGCCAGACCCATCAGAAGAAGTCATTCAGTTGTCTTCAGTGGCCAAAGAACTCGAAGCATCGAAGATCAATGTCTTCAATCCGAACTCAATGGCAGAACTCTCCGCTGAACTCCGTGCGGCGATGCTTGATCCCGTCAAGCATGATCCGCTCTCATTCAAAGAGTCGGAGTTGTTACTAGCGACAGCCCAACAGAAAGGATTGAACACCGTTGCCTGCCTACCGGATGCCATGTTGGGCACCGGAATGTCCGTCATGATTTCGAGCGGCTCAAGCCAAGAATTTAAGCCAACCACCTATCTCTTTCGACTACAAAAGGATACTGCCCTAAAGGTGACTTTGACGGGTAAAGACCTCAACATCATGCCTGCGGACCCGGTTGAGTCAAGAAGGCAGCGCGTGGATCGTCCTTCGCTTGCCAAACTCATCAACTCGGCTGCGGCAAAGCGCGCGGCAAGCCTTGATGACCTCGCGGCATACGCGCAAAAGAACCTGTCTCCTTTCGAAACCCCGGGAGCGGTGCCTTACCTGATGAGGTTCGCACCGAACGCGACCTCCTCGGGCATGACCGGTCCTTTAAACTGGGATGCATTGCGCTTCTATGGGTCGCTAGAGCCCAATCAAAAGCAAGCGATGAGCGCTGGAACCGAGATTCCCATCGGTTCCCTCAGCGAGCCACAAAAGCGTCTGATCACCAAAATCGTGTTTGCATCTGGTGCGCGACTGAACGTCACGAGGCCAGGTGAGCCACCCAGAGACGATTCAGACCTCCTGTCGATGATTTCGTCCATCCTGGGTTCTGGAACAAAGGACTTCCGAGACGAACCAACTGAGATAATGCCGACCGGAGTCCCTGGAGTTGGAACCGCCACCATGCCAAAGACCGAGAGCCTCTTGGTGTTCAGCGCCAGTAAGGACAGCTCATTCTCCACTATGGTTGGTGGAGTGGGTGTGGACGAGTTGGCACTTCTCAGTGTGTTGCGCGAGCAGCCTCAGTTCCGCGGAACCGACTTTCTTCCTCACTTTAGGGAAGTCATCACCGGCAATCGTGTTTCGTACCGGCTAACCTTCTTACTCGCTCCAGGAGTTCGGTATGTAGCCACGCTGAACGATGACACGGTTGACCCTAAGTCCACGCCCAAACCTTTCGATTCGCTTCCCGAAGCCTTCCGCAAGCAAGTGGAGCAGCGGGCCGCCGACATGAAGGCCAAGGGATATCCATTCCCGACGTCAACGCCCCCACCTCCTCCACCACTGCGGAACCTTTGAGGCTCCTCAAACGTTCCAAACTATGATGATGTTAAAGCGTGCCTTGTCGACGGTGTTGGTTAGCGCGGTTGCTGCCGCCTCTTTTGCTGGTGGCGAGGGCTGGTTGACCTCGTGGGATAAGGCCGTTGCCGAATCGAAGAAAACTGGCAAGGTCATTCTTGCCGAGTTCACCGGAAGTGACTGGTGCTACTGGTGCAAGAAACTTGAGCAGGAAGTCTTTGCCACGAAAGAGTTCAAGACTTGGGCAAAGAAGAATGCCATCCTGTTGTACTTGGACTTTCCTCAGCGGACGAAACTTGAGGCCAAGTTGAAGGCTCAGAACGACGGTCTCGCGAAGAAATACAAGATTCAGGGATATCCCACGGTTCTCGTATTGAACTCCAAAGGCGACAAGTTGGGGCAACTCGGGTACATGCCTGGCGGCCCAAGCAAGTGGTTGCCCGAGGCTGAAAAGGCCATCAAAACCAAGAAGTAAGACTTCTGTATCTCTCCTCTCCTCAGAAGTGGCTCACCATATCGGTGGGCCACTTTGGTTTTCGACTACGAGTCAAGGTTTGCCGTTGGTAGGAATCGGGGGGCTTGGCGAACCTTTGTGGCTTGCTCAAAGTTGAAAGCCAACTTGATCAATGTTGGTTCGCTCCACGCGCTTCTAAACAAAGTCAATCCGACGGGTAAGCCGCGCACGGTGCCCGCGGGCACAGTGATTGCCGGATAGCCCGAAACCGCAGCGGGAGATGAAGACCCTCCGGAAAAGTGGTCGCCATTGACAAGATCAGTCGTCCAAGCCGGTCCACCTGCTGGTGCCAGAATAGCGTCCAACTTGTGTTGCCGAAGTACCGCATCAATCCCCTCCTTCCGTGACAAGCGATGATTCTTCGCGAGAGCCTCACGGTAGGCCCTGTCGGTCAATGGACCCTTGGCCTGGGCCATTTCAAAGATTTCTTGACCGAAATGAGGCATGACCCTCGCCTTGTTGACCTCGTTGAACTTGATCAGGTCAACCAGCGACTTGAAAGGCAGATTCCTCGACTTCAAGAAGGCGTTCATGTCTGCTTTGAAGTCATACAGAAGAACCTCAAACTCTGAATCGTCATACTGACCATGCGAAGGAAGGTCCGCGGGGTCAACAATGGTGGCTCCGAGGTCTTTGAACACGCGAAGTGCATTCTCCATGATTGCGTCCACTTTGGGGTTGAAGCCAAAGAACTTTCGCGCAACTCCGATTCGCCTACCTTTCAAGCTGGTCTTTACGAGCGCCGTCCGATAGTCGTCAATCCCTTTGAACCCTCTGGAAGCCCTGTCGTTAGGGTCGGCAGCCGCCAATACTGAAAGGAGAGTTGCTGCGTCAGTAACCGTCCGGCACATCGGACCAGCCGTGTCTTGATTGTGGGAGAGAGGAATGATCCCGGATCGCGAAACCAGACCCAGTGTCGGTTTGATTCCCACTAAGCCGTTGGTGGTTGAGGGACATATGATCGATCCGTCAGTTTCGGTTCCGACGGTGACCGCGGCCAAGTTTGCAGAAGCCGCTGCACCGGACCCGGAACTACTTCCGCACGGGTTGCGATCCAATGCATAGGGATTCTTGGTCTGCCCGCCTCGACTACTCCACCCGCTGGTTGACTTCGTTGACCGAAAGTTGGCCCATTCGCTCAAGTTCGTTTTACCGAGGATGACGGCTCCCGCTTCGCGAAGTCGAGCAGCAATAAAAGCGTCCCGTTGTGCTCGATGCTCCGCGAGAGCCAAGGACCCTGCGGTCGTGGCCATCTTGTCTCCAGTTTCGATATTGTCCTTCAGAAGCACGGGAATTCCGTGGAGTGGCCCACGTCGATCTTGCTTGTCTAGATTCTCGGCGACGGCTTCAGCGTCTGGATTGATTTCAATGACCGCGCAAATCTTCGGGCCAATTCTATCAATGGCTTCGATCCGTTCAAGGTACTTGCGAGTGATGGATAGGGACGTCTCAGCACCTGACTTCATCGCCTGCTGGAGACTCCAAATCGTTGCCTCCTCAAACTCGAAAGGGGGCACAATGCTGGTCTCGACCTTCATACCCAGCGCAGCCGCTGCTCCGCCAATAAGGCTCGACTTCAGGAAGTCTCTTCGCTCCATGCGATAGATTGGCACATTCAGAGCGCGTGTGAGAATCGTCCTTGCCCATGTATGGCCGAGCCAACACCCCCCTCATTCTTCACGAAACTGTCAAGGAAAGTGTCCGACGCGACAGGTAGTCACTACTCATTCGTAATCGCTCTGCTCCTGATTGTAGGGTGGGCTCTCACCGGCCCAATCTTCAAGTTCAGCGACACGTGGCAGTTGGTAATCAACACCGGAACGACAATCCTCACCTTCCTGATGGTTTTCGTCATCCAGAACTCACAAAATCGCGATACGCGGGCTCTCCAGATAAAGTTGGACGAGTTGATTCGGGCCACTGAGGCTGCCCGCAATACTTTGCTTGATCTGGAGGAGATGGAGGATTCGCAATTGAAATCTATTCAGGCTGATTTCGAGGCTCTTGCCCGAAAAGCCCGTGACCAACAAGATCAGTAGCCCTGGGTAACGTCCACCGGTTTTGGTGGCTCATCACTACAAATGGCTTTGATGACTTCCGCGATAGCGATGATTCGTTCGCTCTCAATCGTTGATGTACTTCCTGCTCGATGCGGGCTCAACACGACGTTTTCCAAATCGTGGAAGGGAAGTGCTGAGGGCAGAATATTGGGTTCTTCTTCCGAAGGATAGCGATACCAAACGTCGATCCCCGCCGCCGCGACCTCGCCAGACCGACAAGCCTCGTACAGCGCAAGTTCGTCGATGATAGGACCACGGCCCACATTGCACACGAGACGGGGCTCCTTCAGAAGTCGCAACCTCTGAGAGGTGATTGCCCCCTGGGTTTCGTCAGTCAGTGGCGCAGTAACCACGAGCGCGTGAGAATTTGATAACGCCTCATCAAGGGAGACTCCGCCAGATCGCCGAACCCCGATCACGGTCATGCCTAGGCCTTCCAAGGCTTGGCCGACCACCTTGCCGACTTCGCCATAGCCATAAATGGTTGCGGTCTTTCCATAGAGAGAAATTCCAGGGTCGTCCTCCGTTCGCCACGCCCACTGGCCCGTTCTTAGCCGTGAGTCGGCACTGACCACCCGTCGGGCCGCTGCGAGCAACAGGGCTACGGCAAGTTCTCCCGTAGCGCGGCAATTGAAGTGCAGGTTGTACAGTTGAACCGAAGGATGGGCGAGCATCCTGAGGCGCGTCACTTCCGGAATCCCGGCAAACGGTACGACCACTGAGCGTACGAACGAAAGTGCCGAGTCCGGCGGTCGGCCATCAACCAGAATTGTCGTTGAATCGGGAATCTGGTCACCAACGGTCATGGTGCAGGGAATCAACTTTTGAAGTTCAAATGACTGACCCTCTGAAAACTCTTTGCTCAAATGGACGTGTTGCGCACCCACGCCAATAGTTTGGCTCTATACTATCCTGTGCCCGTTCTTGAGGTTAGCGATCTGGAAGTTTCTTTTGGCGACGCCAAGATTCTGCGCGGAGTGAGTTTCGCTGTAGATGCAGGCGAAACACTCGGGGTTGTCGGTGAATCGGGCTGCGGCAAATCGATGACCGGGTTCGCCGTCATGGGAATGCTGCAATCACCCGGAAAGGTCACCAGAGGATCAATCAGGCTCAACGAACGTGAGTTAACGACGTTGAAGGAAAGAGAGTGGTTAGCCGTGCGAGGGGACGAGATCGCCCTCGTGATGCAGGATCCGTTTACGAGCCTCAATCCTATGATGCGCGTTGGGGAGCAGATTGCCGAAGCACTCAGATTGCATCAAAACATGGACAAGAGAGCCGCGTGGAATCGAGCAGTGGAGATTCTCGGGCAAGTCGGTGTTCCTGCTCCGGAAAGTTCGGCCAGTAAGTATCCCCACCAAATGAGCGGTGGTCAGCGCCAACGTGTCGTCATTGGAATTGCCTTCGCCTGCAAACCTAAAGTGTTGATTTGCGACGAACCGACCACGGCGCTCGACGTTACTCTCCAGGCCCAGATACTCCGCTTGATTCGGGACATGGCAAAGGTGGAGCAAACCGCAGTCATCATCATTTCGCACGATATCGGGGTTATAGGCGCGCTCGCCGACCGGATCGCGGTCTACTATGCCGGACGTATCGTCGAACTCGGAACTGCCGAACACGTGTTGAGAGCCCCCACTCACCCATACACTCGGGCATTGCTTGCTGCCCTACCACGGCCAGGAATTGACAAACTCGAAGCGATAAGTGGTCAACCGCCCGACCTGACGAAGCCGATAGAGGGTTGCGCATTCTCACCACGTTGCCCAAGGAAGTTTGAGAAGTGCTCAAGCGACCCAGATTTGGAGCAAGTAAAGGCTGGCCACGTCGCAGCGTGTTGGTTGGTGAACTCCGCTACAACGTTCTCAGAACCGTCT
>CALMEF010000178.1 GCA_937862825.1 uncultured Armatimonadota bacterium
GCCGAGACCCTCGGCATCAGTTTGGTCTGTCAGCCGAAGGGACGACAAGAGGCTCCCTCTATCTCAGAAGCGCCGCTTCCTGCTCCGATGACATTCCCACGACCATGCTCTCTCGGTCTTTGAAGAACTCAAATGTATCTCGAACGGTATCCGTGAGTGGGCGACGGCTCAGACCGTTAGTTTCTGCCTTTGAAGCGCTTACACGCATCATGCCGTGTCCTGAACCGTCGAAGGCAGCAACCATCGGAAGATGTTTCCAGGCCTCAACACCATTTTCGATGAACTTCTCTTTGGGCAATGTCACCAGTTCGGCAGAACCAGGAACCGTTGACGAGATCGTTTGGAACATCTCCCCAACAGTGATATCGGCTCCGACCGCGTTGAAAACCCCTTCCGCCTTGGATTCAACTAAACCAACAACGAAAGACGCAAGATCGCGAACGTCAATGACCTGTAGGGGGAAGTCGGGCACGTCTGGCACGGGAACTCTTCCGCCTTGTCCGATACGCCACACCCAGTAGGTGAATCTGTCAGTTGGATCATGAGGCCCAACAATCAAGCCGGGCCGAACGATGGCATGTTGAGGAAAATGAGATTCAACTGCCTTCTCGCAAAGAACCTTGAGGCCGCCGTAAGTCTCACCGTTAACCACTTCCGTCGTCGGATCCTCAAGCCCTAAGAGGTTTCCGGCTTCACCAGTTCCAGCCGGTGGATCGTCATAAACCGAAATCGTTGAGATGAAAAGGTAATAAGGATTAGAACGAACCAAATGGTGAGCAACGTTGTCAACCGCGCGTGGTACGTAAGCCGACACATCAACGACAACGTCCCAAATGGCGTTATCCAGAGCCGAAACATCTCCTAAGCGATCTCCGACCAGGTGCGGGAGGTCGGGGAAGGCATCAGCGTTGGTCTGTCCACGCGTGAAGAGAGTCACCTGGTGACCATTGGTGACAAGACGTTCGACGATAGCCCGACCAACAAATTTGGTCCCACCGAGCACGAGGATGTTCATCTTCCCGGGAGTTTATCTTGAACCAGAGATTGGTGGCTCAACCGATTCAATTTATGGAACTCACGCCTCAATAAGCGCGGCTTCGTCATCCGAGGTCAATCCGTGGACTTCGACCTTGGCATCTGGCAAGACCAACTTGATGGCACTTTTGAAGCCATTCTGCGGAGCGATAGTAAACGGAACGTAAACTGGGAGATTCGTTTCGCTGGGCAAGATTTGGACAGCGACTTCAAACTCTCCCGGATGTTGCCGGAGAACATCTCTTAACTTCGCCAACTGTTCCTGAGTGGCTTTCTTCAGCGTGATCAAGACGTGTCCTGCCGCATCCGAGTTAGGCCCGCTAAAGTTGATGACTCCATCAAGGGGTTCAATCTCTTCCAGCCGGACTTCAATTGTCTTGTCACCATTCTGACGTTCGCGGTGCATCACCGTGCCACCGATCTTCACAACACTGTCCCGAACCAAGAAGTCAAACACCTTCTGGAACGTGGCTGGGAATACCGTTACCCCCGCCTGGCCGGTGAAGTCTTCTACCATCATCGTGGCCATGCGTTCCCCCTTCTTCGTCACCACGGTCTTCAGGTTCGCGATAACCCCAGCAAGTTTCACCTTCGTGCCATCCTCAAGTTCCTGGATGGACGCACAAGTGTTCTTTGCCGCAGCACCGATGGCCCGTTCATATCCCCTAAGCGGATGGTCGGACACATAGATGCCCATCACTTCCTTCTCCATCGCCAAAACATCACTCCGTCCAGCGGGCGTTACCTCTGGTAGCGGGGGATAAGACGGCCCCGACGACTCTCCTTCACCAAATAGTGAAACTTGTCCAGCGAGACGGTTGCGATTGGCAGAATCCGCGAATGAAAGCGCACCGTCGGCCCATTCCAGCATCTTGTTTCGGTTCGAATCGACACTGTCTAGCGCTCCCGCTTTGATAAGGGCCTCGAAGGCTATCCGATTGATGCCGTGCGGTTTGAGCCGCTCAGCAAACTCATAGAGATGGCGATACGGCCCTTCCTCCTCTCGTTCGGCGATGATCGCCCTCGCGATGCCATCGCCAACACCCTTGATTGCTCCCAATCCAAATCGGATCAGATCCTTTCCTTTTGGGGTTTGAGCCACCTTAAAGTCGAGTAGCGACTCATTGACGTCCGGTGGCGCGACTTCAATCTTCATGCGGCGACATTCTTCAATGAACGCGACAACTCGATCCTCCTTGTCTCGATAGGATGCGAGGAGCGCACACATATACTCGACTGGATGGTTAGCCTTGAGATATGCCGTCTGATAGGCCAGCATCGCGTAACAAACCGCGTGCGCCTTGTTAAAGGCGTACCCCGCGAATGGCAGGAGCATCTCCCATATCTGATCGGCTACCTTCTTGCTGATTTCATTGGCGGCACAGCCCTCAAGGAACTCGACCTGCATAGCGTCCATCGCCTTCTTGTCCTTCTTGCCCATTGCGCGCCGAAGGATGTCGGCTTTTCCAAGCGTGAAGCCACCAAGGGCCTGAACAAGTTTGAGAACTTGATCCTGGTAGACGATGACGCCATAAGTCTCCTCGAGGATGGGGCGCATCTTTTCGTCGAGGAAGGTGGGCTGAACTCGGCCGAACTTGGTATTGACGAAGCGTGGAATGTGCTCCATTGGCCCCGGACGATAAAGCGCAACCAAGGCTGCCAGTTCCCGGACGCTCTGGGGTTTGAGATCCTTAACGCACCGGGTCATTCCGCCCGACTCAAGTTGGAACACGCCCACAGTCTCTCCGCGGCCGAGCATCTCATAAGTTTTTGCGTCATCCAAGGGGAGACCGGCCAACGAGATCTCGATTCCTTTCGCACGAAGCATCTTCTCGCAACGCGAGACGACGGTGAGGTTGCTGAGACCCAGGAAGTCCATCTTGAGCAACCCGATCTTCTCAAGAATGCCCATCTCAAAGGCAGTGATCGGTTGTCCATCGTTGCCCCGGTAAAGTGGAATGTGCTCCACGAGCGGCTCCTTTGAAATCACGACGCCAGCAGCATGCACGCCGCAGTTTCGCGAGATTCCTTCCACAGTCTTAGCGTTCTCAACAAGGGCTTTAACCCTTTGGTCAGATTCGACCATCTGCCGAAACTCGGGGGACTCTTTGAGCGCTCGATCAATGCTCATTCCCGGCAGGTTCGGGATTGTCTTACAAATCTTGTCCGTTTCTTGGGGAGTGTATCCCTGCACTCGACCACAGTCTTTGATGGCTGCCTTGGCACCGAGGGTTCCGAATGTGACAATCTGCGCCACGTGATCCGACCCGTATTTCTCGGTCACGTAACGAATGATCTCGTCGCGACGAGCGTCTTCGAAGTCCATGTCAATATCCGGCATGGATACCCGCTCCGGATTCAAGAACCGCTCGAACGTCAAGTCGTACTCGACGGGGTCAATATCGGTGATGCCAAGGCAAAAACTGGTCAATGAACCCGCTGCAGAACCACGAACTCCAAACGCAATCCCTTCCCTGCGAGCAAATTCGGCAAACTCTTTGACCAGCAGGAAGTAACTGTCAAAACCAGTCTTCCCGATCACTTCGAGTTCATAGTTCAGCCTCTCGAGATACTGCTCTTGCTGGCTACCGGAAAAAGACTTCAGCAAGTTGTCTTCAGCGACCTTTCGCAGGTAAGTTTGCGGCGTCTCTCCCTCGGGCAGTTCTGGGTCGGGCATATTCGCCCGCTGCTTGCCTAGTTCCAGATTGCACATCTCGGCAATCATCTGGGTGTTCTCCAGGGCCTCTGGCGTATCCCCAAATATCTCCGCCATTTCCTCCGGCGACTTCAAGTAGAACTCATCCGTCGAGAACTTGAATCGCTTTTCATCTGACTGGAGTGCTCCAGTTTGGATGCATAAGAGCACGTCATGGGGCTCTGCATCTGACTTACAGAGATAATGCGCGTCATTGGTGCAAACCAAAGGTAGTTTGAGGTCCTTGGCAATCTGAAGTAGGCCTTCCTTCACAGCAGCCTGCTCAGACAACCGGTGATCCTGCAACTCGACAAAGTAGTTGCCCTCACCGAAAATGTCTCGGTACATCGCCGCGATGTCCTTGGCGCGGTCGAACTCACCCTTTAAGAGCGCCGAGTTCACTTCCGAGCCGAGACAGGTCGTCGTGCTAACCAAGCCCTTGGCGTATTGCGCCAAGACCTCGTGGTCGATGCGAGGGCGGTAGTAGTAGCCCTGAAGCGCACCTATCGTCGCGAGTTTGCAGAGGTTCCGATAACCCTCCTCATTTTTGGCAAGCAGAAGCAGGTGAAAACTATCTTTCTCTTCGCCTTTTCCCTTCTTCGATAAACCGCCGGGGGCAACGTAAGCCTCCATACCAACCAGTGGTTTGACGCCCTGCTTGGCGCACTCCATAGCGAATTCCATCACGCCAAACATGACGCCGTGGTCGGTGATCGCCAGAGAGTCCATCCCAAGTTCTTTGGCGCGCGTCACCATCTCAGGAATGCGGTTGGCCCCGTCGAGAAGGCTATATTCCGTATGGTTGTGGATGTGACAAAACGGCATGTCGAAGACCGCCAGTGCTGTGCTGGCGAATACCCGTGGGGGACTCTAATTCTGACGGATTTGCGGGGTGAAACGGATCGGGACTTATCCCCAAAAACCTCTCACTCAAACAGCGGCGTCAAAGGCTCCTGCCTCGGCCCGTTCTTATCACAAACCGCGAACGTTCCCCGGCCCGCCATGGCGACCCCAGCGTAGCGTCCTCGCTTGTCCAAAACGTAAAACTGCAATCCAAACCCGGGACGTCCCGCTTCATTTCGAAGGCGCTTCTCGGTGTTCTCAGCGACACGCTTCAAAGCCACCATTCCAGCGTCCTTGGGATGAGCTCCCCGCCGCAACTCCTCGACAATCAGGAAAGAGCAAAGGTTGAACAGGTTCGCCTCGCCACGCCCTGTTGAGCCAGCCGCTCCGACCGAGCCATCAACATACAAACCTGCCCCGAGGATCGGCGAATCGCCAACTCGACCGGGAATTTTGAATGCTAGTCCGCTGGTCGTCGTTACGCCACAAATCTCACCCTTCGCATTGATACCGTTACAGTTGATCGTTCCGTAATAGTGAAGCGGATCAATCAGACCTTCTTTGATCATTTGCATCGCGACGCCATCCCGCTTCTTTGGGTCAAGGTAGTGGGTGGGGTCAATCCGGCGCTTCCACTCCAGCCAGGTCCTTCGTGAACCCTCTGAATTGAGATCTGCTTCGATCGTGAAACCCATCCCCCGTGCGAAGTCTTGTGCTCCTTTGCCGACGATGAGATGATGGTCAGTCTGCTCCATCACCGCCTTTGCGACCTTGCTGGGCGTCCGCACGCCTTCGAGACAGGCGACTCCGCCCGCCCACTTCTTGGGACCGTGCATACAGCACGAGTCGAGTTGAACGACACCGTCAGCGTTGGGCAAACCGCCATAGCCTACTGAGGAGTCGGCGGGATCGAGTTCAACGATGTTCACGCCTTCAATCAGGGCGTCAAGGACGTCGGAACCCGCCGCCATGAGGTCGAACGCCGTATGAACGCAGGTTTTGGGTCCACCGTTTTTCACCGTGTTTCCGTTACCAGAGGCGATCACCACCGGTTCAATTCCCTGCGGCACCCAAATCGTTGCGGAAGCGAATGGAGCGGCAGCAACCCCGGCGCCAGCCGCTAAAACATCACGACGGCTAAGTTTTCCCATGCGCGAATCGTACCTCCAGGTACACTATCAAACATGCTGAACCAAGAACAGCATGAAGCGCTGTCCAAGGCCCGGGGCCGTCTGGACGCTATCGGAGGTCATCTTTGACCTGCCTCGACTTCAATCCCAAATTGAAGCGCTAGAGCGCAAATCCGAGCAGCCAGACTTCTGGGACGACCCTGCTTCGGCTAACAAAGATTTTCAACGGCTTTCGCGGTTGCGTGATCTCGTGTCGCCTCTGAAAACGCTCATGAAGACTGAGCGTGACATTGCCGAACTCAACGAGATGCTTGCGCTTGAGCCCAGCGATGAGTTACAAGCCGAATCTGACGAGATGGCGATCAAGTTCCTCAAGGACCTGGATCGCTATGAGCTCGAAACGCTGTTGAGCGGTGAGCACGATGGTCGAAACGCCCTCGTTGAAATCAACGCCGGTGCGGGAGGCAGCGAGGCTTGCGACTGGGCCGCGATGCTCCAACGAATGATCGCTCGCTATGCCCAAAACAAAGGCTACTCGCTTGAGATTCTTAACGAAACTCCAGGCGATGTCACGGGCTACCGTACGGTAAATATGCTCATCTCCGGCCCTAATGCCTATGGCTATCTCAAGTCCGAGAATGGAGTTCACCGTTTGGTTAGAATCTCACCGTTCGATGCTAACGCAAGGCGCCATACGTCGTTTGCCCGAATCGAGGTCCTCCCCGAGATTGAGGCAAATGAGGTGACGATCAACCCCGATGACCTCAAGATTGAAACGCTTCGGGCGGGCGGAGCAGGTGGCCAGCACGTCAACAAGACTGAGAGTGCCGTGCGTCTGACCCACATTCCCACCGGCATCGTGGTCTCGTGCCAGAACGAGCGAAGCCAACACAAGAACCGCGACAGCGCGATGACCGTTCTCTTGGCACGCCTTGCTGTTCTTGAACAAGCCCAGAGCGAGGCGAACTTAAAAGCGCTAGCCGGAGACCAAGGACCAGCCGCCTGGGGACGCCAGGTTCGAAGTTACGTGTTCCAACCCTACACGATGGTGAAGGACCACCGAACCGCCTACGAAACGGGCAACGTGCAGGGTGTGATGGACGGCGACATCGAAGGTTTTATTGAGGCCTACCTCCGAAAGCAACCGAGTGAGAACGACTACGTGGAGTAGCGGTTCAAACACTTTACGTAGTGGCCCCTACAAAGTAGCCTTCTTAACCCACACGTTGCGATAGGTGATCGGCCCGTGGTCCCCCTGAAGGTACAGCGGCCCAGTCGCCTTCTCGTCCTGGAACATCGGCCCACGAGTGGGACCAGTTGCCTCAACGTTCTTCTGCACAACCACTCCGTTGAGTCGAACCTCTAAGAATCGGGCGTTCTCCACCTTCTTCCCTGAACGATCAAACCTGGGTGCCCTGAACAAAATGTCGTACGTGTTCCACTGTCCGGGCTCACGAATCGCATTCTTCAGCGGCTTCGTGCCTTCCCATCCGGTTCCCTTGGCCTCATCGAAGCGTTGATAGATTCCGCCACAGTCGCTGAACTGCATATCAGAAAGGGCCTTGCCATACGAATCCAGAATCTGGACTTCGTAGCGACCCTGCAGATAAACCCCAGAGTTTGAACCCTTGGGAATCATGAACTCGGCATGAACTTGCTGATCCCCATAATCGGCCTTTGAGACGAGGTGCACTGCATTTCCTTGGTTAAAAATGCCGCCATCCTTATCAATCCAGCCCTGCGAGGAACGCCATTCAGGCGTTGTGGCTTCGCTCGGTCGCTTCCCTTGTGCTGACCAGAGAATCGCCTCTACAAGCATCTCCTGAACCAACGGCTCGTCGTAGGATTCTTTTGTGTGACCAAAACCCGTATAGAAAGCGCGACCACCGTCAATCTCTTTACACCAGTTGATCGGGTGGTCATCCATCACCGAGCCCTTGTAGGACTTGGTGTCAAGAGAACACAGTACTCGCACGTTTGCCCGAGGATTCTCGCGGAAGTCGTACCACTCGTCGGTGCGCTCGAACTGGAGGGGAAGATGAGCCGATGTTGGGTGGGCGATGTCTTCGACCTTCAAAGTTGCTTTTTGAATCTGCGGATGGCTCTTGAAGTAGCCCCCAACCACATTGCCATACCACGACCAATCGTATTCGGTATCGGCGGCTGAATGAATACCCACGAAGCCCTTCCCGTTCTTGAACCATCGCTGCACCGCATCTTGCTGTGCGGGATTGAGCACATCGCCGGTCGTGCACAAGAACACGACGACGTCAACCTTGGCCAATCCCACGTCAGTGAAAACCGCCGCATCTTCCGTGGTCTGGATCGTCCACCCTTGCTTCGACGCAAGGTTCTTCAGCACATCGCGGCCGTGTTCAATGCTGTCATGCCGAAATCCAGCAGTTTTCGAGAAAACGAGCACGTTTGGCGCTGAAACAACCAGCGCTTGCTGAGTCAAGGCGAGGCCTAAGATGGAAGCAAGAACCATGCCTCCATCTTAGACGATTTACTTGTTCGCCTTCACCGGGCGGCTATCCATTGCCATAGAATCGGGCATGCCGTATAGAGATGGGTGCTGGTACTTGCCGCGCTCATTTTCATCCTTCGCATATTCAACTTTGGGTGGATGAGCACGCATCCATGGGTCGTTGCGCTCAGCCTTAACCTCCCAATAAACCGTAACGCCTGGTTGGCTCGTTCGCAGTTGGAATTTTCCATTCTGAACACGCTTGGAGACCTTCGCCATCACGAAATCGTCGCCCTCATCAACGACCGTCAGTTGAATCTTTGCGTCTTTGTTGACGAGATCGTAGTACGAGGGGAGTTCGACCCAGGCAAATCCCTTTTCGTCGGTCGTGACTTCACCCTGATAGATGTTCAACGGAACCGGACCCTCCGCACAGTAATGGCGCAGATACTTGTTTTCCGGATCAGCGGGGTGGTCAATGACGAACGCCTTTGCACCTGAAGTGCCCATATCGCCAACTGAAAAGACTCCGTAACCAGACGAACTGTTTGACTGACCTCTCACCCCGTAAGTCGCTCCTGTCGACGCGGACGCGGCCCCGTAAACTCCTCTGCCGGATGTGCCCTCCGAAACAAAATAGGCTCCGTACGACTGAGAGGTACCTGCTGATTCTGCGTAAATCCCGTACGACGTGCTTGCCGTCGCCGAAGTGGCCAGCGCGTAAAGTCCGTATCCGTTTAGAGCCGCAGTTGAGAAGTAACCTGCAGTAGCACTCCCTGAAGTGGAACTTGCGCTTCCCTCTACCGCACGTCCCCCGGGTGCCGTGGTTCCCCCCTTTACGCCAACCGCCAGCCCACTCGATGCTCCTGAAAGACCGTAGACTCCAAATCCCGTCGAACTCGAACTCAGGCCGTAGACGCCATAGTTGATACCGGTAAGCGAGTTCGCGACGCCATATACGCCACGCCCTGATGTGGAAGAGGCGATACCGTGAACGCCCATGGTGTTACCCGTCGAACTGTCAGCAAGTCCGTATACACCCTTGCCCGAAGTTCCGCTCGCCCACCCGTAGACACCAATGTTTGCGCTCGTTGTGTCGGTTGCGCGACCAAAAACTCCTTGTCCAGTTGCAGAGGCCGACTCTCCGCCGACGCCAACATTGAAGCCCGTTAGAGCCGTCGCGAGCCCCTTCACGCCGAAACCATCCGTGTCCGCAGTCTGTCCAAAAACGCCATAGGCGATACCTGCACTACCCGTTCCCTCGCCAAACAGACCATACTGGGCTCCCTCGCCCTTGACACCAGTTGAGTTATCACCAGTGGCCTCTCCGAAGATAGACACCTGATTACTCGCGAGATTGGAACCGTGAATCGCATATGGTCCGGTAAATGAGCGACCAACCACACCGATTCCCGAGAACGAAGTCGCAAACACTCCGTAACCTGACATGGATGCTCCCCAAACACCCATTCCGTCAGTACCACTCCGTCCCAAAACACCAAATCCAGAGGTGGGAGTGCCTGTTGGCGAGCCGTGGGTTCCATAAATTCCCCCTCCGGTGCCAGTTGAGTCGATACGAAATGCTGCGTTAGGCAAACCTGGTGCTGAGGAGTCGACATAGGGCAGAGTGAGAGAAACGTTAGTTAGTCCAGCGCCGTTTCCAAAAAAGGCACCTGCCCGAAACGAGCCCGATATATTGCCGTGACCAGGTTGTTGAACGCCCGGCGTTGACGACTGTAATCGGATGAGTGCTCCCGACTGACCACTTGAGGTTGCGTTCGTTGCGAAAACCAAAAGACCTAACGCTGAAAGTCCGACCAAGAAAAGTTTAGGTTGCATACAAAATCCTCCCAAAGACTCCATCCATTAAATCACAGATTTGGGGCTTCTGCAACCTAACGATGTTAGTATTGGCTGAGTTTTGCCTGTCGGCTGGTTGGACTGTCCAAACTGAACGAGCGGACGTCATCAAGATTCTCAATGATCATTCGCCGAACTCGCTCGCCTGCGGCTTGTACTGGTTCCGAAGAGCCTTCA
>CALMEF010000179.1 GCA_937862825.1 uncultured Armatimonadota bacterium
CCATCTTAGGCTACACGTCCACGTCAGGGGCCGGAGTCTTCGGCCTTAACACCGGAACCGGGCGCGCAGTATGGGGGGCGAGTTCTGGAACCGGCCCGGCAGGCTACTTTAGCGGCAACGTCACCATCACCGGCTCCATCTCCAAAGGCAGCGGAACCTTCAAAATCGACCACCCGCTTGACCCCGCGAACAAGTACCTCTATCACTCGTTCGTCGAATCGCCCGACATGATGAACATCTACAACGGCGAAATCCCCACGAATGATCGAGGTTACGCAACCGTCACCATGCCGTCCTACTTCGAAGCCCTCAATCGCGACTTCCGATACACGCTGACCGTTGTCGATGAAGCCGATTCGGCTGACTTCGTCCAAGCGAAGGTCGTCCAACGCATCAAGGGCAACCAGTTCGTCATCCGAACCAGTTCCCCCAATGTCGCGGTCTCGTGGATGGTCACCGGCATCCGCCAAGATAACTTCGCAAACGCGCACCGCGTCGAACCAGAAGTTGAGAAGGAGCCCGAGAACAAGGGTCTTTACCTCCATCCGAAGGAAAACGGCGTAAGTGAAGAGCTCGGAATGGATTATCGAGACATGGTTCAAGTGGGCAAAGTGCCCGCCAAGAAAAACCGAAACAAGTAGCCTCGCTACTCCGGCCTTGGCTGGCGAACGAAGTTCCTCGTCAATAAGGCCACTTTGCGCAGGCATTGTGGAACCGGGCCTTACCGACTGCGGGTTTCTGATGAACCGTAGATACCATTCACGGCCCGGTTGACGTTTTCCCACTCCCTCCAGAGAAATGGACCCGGTACCGACGCCGTGGCTGGTGTGGCAACCTATGCAGCCCTTGCTCGAAAACAGGTCCTTACCGCGTCGTGCGAGTTCTCGGTCAATCGGCACAAAACTGGCTTCGACCGGCGCCTGAGTCGCAACAAGTTGCGGACCGGAAATCGGCGCACTCATGCCGGCCCAGCCGACCGTAGCCACAACCGTGACCAAGCCGAAAACGCCGACCACCGCCCGAATCGCCGAGTATGACAATCGTTTCGCGAGCAAGGGCAGAGCAAAGAGAAACGCGACCAAGGCACCAGGAATAACCATCGCCCCGATCCAGCCGGCCCCAACTGCATCGAACATTCGCAGTAACCCGTGGAGCGGGAGCGTGTACCAACTTGGCCTCGCATCAAACGCCTGGAAATCAGCGGCCGTGGCGAGCGGTCCGCTTGGGGCTGGCAACAAACTGAGCAGCAGAGCGATAACAATTGGCGCGACCAATAGCGAGCCGGTCTTAATCTCACGCCTCGATGATCCCAAAAGAAGAACTCCGCCAATCAACAGCAACGACAGTCCAAACCGATGGAACCCGTACCAACGCGAAACCGTCGCTTCCGAAAACCGACTGCCACCAAAAACGAGTTCCTTCGAAGCCTCGCCAATCAAGGGAGCCCGCGCGGCAATGTTCCCCTCAACGACCGCTGTCTGAACATCATGCTGCTCCAGCGGAAGCAAGTTGCCCGTTACTTGCCCCAGAAAGCCGCATAGCGCCAAAAGGAGAACCGCTGTCCACACTTTGGGCGCGTGCTCATAAACCCGCGAAAGCAGCCCCCAAACAACTGCCACCGCCGAGGCGAGGATCAACATCCCGCTCGACCAGTAGTGGAAGGACGCCAACCACGTCAAGGGACTTCCCTGCCCAGTTCCCAGCGTCGGTGAATACGACTTGCTCAGTAGAATGCCGGTGAGCGCGCACCCTAACAAGAGAAGGACCACCCCCAAACCCACGACGCGTACGACCGGCTCATTTGCAGTTACTACGGACATGCAGGTGGAAAAGGATTCCCAACGTGTAATCTAAGCCGTGTTTGCACTGGCAGCCATCATGACCTTAGCCGATCTACCGTTGTTCAACCCCGAGCGCCCAAAAGAAGATTGGCTGGTCGCCAAAGTCGGCAAGACGAACCTGTACCGAACCAAGAACAACGACGAAATCGTGCTTTCCAACGGGCTGATCGCTCGCACGTTCAGGCTCGCCCCCAACGCGGCCACCGTCGGCCTCGATAACCTGATGACCCAGGAACAAATGGTGCGCGCGGTGAAGCCCGAGGTCAGGCTCAAACTCAAAGATCGCGAGGAACTCAGCGTCGGAGGGTTGACTGGCCAGCCCAATCTCGCCTTCCTCAAGCCCGAATGGCTCGACAAGATGTCGGCGCACCCACAAGCCCTCAAGTTCAAAGCCTGGACCGTCGGCCCGATCACCGAGCGCTTCGCCTGGAAGCGCATCCGAAGAACCGCACCCAACGTAAAGTGGCCCCCTCCCGGTAAGCACCTCACGCTTTCCTTCGAAGGCGCTGGACTCTCCGTGGACGTCCATTACGAACTCTATGATGGGATTCCGCTGCTCTCCAAGTGGTTCACGCTCACCAACCACAATCCCAACCCGATCCAGATTGAGCGCTTCACGAGTGAGGTCCTTGGGCTCGTCGAAGCGGAAAGCGTGGTGGATTCCAACCCCAGTTGGAAACTTCCCTACATCACCGCGGTCAGCGACTACGCTTTCGGCGGCATGGCCACCAGCAACGCCAATCGAACCGTCAACTGGGTGCCAGACAAAGCGTACGCCACCCAGGTGAACTACGAACTTGGCACGCCGGTAGACCTCGAAATCAGGCCGCCCATCGGTCCCGATCAAATCATCGAGCCCGGCGGCAGATTTGAGTCATTCAGGGCGTTCCTGCTGATTCACGACTCCACCGAACGCGAGCGCCAAGGCCTGGCGGTTCGCAAAATGTACCGAACCATCGCGCCCTGGGTCACCGAAAACCCGATCATGCTGCACCTGACCAGCACCGATCCCAAAGTGGTCATGCCCGCGATTGACCAAGCCGCCGAATGCGGCTTCGAGATGATCGTCATCTCGTTCTGGAGCGGCCTCGACATGGAGGATGAGAAGCCCGAAAACCTCGCCAAGTTCAAACAGTTCCGCGATGCCGCGAAGGCCAAGGGAGTCGAACTGGGCGGCTATTCCCTGCTTGCCAGCCGCTCCATTAATGCCGAAACCAACGTCGTCAATCCCAAGCCCGCGTTCGGAAACAGCCCTTGCCTGGAAAGCCAGTGGGGCCACGATTACTTCCGCAAACTCACCAACTTCTTCGAGTCCACCGGAATCGACCTGCTCGAACACGACGGCAGTTATCCCGGCGACACCTGCGCCTCAACGACCCACGTCGGCCACCGAGGGCTGGAAGACTCGCAATGGAATCAATATCGCCGCATCACCGAGTTCTACCAATGGTGCCGCGCGCGAGGCATCTTCCTCAACGTTCCCGACAACTACTTCCTGATGGGCTCGAACAAGACCGGAATGGGCTACCGAGAGAGCAACTGGTCCCTCCCTCGCGAACAGCAGCACATCCACGCTCGCCAGAACCTCTTCGACGGCACCTGGGAGAAGACGCCCAGCATGGGATGGATGATGACCCCTCTGGTGGAGTATCAGGGAGGCGGCCCCGCCGCGACCATCGAGCCGCTCCGCGAACATCTCGACGACTATCAATTACACCTGCTGAACAACTTGGGCTACGGCGCCCAGTCGTGCTATCGCGGCCCGCGAATCTACGACGCGCCAGAAACCAAAGCCATGGTTCAGCGCTGGGTGAACTGGTTCAAACAGCACCGGGACATTTTGGAGTCGGACGTCGTTCACATCCGCCGTGCCGACGGCCGCCGACTCGATGGCGTCGTGCACGTCAACCCGTCCCTCAAGACCCCTGCGATGGCGGTCATCTATAACCCGACCGCCGAGCCGATGGAGGAAACCCTGCGCATTCCGCTGTACTATTCCGGCCTGCGCAACTCCTGCACCGTCGCCGTGGGCGACTCCTCGGGCCGAAACGACAAGCCCACCAAACACACCCTCAACGGCCCCCACCTCGACCTCAAGGTCAAAGTCCCCGGCAAAGGAATGACCTGGCTCACCTTCGGAAAGTGAGTGGACGTAACGGATTCGCGACAACAGCCGTCCCACCACTATGCTAGTTCTCGCGCTCGCACCCGTTTGTGGCCCCGATCTCGATTGGGTTGTCGGAAGTTGGAAAGGCACCACGCAAGGCAGCCAGTTTCTGAGCCAGGAAGTTTCGCTGGATGCAGCAGTTGCTGATGGCAAACTCACCCTCGTTTTGACTCGAAACGTGCTTATTCAGAAACTCGTGGACACCGTCGTTGTGAACCTCGAAACCAACACGGCGACAACCTCGACGCCATACGTTCCTGCCCATCGCGTGGATCATGCGACTTTCAGCAACAAGTCCCTCCAGTTCCGCGCCGACCCTTGGAATATTGGAATGGAGCAGCCCCTACAACTCGAGTGGAGCCTTTCGTCGGGCCGCCTCGAAGAGCGGCCGCAGAAGGGGCGAATCTTTCTTGCCGGCCCGTTGCTGGTCGAAGACGCAAACAGCCTTGTGTTCACCTGGAACGCCCACCTAGACCAAAAGCCCCTCGGCCTCGAAACCGCCAACTTGCGCCGCCAGCCCTGACGCTTGCTCTTGACGGGACTCGGGCGTCCCCTCCCACCCCCCTCGCCCTTTCTGAGGTTAGATGCGCCGGGGGTGAGGGTCAATAACAAGAACCTTATACTCCCCTCGCCCTTTCTGAAGGGAGAGGGGCTGGGGGAGAGGGTCAAACGGCAAAACGG
>CALMEF010000180.1 GCA_937862825.1 uncultured Armatimonadota bacterium
ACCAGAAAGAAGGGAAGCCACATAGGTTCTCATGCCCACGAAGGTGCTTCACTAATCTGTCTACTTGAAGGGAGGCATCAGTGGCATGCTGACGACGGAATGATTCGGTGGTCGGTTCAGGGCGCATGGTACTACCGGGCTCCGATGGTTGTGCATTCGCACGACGCTTGCCCATCGGAGATTCGGTGCATCGGTTTCAACTTTATGCCTCAGATGTTTGGGGGTGTACTGCCCCCTGAATCTGGGTCGGTTCTGGAAGGTCCGGTCTGGGCTGGCCTCGCTTCCCAAGTCTTGGACGAATTGCGCCGACCGACGCCGGGTGGCGACCTATTGTTGTCGGGCATCTTCCGCCAACTGCTTGCGGGCCTGCTCAACATGGGTGAAGAAAAACCCCTCTCGCATCCTGTCCTAAAGCATGCCACTGACCTCCTCCGTGAGCGATTTGACCAACCTTGGTCTCTCAGCGAACTGGCAGATGAAGTCGGAACTCACAGGTCGCATCTCGCTCGGCTCTTTCAAACTCACCTTGGCGTTTCAGTAGGTGAGTTCCTTCGGGACAGGCGCTTGGAGTGGGCTTACACCCGACTTGCGTCGACGGATGAGAAGATAGCCGCGATTGCTTTTGAGGCTGGATTTGCGGACCATGCCCACTTTTGTCGGCTTTTTAAAGCCAGATACGGCGCTAGTCCATCAGACCAGCGCCGTACGATGTTGAATGGATCGCGTTAAGCGTTTGGAAGCGGAGTCATCGTGAAGCCCTGAGCAGTCAACTCCTGACCGATGTGTCGCAACTTCTTCATCGCTCGAAGCTCAATCTGTCGGACCCGCTCACGAGTGACATTGAGTTCAATGCCAACCTCTTCGAGGGTTCGAGCGCGACCATCATCCAGACCGAAACGCAAACGGACCACGTCACGCTCGCGCCCAGTCAATCGACCGAGAATCGAATCGATTTCTTCACGTCGGATCAGTGTCCACGTAACGTCACCCGGGTTGGGCATGTTGTTCGAGTGAACGAAGTCGCCAATCGAGCTGTTGTCTTTTTCGCCTACCGGAGTCTCAAGGGAGATTGGCTCAACAGCGACGCGCATCATTTCGCGCACGCGATCAACCGACAGCCCGACTTCCCGAGAAATCTCCTCCTCAGTCGCTTCGCGCTGAAGTTCTTGTTGGAGTCGAGAGGCGGTCTTGACAACTTTGTTGATCAACTCCGCAACGTAAACCGGAATCCGGATCGTTCGTCCTTGGTTAATGATTGCCCGTGCGATTGCACGGCGAATCCACCAAGTAGCGTACGTGCTGAAACGAAATCCCTTGCGCCAGTCAAACTTCTCGACGGCCCGAATGAGGCCGAGATTGCCTTCTTGGATGAGATCGGCGAGCGGTATGCCTCGCGCATTGTATTTCTTCGCGATGGAGACAACAAGTCGTAAGTTCGACTCAATCAGGTGCTGCTTGGCAGCGCGCCCCTGGCGCTCAATCATCAACCGGTCAAAGTCATCAAACTCGTAACTGCGCGGCTTCTTCAAGAGGTCAGCGAGTTGGTTCATTTTGCCCGTGACCATGAAGTCCCAAGCCTGAACACGTTTTGCCAACTCTTCTTCTTGACCCGGAGTGAGCAAGTGGGCGCGCCTTGTTTGGCGCATCCACATTTCTAACTCTTCAGAGTCGTCGTGATGATGAACGACCTCTGAATCATCAGAGTCGTCATCCGCTTCCAGTTCTAAAAGATCATCTTCTACCGGCTCGACGTTGACGTCGTCCAGCACTGGACGACTACCTGCATCTGCAAAGGTAGGTCGACCCGGCGTACGGACCGTAATCGCGCGTCCGCGTCGCGGCGGCGTGGCTAAACCGTTCTCAACTGGCATCCTGCTCAATAACCTCCAACATATAAACGAGTCTTACTGGTCGTGAGTGTCAAACGTTTGCCATCGCCGTTGATTCTTTCGTTTTGCCACGAACCTGATCCCGAGACTTGGATTAGTAACTTCTCAGGACACTTCACAGTAACACACTTCTTCTCAAAATTCGACAAAAAAACCTGCAAAATTTTCGGGTAACGCCCGATTGGGTTCAAAAAGCCCAATCATATACGACGTCTTAAGAAGTCCCGAACGTTGCAGGTAAGGCCAATTTAGTTGCGCAATCTTCTCAACCTGGTAACTACGTCAACTAGATTTGCCGCCAATGCCGCGCTAGATTCCTTTGTATTATACCTTCCGAAACTGATTCTAACGGTTCCTCGAATCCAATCAGGTTCAATTCCCAGGGCAGTCAGCACGTGGCTCGGTTCTGTACTCCCAGTACTGCACGCAGCACCACTTCCTATGCCGAACCCCGCTGCATCCATGTCTAGTACGATGGATTCACCCTCAACTCCTAGAAAACTCATCGCGAGTATATGAGGCACACCCATCGAGTGAACTTCAACGTCGGTCAATCCACGTACCGCTTCCAACTGGATTTCACGCCATTCCAACGCTTGGCTCCAAGTGGCCTCTCGGTGGTCCCCTGAAAGACTGCTGGCAAGCCCAAATCCAACGATTCCGGCCACATTCAGTGTTCCAGCCCGCATACCAAACTCATGCTCGCCACCCATGAGTAGCGGCAGGGGGGTCTGGGATGGATCACGAACAAACAGGGCACCCACCCCTTTAGGTCCGTGGATCTTGTGGGAACTCAAACTGGCGAGATCAACATGCCCTATGGGATTTTGTAACTTTCCGACAGCCTGGGTGATGTCGCTGTGCAGGGTTTTGCAGTGCGCGCGCAGCCCTTCAAGATCAAAAATCGCGCCGGTTTCGTTGTTTACGAGCATGTGGCTCGCAAAGTCAGTGATCACAGGCGACACTAGCCATCCGTCGTTCTCAAGTACGTTGAATCCGAGGTGTGCGGCTGGTGCCCGAACGGAATCGTGCTCAAAGGGGCCGACGTAGCCAGTGGCACCCGAGCGAAGAACCCAGTTGTTCGCTTCCGTTGAGCCCGAGGTGAAGAGAATTTGACTCGGGTCATCCGCTCCAATGGCCTCGGCGACTCTGGTCCGAGCTAGTTCGACGGCTGACCTTGCCCTAGAACCCCAAGAGTGAGCAGAGTTGGCGTTCCCGAACTCATCTCCTAAGTAGGGCAGCATCTCGTTCAAGACACGCGGGTCGACGGGCGTGGTCGCTGCGTTGTCAAAGTAACGATCCCAGCCCAACATCGATCTGAGTTTAGAATAAAATGGCTTTGCCATGAGGTTCTACGCCCTTGCGATCTGCTTCGCCAGTTTGTTTTCCGGTGCTGCCGCACAAGATCCGGCGACAACGAAAACTCCGTCGGTCAACGAGCTCCTCTCGAAGGAGGAGTTTCTAAAGCCGCCTAAGGCGATAGCGGACTTGGTCCTTGCCCCACAACACCTCAATGTGGTGCTCAGCAACCTCTCACCAAACGGATCGACGTACTTAATCGCGAAAAGCAACGGAACAACTCCAATGAGCCAGTTGGCTCGGCCCTATTTGAACTTGGGTGGAGAAATGATTGATCCTGTCGCTTATCGAGACAGGGGGCTCAACTTGCGCGGTTCTGTAGCGCTAGAAACCTACGATTGGCGAACAGGAAAGCGCTCACTGCTAGAGACCCCAAAAGAGGTCCTGCTAAGCGGTTTTGAGTGGTCACCTGCAGGCAACCACGTTGCCTATTGGGCCCATTTTAACGATTCTTCAAGACTGTACGTTGCGGAACTTGGTTCTGGTAAGTCGAAGTTGGTGACCAACGCCAAAGGTCTGACCACGTTCACGGCCAAGCTCCAATGGGTTGATAGCGGCAAGTCGATTGTGTTTGTTGCCGTACCTTCTGCCGCAAAAGTGCCTTCCATTCCAGACGTACCCGACCAGCCGATTGTCCGAGTCTCCGATCCCAGAAAGAATTCGCTGCGGACGTATGCGAGTTTGCTTCAAAACCGTCATGAGGCTGCTCTACTTGAGCATTACGCCACAGGGCAACTGACCCGGGTTGACATTGCGAGCGGCAGGCTTCTGCAAATAGGGAAACCCGCGATGATTCGGTCCTTTGATGCCTCGCCTGATGGTAAGTACGCGAGAGTGACGACCATGCTCAAGCCGTTCTCGTATATCACTCCCGTTTCCTCGTTTGGTCAGAAGGAGGAAGTTTGGGATGAAGGTGGAAAGGTCCTTGTAGAACTCTCGAAGCGCGAACTTGGGGCTGAACCCCCGGCAGGGCCAACCGGACCTCCTGGCACAGGCGGTCGGGGGGGCGGTCAAGGTGGGGGCCGTCCGGATGAGAAGCGCAGCCTCTCTTGGCGACCCGATGGTCAGGGATTGGGATTCCTCCAGCAGGAGCAACTTCCTCGTCGAGAAGGGGGAGAGGAACCCCAGCGACAGGCAAAAGACCGGGTCATGCAATGGCTCCCGCCATTTGGCGAGAAAGACGCCAAAGTTGTTTACGAGTCGTCAGATCGGATAACGTCCGTGCGATACAGCACCGATTGTAAGGTGCTCTTCCTCGGTGAATCGAAATCTGGAAACTCCAACATTGTTGCCGTCCGCTTAAGCGATCCGACGAAACGATTACTGATCTCGTCCGCAAAGCCTGACGACTTTTACGGGAATCCAGGCTCCCTGATGAGCGAACCCGGTCCCCTCGGTATCGATGGAGTTCGGATTACTGCGTTAGGCACCGTGTTGCTCAGTGGTAGCGAGATTTCGAAGACGCCGATGGAGCAGGGCCCCCGCCCGTTCATTGATGCAGTTGAAATTGACTCCGGGAAGAAGACCCGGATATGGCAAAGCGCACCTGATAAGTTTGAGACGGTAAGTGCTGTACTCGCTTCAGACGCCTCCGAAATCATGATTAGTCGGCAATCGCCCACCGAAGTCCCGGCATCGTACATCGTGAACACGACGACCAAGGTATCGCGCGCCACCATCTCGAACACGGACTACTCCGCAGAAATCACAAAGGCTCCTAAGGCGCGGGTGCAGATCACTCGTGCAGATGGACTCAAGTTCTGGTGCAACGTGACGATGCCCACATGGTGGGTCAAGGGCGCTCGCCTGCCGGCCTTTTTCTGGTTCTATCCAAGCGAGTATCGAGACCAAAAAGGATACGACGATTCCCAGCGCAACTACAACAAGAATTTGTATCCTTCAGTAGGGATGTCCTCGAAGGACTTTTTGATTACGCAGGGCTATGCCGTGATAGAACCGGACTGTCCGATCATCGGAAGCGCGACGGCGATCAACGACAACTATGTTAGTGACCTCCGAATGAACCTCTCGGCCACCATCGACACCCTTGAGGCTCAGGGCTACATCGATCGAACGCGACTCGGGATAGGTGGACATAGTTACGGCGCGTTCAGCACAGTCAATGCGATGGTCCACACACCCTACTTCAAGGCAGGCATCGCTGGTGATGGTAACTACAATCGGATGCTGACACCCTTTGCATTTCAATCGGAACAAAGAAAACTCTGGGAGGCCAAGTGGACCTATCTTGAGATGTCGCCGATGCTTTATGCGGAACGTCTCACCGGCGCGTTGCTCCTCTATCACGGGCTTGACGATCAGAACGTTGGAACAGACCCAATTAACTCGCCTCGACTCTTCGCTATGCTCGAAGCGCTCGGCAAGCCCGCGTCAATGTATCTCTACCCGTTTGAAGACCACGGCCCGCTTGCGCGGGAAACGCATCTGGACCTGTGGGCTCGTTGGGTGCTATGGCTTGACAAGTACCTGAAGAACTGATGATTCGCTTGATTCTTTTGGCAGTAACTCTGATCAACTTCAAGTTGCTGCCACTGGACCGGATTGCGATTGCGTCCGGGCATAGTGCCCTTTCCGGCGAGTACGTCATCGCAACCGACGGTTTTGTGCGTGTGCCCATGGTCGGCGATTTCGCTGCTGCCGGCCGCACGACCATCGAGTTGGCGGAGAGCCTGCAGGGACTTGCTAACTCCAAGGGGATCGTCTGCGGCAACGTGTCTGTGATGTTGATTGGTACGGAGCGTCAGGACGTCTCCTTCTCTGGGTCCATAGAGAACCCGGGTTCGGTGGTTTGGTACGAAGGGCTGACGATAAACGACGTCTCGAAACTGGCCAAGCCAAGGCCAGGCTCAGTGCCAAGTGTCGAAACACCACTTCGAAACGTGCTCAAGTCTGTTGGAAAGAACCACGTGCTCAGCAAGGGAGGCAGGGTGATTTATGCCGCACCGACCACGCGAAACTCTGTTCTGGTGCTCGGCGGAGTTCTTAAACCGGGCGAGTATGAGTTCGCTGATGGGGCTACGGTACAAGAGGCGATTGATCTTGCCGGTGGCCTAACTGTACATGCCGACCGAAACGCGGCCAGGCACACTTCGAATGGGCAAACAAGGGCCGTTGAGTTAACGGCAAAACTGGCACCGGGCGATGTCCTTCATTTCCCCATCATTGATAATCCTAAACTTGTCACTGTCGTTGGTATCGTCTCCCGTCCCGGGAAGGTGGGATTCTTCGAAGGTATGACGCTGACGAAGGCCTTGGAGGCGGTCGGTTGGCCCCTTCACAATGCGGACCAGAAGAAGGTAACGATCTTGAGGGTTGCTGGTGGTACGTCGAAAATCCACACGGTTGACTTTGTCGCGATCAAGTCCGGAAAGTTAAGAGACTTCATATTAAAGCCGGGGGACCTCATTGAGGTCCCAAAGAAGCGGTAGCCTCATTAAGATGGTCTCGGCGCTCGCTCTTCTCGTGGTTACTCAGACACCGCTACAGCCCTATTCCAAAGTCATCTTCGAACCGATTGACGAGATGAGCGGGATCGTTAAGAGTCGGCGTTGGAAAGACACCTATTGGGTTCATAACGACAGCGGAGACGAACCGAGAATCTTTGCAATCCGAAGGGATGGTTCGATTATCGCTCCAAAGTGGGCTAACCGCAAGGAAGACTCCGGAAAGATCGTCCTCGATCCGGGGTTTCTGGGAGTCAAGGTCGGCGGAGTGACCAATGAGGACTGGGAAGACATCGCCTATGATGGCGATCTCCTGTACCTGTGCGATGTAGGGAACAACGGCAACGCGCGTCGCGATCTGGGTGTCTATGCGGTGTCGGAGCCAAATCCACTTGAGATCAGCACGACAAGACCACAAGCCTGGTATCCCGTTTCGTACGAAGATCAAACGGCCTTTCCTCCACCGAAAATGCACTTTGACTGCGAGGCCGTGTTCTGGTCGAATGGCAGACTCTACTTCATCACCAAGCATCGTCTTAACGCCACCTTGCCTGATGTTGGTGCCAACTTGTACGTGATGCCAACGATGCGGCAGGATCGACCGAACCTATTGAAGAAGGTTGGATCCGCAAAGAACTTGGGAGGCTGGGTAACCGCCGCAGACATATCTCCCGACGGCAAGCGCTTGGCAGTCCTGGTCAGCACGCTCTTCGCCAAGGTCTGGGTCTTTGAGAAGCCAGCGAAGGGCGATAACTGGTTCGCGAGCAAGGCTGCCTCGTACACGTTTACAGGAGCACGCCAAGCAGAAGCGATTTGCTGGAATGGACCGAAAGAGTTGATCGTAACCAATGAGCAGCGAGACATGTTCGCCCTGGACGTCAGCAAGTTCAAGTAAGCCCACCGTGTCAAAATCATAGGCTCATGTCCGTACGCGTTCGTTACGCTCCTAGTCCGACGGGAAGCCCTCACGTCGGCAACATCCGAACTGCACTCTTCTGCCACCTGTTCGCCAAGCGCCATGGTGGGGTAATGATGCTTCGCATTGAGGACACCGATCGCTCCAGGTATGTCCCTGGTTGCTAAGAAGAGATCATTGAGAGCCTTGTTTGGATAGGCGCGGAGTACCAGGAAGGACCGGACAAGGGAGGTCCCTTCGGACCTTATCGCCAAAGCGAACGCGCGACCCAAGGAGTCTATGACGATGCGGTCAACCAACTGCTTGAGTCAGGTCACGCCTACTGGGCATTTGACACTCCTGAAGAACTTTCAGCAATGAGGGACGCCCAGGCGGCCAACAAGGAGCAGCATGGCTACTTCGGAGGAATCTGGCGAGACGCGACTCAGGTTCAAGTGGACGAAGCCCGAAGCAAAGGCCTCCCCGGGGTAGTCCGATTGAAGATGCCCCGTGAAGGAAAGATCATCCTTCAGGATGCGATTCGGGGCGAGGTTGAGTTCGAAGCGAGCACCTGTGACGACACCGTGCTCCTCAAAGCAGATGGAATGCCGACCTACCACCTGGCTGCCATGGTGGATGACCATCTGATGGAGACCACCCACATCATCCGCGGCGAGGAGTGGATCAACTCCGCGCCCAAGCATGTCTTTCTGTTCCAAGCGTTGGGGTGGGAGCCTCCAGTCTTCGTTCACGTCCCAGTGATCAAAGGGAAGGACGGCGCGAAACTCAGCAAACGGCATGGCGATACACGCTGTCTTGACTTTCGCGATGCTGGATTTTTGCCCGAGGCGTTAGCGAACTTCATTGCTCTGATTGGATGGTCGCCAGGTGGAGACAAGGAGGTGATGTCCATGGATGAGATGGCATCGCTGTTCGACCTCCAAGGTTTGCAACCATCGCCTGGAGTCTTTGACATTGACAAACTGAAATGGATGAACGGTCAATACATCCGCG
>CALMEF010000181.1 GCA_937862825.1 uncultured Armatimonadota bacterium
TCCCCCATTTCTTCGTAACCGATGATGGCTCTCTGACAGGACTCTGCATTGATGATCGGAACTGAAGACCCGCCCGGAACGCAGGCCTTCAGCGCACCGCCTTTCATTCCGCCTGCCATGTCCAACAGTTCCATCAATGTCGTACCGAACTCAATCTCATAGTTACCAGGCTTGTTAACATGGCCCGACACCGAGAACAACTTGGTGCCTCGTGAGTTCTTGGTAGAGGCCCCCAACGTGGCATACCATTCGCCGCCGTTCTTGATGATGAACGGGGCGCATGCGTAAGTCTCCACGTTGTTGATGACAGTCGGGCGATCCCAGAGTCCGGCAACCGTCGGAAGCGGAGCATGCGGGAACTTAAGTCGCGGCATGCCTCTTTCGCCCATCAAACTGGACATCAGAGCGCTCTCTTCGCCGCACTCATAGGACCCGGCTCCGAGGTGGATGTACAGGTCGAAGTCGTAACCCGAACCCATGATGTTCTTGCCAAGCAAGCCTGCTGTGTAGGCCTCGTCAATGGCAGAGCGCAGGGCGCGAGCCGCGTCGATAAACTCGCCACGGATGTAGATGTACCCACAGTCGGCCTGGGTTGCGAAGCCAGCAATGATCATGCCTTCAATGAGGAGGAATGGCGTTTGCTCCATTAACTGCTTGTCTTTGAAGGTTCCTGGCTCGCCCTCGTCAGCGTTACATAGGACGTAGTGCGGCTTCGTTTTCTGTTTCTCAATTCCGTTCCACTTGATCCAAGTGGGGAAGCCCGCACCGCCTCGACCACGGAGGCCACTTGCTTTGACCTCATCGATGATCGCCTGCTTCTCCATGCCGAGGGCTTTTTTAAGGGCGGCAAAGCCGCCTTTGGCTTGGTATCCGGCAAGGGTTCGATAGGCAGGGTCGTGAGCGTGCTCGAAAAGGAGTTTCTTCTCAGCCATGGGCGGATGTGAGTCTACCAAAATCGCACTATTCCGCTTCCTCCTGGGATAGGTGCGTCCGCTTGTCAACGGCGATAAATCGCCTTACCCAAGGCGCGGATGAATCCGCGCACCCCAGAGATGACAACAAATCTTCAAAAAGTATGTTGACAAATTCGCCCGGCGACGCCTTATTAGTAAGAGGAACGGAAACGTCCCAATCGGCTGGCCTCTGATGCCGGGACAGCAACCAAAAAATGATACCGACGCATAGGTTTTGAACCCAAACCGCAACGCAAAACAAGAAATGCTGATGTGAATGATGATACGGCGAACCTAAATTGAACCTAAAATTCTGGACAAATTTGAACCTACGGCTTGTGCAAAATGGAGTAGCGCCTGTGAGCGTTCGCGAACAGTGATGAGGGTGTTTGGTGCTAGCCTAGACGCTATTGAGCTCTTTCCTCGTCCCGCCGACCCTTGGTGGCATGCTCAAAGGAGTCCCTTACCTAGATCAGTTCAACTTCGGACAACTTAAGGCTGTTGCCATCACGATTCGCCAGTCCTGGCGGAAATACTTGGAGTTACCTTGTATATTTGGAGCATGTTAGACGAAGTCGGTTCTGGAAAGTCGACCAAGTCGTTGCTTGTACTGATCGTCATTGTGGCCATGGCTTTTTGGGGCGGCATGAAGTTCGAAGCAGCGAAGCATTGGTCCGAGACGCAATTGCCCTTTGCGAGCGTAGAGGAGTTTCTCGCAGCGATTGACAAGACCAAATCGACAGAAAGGTGGTTTGGACCCTATGCGCGACTGCGAAGGCAAGGGGCAGGTTTGCTTCCGCCATTAAAGGACGGGCAGGGTTTGCCTCTACTCTCGCGGCTCATCAAAGATAATCGGCTCCAGGAACTGAAGTTCGTGATGGCTTTAGACTCTTATCCGGTAATGGCCCGGGACCCTAAAGGATGGACGCCTCTTCATTACGCGACCCAGCAGAAAAATTCCTTGGCTTACTTGACCGCGTTGGGTCCAGTGCTGATGGATTGGAGCGAACACAAAGACAAGAAAGGAAGGACTGCTCTACACTTGGCAGCGGCGAAGGACGATATGCTCGCGGTTCGTCAGTTACTTACAACGGGAGTCACATTTGACTACGAGTTGCAAGAAAACAGTGGCGACACCGCTCTACACATCGCAATACGGGCATCAGAGGAAGCCTCTCTTGGGACGATCTTGGCTTTGGCGAGGTCACGCGATTCGTTCGGCCCCGATGCTCTTGGTCGAACCCCTCTACTTTTGGCAGTTGAACTTGAAAAATGGGCTGCGGTGCGCGTGCTCAGCGAGGAAGGTGATGACCCGAACCAGCCCGACCAAAAGGGTAGGACGGCTCGGTCTCTATTGAAGGTGAGAAACCCGGATCTTTATCGAGAAGTCGTGCCAACTTGGCGAAGGTTTGGCTTCGCTACAGACTCCGATCAGACCGGACGTACACCTAGATAAACAGCAAGGCGATATGCACCGCCTTGCTGAAAATGCTGAATCGGCGCACGCCACATCAGTATCGATAACTGTCCGTCTTGTAAGGTCCGTCTACGTTGACTCCGATGTACGAAGCCTGCTCGGGTGACAACTTGGTCAGTTGTGCATCCAGTTTGGCAAGTTGCAGTCGGGCGACTTTCTCGTCGAGGTGCTTTGGCAGCACATAAACGCCCGGCGCGTACTCGCCTTGCTTCGTGAACAGTTCGATCTGGGCGAGCACCTGGTTGGCAAAGGATGAACTCATAACGTAAGAAGGATGGCCTGTTCCACAGCCCAGGTTCACCAGTCGTCCCTTTGCCAAGAGGATGATTCGCTTGCCGTCGGGGAAGATGACATGGTCGACCTGAGGCTTGATTTCTTCCCACTGACAATCCGACAGCGAGGCGACATCAATCTCGTTGTCAAAGTGGCCGATGTTGCACACGATCGCGTTGTTCTTCATCGCTTTCAAGTGCTTGCCCGTGATCACGTGGTAGTTCCCGGTGGCGGTAACGAAGATGTCGGCCTTGTCGGCTGCGTAGTCCATCGTGACCACCTTGTAGCCTTCCATGGCTGCTTGAAGCGCGCAAATCGGATCGATCTCAGTCACCCAGACTTGGGCGCTGAGTGCTCGAAGCGCTTGAGCCGAACCCTTGCCAACATCGCCATAGCCGCAGACGACCGCGATCTTTCCAGCGACCATGACGTCGGTGGCTCGCTTAATGCCGTCGACTAGCGACTCTCGGCAGCCGTAGAGGTTGTCGAACTTCGACTTGGTCACGCTGTCGTTGACGTTGAACGCAGGGAAGGGGAGTTCGCCGCGCTTCTGGAGTTCGTAGAGGCGGTGGACTCCGGTAGTAGTCTCTTCGCTCACCCCTTTGATTCTGGCCTTGGTTCGGCTGTAGAAGGTGGGGTCTTCGGCCAGTTTGCGTCGAATCGACGCAAAAAGGGCGACCTCTTCTTCACTTGTGGGGTTACTGAGGACGCTTGAGTCTGTCTCCGCACGAGAACCCAGGAGGATGAGGAGAGTCGCATCTCCGCCATCGTCAAGGATCATGTTGGGTCCTTCGCTACCTGGCCACTCGAAGATGCGATGGGTGTAGTCCCAATACTCGTCCAACGACTCGCCCTTCACCGCGAACACCGGAGTGCCGCTTGCTGCGATTGCCGCCGCCGCGTGGTCCTGCGTTGAGAAGATGTTGCACGATGCCCAGCGAACTTTGGCTCCCAGGGCCTCCAAAGTGCGAATGAGAACCGCCGTCTGGATCGTCATATGAAGCGATCCGGTAATCCTTGCGCCTTGGAGGGGTTGCTCTCCCTTGTATTCATCCCGGATGGCCATGAGGCCAGGCATTTCAGTCTCGGCAATGGCGATTTCCCGCTCGCCCCATGGAGCAAGGGAAAGATCGGCAACTTTGAAGTCGGATTTGTTTAAGGTCTCTATCATCGTTCTCCAGATAGCACCTGATCTGGAGAGCGTCACGCACCACAGATCGGTGCGAGCGCCGTTGAGAGTTTCTCGTGGCTAAGCCTGGTCCGGTTCGGATCGCAACGCTCCTTAGCCGATTAATTATACGCTGAAACGACCTATTTCCTTACCAAGAACCCTCGAGCCTCACTGGGCCGAAGGCATGCGGGTTTGGGCTTGTTGGTGCTGATTGCGCGATGTTGGCGGGGCTTACGGTTCGTTTCCCGTGGCAGTCCGAGGGTGAAGTTCCGATTCGCTGAACGCATGCGACCATTGGGTGCAAGTTGTATGCCAGACAGCAAAACGGGCAGCGAAGTCGCTGCCCGTAAATCGTAGAATTGACGAAACTACTTCTTGCCAGCGCCAGGGCCATCGCCCATGGCTGCTGCTTCCGGTGGAACCGGTGGCATATCCTTAAGCGCCGGATTCTCCGGTGCATCCACCATATCCGGATCCTTGGAGCAACCAGCGAGAATGCCCGTTGACATTACCGCTGCTGCGATCATTCCGAGAAAGAGCATTGATTTCTTCATGACAAATACCTCCGTTAAGTAGACGAGGCTTCGTCCAAGAATGGATCGAAGCCTCGACATTTCATGCGATTCTTGACTCTTTAGAGTTCAGGAGTCCAGTTCGGGTAGTAGGTCGAAAGAGCCGTACCCGTTGAGTTGACAACCCATGTTCCGCCGCCGGGAACTGGCTGGCAGGTCTCGGCTTGGGTGAACTTCATCGGCTTGACGTGTCCGTCGCAGAATGCGAAGACAGCCAGACCCTGAAGGTTCGGGTTGAGGTTATGTCGGTTCATGTTGCCGATCAGGTTGTTGGCCTTGCCGGATTTGCCGTTGTGGAAGTATCGAGTCCAACCATCTGCGGTGTAGGACCAGCAAGCGGCGTTGGGATAGGACGGCCAAACCGAACCGTTTCCAAGATTGGTCGCAAGGGCGACATCCCAGTCCCAAGTGGATTCTGCAGCGAACATAATGACATCAGCCGGTCGAGCGACGGCACCGAGGTTGCCCTTCGGAGCGCCAGGTCGTCGGTTGATTCCTCCCAAGGAGCCGTAGTCAATAACCAAGAGGTTCAGAGCCATCTGACCGAGCGTGTTGATGTAGAACTTCTCATCAGCAGCTCGATATCCGCCAGCAGGAGCAGCGATTCCAAGCGAGGCTGCGGCAGCGAATGCACCAGCGTAGTCGGTCTTACCCATGGATGGGCAAACGGACATTTGCTGATTCTTGTGGTAAGGCTCGATAGCGCCGAAGTACATGACCTTGGCACCAGCCTGCGGTGTGTTGTTGCCAGCAACGGTTGGCCAGCGGAAATCACCCCAGTCGGGCGTGTCGCAGGGGCTCTCGCCATAAATACAAGAACCGTTGTTGTCGTGTCGGGGCAGAACGTCGTCGGTGTCGTTCGCATACATCATAGCGGCCAAAGCGGCTTGCTTGGTGTTGCTCACGCACTGAGTCTTCTTCGCGGCTTCCTTCGCTTGGGCGAAGACCGGGAAGAGGATGGCGGCGAGAATTGCGATGATGGCGATGACCACCAGCAATTCGATAAGGGTAAAGGCTTTTATTCTTCGCATAAGTGCTACCTCCAAAAGTGAAAGGCTTGTTAACGATACAACAGTTCTTTCTATAAATCAAGTGTTGACCGTTGAAATTCCAAACGTTTTTCGGGGTCGAAAAGCCGCAAGAACCTGAAGTGCGAACTTGACCGCAATATTCTTTTCTGATTTCAGGGGCGCTCGGGTACGATTCGTTCCCGCATGGATAGGCTGGGATTTGTCGGTCTGGGCGTTATGGGTGCACCCATGGCGGGGCATCTGGTCAGGTCTGGCGCCCAAGTCACCGTTTGGAATCGCACCCCGGGGCGCACCGCACCGCTGGCCGACGCTGGTGCCAAGGTGTCGAACTCCCTGGGAGAACTCGCTCAAGATTCGGATGTCGTCTTCCTCTGCGTTTCTCGTAGTGAGGATGTCTTGGACTGCATCCAAGGGCTGAAAGTCGGGTTACGCGCTGGTCATTTGATCGTGGATCATTCGACAATTGCTCCAAGTGTCGCTCGGCAGATATCTGAGGATCTGGGGAAGATTGGTGTTGGATTTGTGGATGCGCCCATTACGGGAGGCAGCATGGGTGCTCAAGCGGGCACCTTGACGATCTTCTGTGGAGGTCAGGATGCGGAAGTTGACCGAGCCATCGTGGCCTGCAGACCCTATACCAAGCGTGCGGAGCGGGTGGGCCCTTGTGGAGCAGGTCAACTGATGAAGTTGGCGAATCAGATTGCAGTTGGCGGCGCCTTAATCGGACTCTGTGAATGTCTGGCATTTGCCAAGCGGGCCGGACTGGACTTGGAACAGGCAAAGTCCATGATTGGCTCAGGCGCGGGTGGGAGTTGGGCTTTCGAGAACTACGGGCCCAAGATTCTCAATCAGGATTGGTCGCCCGGGTTCTCAATCAAGAATCAGAGAAAGGATTTCGCCTATACCAAAGATGCAGCAAAGGACCTTGAAGCGCAGGTTCCCGGGACTTCGTTGGTGGACGAGTTGCTCGCAATCTTGGAGTCGGAGGGCCACGGAGAATGGACCACGGCCGCCTTGTTCGAGGTGCTCTCCAGGTGAATGAGGTTGCCGTTGAACTTGAAGATGTTCGGGTTGTATTCGGTTCGAACGTTGCCCTTGACGGGGTAACGGTTCGCGTTCGTCCGAGAACGATTCATGCTCTGGTGGGTGAAAACGGCGCAGGTAAGACCACCCTGATGCGGGTGCTGTATGGTGCTCAGCGGCCCGAGAAGGGTGCTATCAAGTTGAACGGCGACCCGATCGAGTTTCATGACTCTGCACAAGCCATTGCAGCTGGCGTTGGCATGGTTAGCCAACATTATGCGATCATCGGTGAACTGAGTTGTCTTGATAATTTGATTCTCGGGGCTGAGGGCTCAGCGGTGATCGATCGGGGCAAGGCTCGGCAACGCGCTCAAGAACTGGCCGAAAGGATGGGCTTTGACTTTCAGTGGGATCAACTGGCAAGTTCATTGAGTCCAGCTGGGGCACAGAAGTTGGAGATCCTTAAGTTGCTCTGGCGACAAGCGAGGGTTATGATCTTGGATGAGCCTACGGCTATGCTATCGCCTGCGGACTCGGACGCGCTGTTCACTTCCTTACATTCACTAGCGCAAGGTGGCGCAACGATCATTGTCGTGACCCATCGGCTTCCAGAAGTTCTTGAGCACTGCCAAGATGTTTCGGTGCTGCGAGGTGGCAAGTTCGTCGCCGCCAAGGCGGTGGCAGACACGAACTCGGCTGAGTTGGCAGAGTTGATCGTTGGGCGATCAGTTGATATGAGCCCTCGTGACCGAAATAAGGGGGCCGAGGTTCTCCTAGAGGCTCAACGGCTGGCAGTTTTGGGCGATCGTGGAAATCTAGCGGTCAAGGACGCCAGTTTCGAGGTTCGTCAGGGCGAGATTGTTGGCATTGCTGGCGTTGATGGTAGCGGTCAACGCGAGTTGATGCATTGCCTTCTTGGGGTGCGTGCCTGGTCCAGCGGCGACCTCCGTTGGAAAGGTGAGTCCTTAACGGGACGGGGCACGAAGTCTAGACTTGCCATGGGTTTCCGCTCCATTCCTGAAGACCGACACCATGAGGCCGTTATCGAAGAGTGGAGCCTCGTGGACAACGCCCTTCTCGGCTTTCAGCGCCGAACAGAGTTTGCGAAGAATGGTTGGCTGGATCGCCCCAAGGTGGTTGAGTCGGCCATAGATTTTGCTACCAAGTTCGCGACGAAGCACGATGGGGTCGAGAAGCCGATTGGAGGACTATCGGGTGGAAACCAGCAACGCTTCGTGGCAGGTCGGGCCATGGGTTTTGAACCTGAACTGGTTTTGGCCTTCCAGCCTGCACGGGGTCTTGATATTGCTGCGACGCAAAACGTTTACGAAGGCATGGTGGAGGTTTGCCGACGTGGTGGTTGTGCACTTGTAGTGAGTTTTGACTTGGATGAACTTCTCCAGAACTGTGATCGAATCATTGTGATGAATCGCGGAAAAGTGTTCATGCCGGTGCCAGGCAGGGAACTCAATCGATCGCATATTGGCGAGTTGATGGTGGCAACAACGTGAAGTTTAAAGTCGCGCTTCTCGTCATTGCTGCGATCTTGATTTTGGTTGGTGCGGTCGCTGCCTCGGGAGTTCCGCTTTCTGTTGCAGGCGAGAGCATTTGGCGTGGATGTTTTGGATCGAGTCGCTCGGTGTCCGGGTTGCTACGCGAAGTTGTGCCGTTTGTTATGCTTGGTTCGGCTGTGTTTCTGGCGCTCCGAGCAGGCCTATTCAATATTGGAGCTGATGGACAGTTTTTGGTCGGTGCCCTCACATCAGCGACGGTTGCACTCAAAGTGCCCAACTTTGGTGGGTTGATCTTGGGATTGCTTGGCGGAATTGTTGCTGGCGCGCTATGGGCGTTTCCGGCAGGATGGATTCGGGCTTACCGTGGAGGACACGAAGTTATCACGACGATCATGCTCAATAATATTGCCGCCCTCCTTGCGACCAGCATGGTTTCGGGGCCGATCAAGGATCCGTCTCAAGAGAGTACGACTACGGCGATCTTGGCAAACGCCACGTGGTTACCGATGATGTCATTCGGCGAGGTGAAGATCAGTTTGGCGTTGCCAGTTGCCGTGTTTGGGGTCATTGGTTTTGCATACTGGCTCCGCCGATCCGTCAAGGGCTTTGAACTCGAGGCTACTGGTGCCAATGCGGGTGCGGCCACGTTTGCAGGCATCGAGGTCAAAAGCGTTCAACTTAGGGCAATGGTGGCAAGCGGGGCTGTCGCAGGACTTACCGGTGCGATTCAAGTGCTGGCGTTTGAGCACCGTTTTTACTCCAACTTCTCTCCTGGCTATGGTTTTGACGCTTTGGGCGTCGCGCTTTTGGCCGGAGCGTCCCCATTGGGCATTCTCCCAGCCGCACTAGGTTTTGGCATCCTCTCAAAGAGCGCGACGGCTCTGTCCATTGAGGGGATACCGAAGGGCATAACTACGTTGATCGTCGGACTTTTGATCGTCATCTTGGCGGCAATGCGCTATCGTAGGGAGCGAACAAGTGGATAGCCTGTTTCTCGTCTTGAAGAGCACCGTAACGTTGAGTGCCCCGCTGTTACTCGCTGCTATGGCTGGCTACACCAGCGAGCGAACGGGAGTGATCAATATTGCCTTGGAAGGCAAGATGCTGGCTGGTTGCTTGGCTGCCGGTCTCGTCGGGATACTTTCGGGTAGTGCGGTTCTCGGCGTGCTCGCTGGCGTTACCGCTGCGGTGTTGATGAGCCTACTGCATTGGCTTCTAACGCAGTCCTACTCGATTGACCACATCGTCAGTGGCATGGCCGTGAACGCAGTTTCATTTGGCGCAACCAGTTTTCTGTACAAGAACTATACGGACCCTTCTAAGGTGACGGAGACTCCGACGTTGCCCTTGCCGGCGTACTACGCCATTGCATTTGTCGTTCCGGTTGCTTTGGCTTGGGTTTCGTCCAGGACCCGTTTTGGATTGCGGCTGAGGGCTGTCGGCGGAGATCCCGAAAAGTCTCGATCTATGGGCTTGAACCCCGGTGCTGTTCGGTTCAAGAGTCTTTTGTTGACCGGACTTTTCTGTGGACTTTCCGGGACGCTGATCGTCAGCAATACGGGTTATTTCACTGACGGGATGACGGCGGGTCGCGGGTTTATTGCCCTGGCGGCGCTGATCATCGGCAGCTGGCGGCCGATTCCTACCATGATTGCTTGTATCGCGTTTGGTTTCTTGGAGGCCCTCCAACTCCAGTTGCAGGGAACCCGCTTGGCTGGTGCGGAGATTCCCCGAGAGTTGTGGAATGTCCTTCCATACCTTGCCACCGTAATCGCCCTTGCTGGATTTGTAGGAAAGTCGAGGGCTCCAGCAGGACTTGGAAAGCCATGATTTCGATAGCGGTGCTGTTCGCAGGTCAGATGAGTCTGTATTCTCAGGCCAAGGCTGCGTACAGAAATCTTGACCGTGTTCGAGTCGACATTGTCGTGTCTGGCCCCGATGGTCGGTTCTCCTACCAACTGTCCAGCGATTCCGAAAACCGTGCAAGACTGTCAGTTACTTCGCCTGCGCGGAAGGGATTTGCGGCAACTCGACGAATCTATGCCGTGGACGGAGCACAAGGCATCGCGTTTGATCCTGCCAATCAGAAGTTCGTAAAGCGGACTGGATTGAAGGGAAGCCTCACTGACCGGCTTGGCTTCATCGCAGGCGGATTGGAGGCACCAGTTGAGATTCACCTTGACGCAGATTCGGCCACCAAGTTTCTTGAGAGTCTAGAGGCCCAAAAGGGCTGGAAGCAAGCTGGGAATCGCGTGACGCTTCAAAAGTCTGGCCAGTCGGTCAGTTTGGACTTCAATCCAAGGTCTCTCATTTCAAAGTTTGAGGTTCGTACAAAGAATGCCAGCCTGATTTGGACGGCGTCATACGGTAAGTTCGAATCTGGATCCTTTATCTTGCCAACCAGTGCGATTCAGGTTGATCGTCTGGATTCTCCGCGAGTCTCCGTTCTCAATGCCGATGCGGCAAGCAAGGCGACTTTAGAGTCATCAATCCGGGCATACGATCGCCTGCGACGCGTTTCGTTCGAGTCAAATGGGATCACGTGCCATTACTCCAACGGTTCGGCGCGTCAAGTGTCACGTGGTGCCGAATGGTCGTACACTGCTGGCGTGGTCACGATCGTTGACCATAAGAATCGCAGGGTTCAGGTCAAAAAGACTTCGCTGTCAAACCTGGGCTCGATGCTGGCGTCAAACGGAATGGATTTTGAGCCCACTTTGCGACAACTGATGAGCGGACGGAATGTGATTCGACGTCTGTTTACGCCTGACCTTAAGGTTAAGTCAATGGGCGAGGTGGTCATTGATGGCGTCTCTTGTCGAGCGATCGAAGCAAAAGGGCAAGGCGCTCGAGTTTCTGCGCTAATCCGCAAAACCGACCATCTTGCCGCACGGATAACGTTCGAGAACTTGAACTTGAAGGGGCAGGTTCTCAGCAGAAGTGATCAAGTTTTCAACTACATGCCCTTCAAGCCAGAGAACCTGCAGATACGCATCCCGGCAGGATACCGTCGGGATTAGCCCTGCTTGGGCGGAGGCGCAATGTGACGTCGATTTGCATCGCCTCCACTACCTGGCTTGTAATCAACAATGTCCTGCTGATCGGTGCTAGGGCGCTTTTCATGGGTCTCGCCGAGTCCGTGCCTCATTTCAACCGATTCAACCATGCGCTTGACTTTCTTGTCTTTGCGCTCGCCACCTTTTTTTCGTTCGTGCATTGAAGCACCTCCAATCTTTCCTACGCCGAATCACTCGGTGAAAAGCGTCTATTTGAGCGCTTTTACAAGCTCATCCAGGAATTCTGGCGAATCTGGGGATGTTCGAGCCTTGAAGCGCTGAACCCTTTTCCCATCCTTGCTGACGAGGAACTTCCCGAAGTTCCACTCGACGTCTTTCTTGTCTTCAGTCTTGGACACAAGCCATTGATAGAGCGGGTGCTTTCCTTCGCCTGAGACCTTGATCTTTGAGAACATGGGGAAGGTGACGTCAAACTTTGAGGTGCAGAACTCCTTGATTTCCTTGTCTGAGCCCGGTTCTTGCTCGCCAAAGTCGTTTGCAGGGAAGCCCAGGATTACCAGACCGCTCCCCTTGTGCTTACGATAAAGTGCCTCAAGAGCCGAGTATTGCTTCGTGTTGCCGCAGTAACTGGCCACGTTCACGATCAGCAGAGTCTTGCCACGGTACTTGCTCAGTGGCTGTTTGACCCCATCAATATCGGTCATCGTGAAGCCGTAAATGTCGGTCGGAGTTTGCATGGCCATTACAGCGATGAGAGGGGTAATCATGATTATCTTATCAATCTACTCTGTTTGGGCCGCAAGCATCGCCAATTCGATGAACATGTGGGCATAGATGCGGCTGGCACGGAAGAGGTGTTCAATCTTGAGCCTCTCATCAGTCTCGTGGGCTAGTCCGTCTCCCTCCCAACTTGTGCCAATACTAACGGTATTCGGGATCGCTCGGGCATAGGTCCCGCCACCCATAACACCTGGCTTGGTCTCCATGTCGCCCGTCTCTTCTTGATAGACTCGAACAAGCGTGTCAACCAATGGGTGATCGAGAGGGAAGTACAACGACGGGCTATCGGTGAATTGCGCAAGTGTGAGCCCAGACTTTAGTGAGGCTAGGTGTGCCAACGCACGGTCGCGAAGCACGTCACCTTTCCATGTTACTGGATAGCGAACGTTGATGGTGAATTGAACTGCCGAGCCTGAAGTCGAGACGATTCCGAGATTTGACGTCAAGTCTTGGCTCACATCGTCGCGACCATGAATTCCGACTCCAACACCGCTAGGGTGAGTCAACCAAGACAGTTCCTCAAAGTAGGTTTGTGTGCTTAGAGGTGAAGCCTCAGCGAGGAAGCGCATGGCTCGCGCGGCTGCGTTGTCCCCCCCGTAAGGAATTGAACCGTGGCATGCCTTACCGATCGCTTCAACGGTGAGAACATCACCATTCCAACTGAGCGTCAAGTTACGATCCCATGAATCGGCGACTTTGCCTTCAACATGAGAGCGGGCACTGGCCGCGACGCGAACCCTTGCCACACAGTGATCAATGACAATGTTTGGTCTTTGGCCACCCGCGAGTTCGATCAAAGCGAACTCGCCCGAGTTGAGCGGTGCCTCAACGATTAGATTCGCAATGCCTTTCTCAGCATGGATTAGCGGCCAGCCCGAGTCCGGTGCGACTCCGAAGGTGGGTGCCTCTTCGGTTTGGGTGTATCGGTGAATGCATCCAAAACCCGACTCTTCGTTACATCCGAAGACGATGCGGATTCGCGCTCCCAGGTCTCCTACAGTTTCCTTGATTGCCCTGGCCGCATAAAAGGCCGCCATTGATGGCCCCTTATCGTCGGTGGTTCCACGGGCATAAATGTATCCGTCAACAATTTCCGCTCCGAACGGCGCGTGCTTCCAGCCTGGTCCAACCGGCACCACGTCCAGGTGTCCCAGTGACATGACCAAGCCCTTGCCGGATCCAAATTCACAGTATCCGATGTGGCCCTCAATGTCCTTGGTGACAAAGCCGTAATCATGACCTAACTGCAGGGCTAGATCAAGGGCGCGGCGGCACTCTGCTCCGTAGGGTGCGTTCGGGAGGGCTTCAGACTCCAAAGAAGGAATCTGCAGCATCGCAATAGTATCGTTGAGGAGGTCTTGCTCGTGCTGGCGCAACCACTCTTGGCACGCTCGACATGCGGGTTCGGCATTGGAATCAGGTTACCGGATGTTGGCTTCCTGTTTTGCCTCAATGTACTCTTCCAGGCGAAGGCAAGACGCCTTTTCCGGGGCGGCAAACACTTCCAGGGCGTGCATGATCGCTGAAGCCGTATCGATTGAGGTGACACAGGGTATCCCGGTTTCGATGCAGGCCCTTCGAATTCGAGCAGCCTCTGCCTCGGCCATGCGGTCGGCACTTGGCGTGTTGATGAGCATGCTGACTTTGCCGTCAAGGATGAGGTTCAGCAAGTTGGGTTCTCCATCGCCTATCTTATTGACCTCTAGGCAGTCGATCCCTGCACACCTTAGGACTTCGGCAGTACCTGCGGTTGCAGCGATGCCAAAGCCGCTAGCAACGATTTCTCCTGCGATTTGGACTGCTGCTTCTTTGTCCTCGTCTCGAACTGTCATGAGGACCAGTCCTTCGCCCTTGAACTCAATGCCACTTGCGACGAGGGCTTTGTATAGGGCAGCCTCGTAAGTGAAGTCGATTCCGAGGATTTCGCCAGTGGATTTCATTTCGGGTCCGAGACTTGGCTCGACCTTGGCCAATTTCTGAAAACTGAACACGGGTGCCTTTACGGCGAAAATGCGACTTTGGCTTGCCCTTTGGGTGAGGTAATCGGCTGACGGCACGACCCCTCCTTGGACGAGTGGAGAGAAGTCGGATCCTGTGATCGCGTGTGGCGCAAAGTCACCGGCTGTGCACCACAGGCCGCTGGTATAGCCCATTGATTTCAGGGTCTCGCCCATCATACAGCGCGTCGCGATGGTGACCATCGGAAGGCCGGTTACCTTGGAGAGATAAGGCACTGTCCGTGAAGCACGAGGATTGACTTCGAGGACGTAAACGTCATCCTCCCAGACGACGAACTGAATGTTCATCAAACCCTTAACTCCCAGCTCCCTGGCTAAGTTGCAGGCAATGTCGACCATACGCCACTCGATTTCGCGGCTGAGCGTAACGGTAGGATAAACGGCCATTGAGTCCCCACTGTGGACTCCGGCGCGCTCGATGTGTTCCATGATCCCCGGCACGAGCGTATCCACGCCGTCGGAGATGACGTCAACTTCGGCTTCCAAGCCAAGTAGGTATTTGTCGACAAGGACGGGTTGCCCCGGATTCTCGGCCTCTGCCAAGCCGAAGAAAGCCCGCAGTTGTTCAGCATCGTAGACAATCTCCATAGCCCGTCCGCCGAGGACGAAACTTGGCCGAATCAAAACTGGATACCCAATCTGATCGGCGATTTCAATGGCCTCAGCCAATGAGCGAACGGCCTTTCCTGGAGGTTTGCTGATTCCAAGACGCGTGAGTAGGATGTCGAACTGATCTCGGTCTTCCGCGGCGGCAATGGCGCTCGGCGAGGTGCCAAGTACTTGGACCCCGGCGCGTTCAAGTCCTTCAGCCAGATTGATAGCCGTCTGGCCGCCGAACTGGCAAACCACTCCTATGGCTTGTTCATGCTCAACGACTTTTAGAACGTCGGGCAAGGTCACTGGCTCAAAATAGAGTCCATCGCCCGTATCGAAGTCAGTTGAGACCGTCTCGGGATTGTTATTGATGATGATTGCTCGATAGCCGATGCCCTTCAATGCCCAAACGCAGTGGACACAGGAGTAATCGAACTCAATGCCTTGGCCGATTCGGATCGGTCCGCTACCTAGCACGAGGACGGTTGGCTGCATGGGGCGCATTAATTGTGCCCGATTTTGGAACTTCCGTGTTAAAGTGTAACTATGCGTTCCATCGCTTCGGCACTTTTCGTGGGCTTGATTGCCGTCCTGACCCTGATCTTCACCATGCCACAACACGAGTTGGTGGCCGGTAAACCGATCCAGGCCGTCAATTGGCGTTCTGCCAAGTTGGGTGATGTTCCTGATGGTGCCCTCATGAAGGCCGTAGCGGTTAGAGATTCGCTAGCAAGTTCTGCTGATGACGCAGGGGTGTATCCCGGAGGTTGGACGTGGTTGGGTCCGGGAAACATCGGCGGGCGAGTTCGAGAGATTCTGATCCACCCTTCGAATACCAACATTATGTGGACTGGTGCTTGTAGCGGAGGAATCTGGAAGACGACAGATGGCGGTGCGTCATGGCAGCCGATGGACGACTTTATGTCGGCATTAACGATTGGGTGCATGGCATTAGATCCTGCAAATCCCAACACGATCTACGTGGGTACCGGCGAAGGATTCTTTGAGACCATTGAGGGGACATCGAATACGGCCGCTGTACGAGGTGCCGGCATTTGGAAGAGCGAAGATGGCGGTCTTACCTGGGCACAGTTGACGGGGACATCTGGCTCAGATTGGTACTTCGTGAACCGACTCGCCATCCACCCGACCAACTCAAACGTGATGCTCGCCGCGACCGCAACTGGCATCTACCGAACTTCAGACGCTGGAACGTCGTGGACACGGACGAGTGACCATTTTGCCTATGACGTACGATTTCATCCAACCGATGGGTCGAAGACTGTTGCGGGCCTCCATCACGATGGCGCACTCGTTTCTTCGGATGGAGGTGCGACTTGGACGGTAGCAGCCGGCCTCGGTCAGCCGCATCGAGTGGAGTTGCGATACGCTAGGAGCAACCCCTCTATCGTCTTTGCAGCGGTTAGCGACGCAGATCGAATCAAGATATACCGGTCGGTTGATGGAGGTTCTTCGTATTCGTTGAGAACCTCCGGCGCGGGAATCTCGACCTATGAGGCATACAACTCGGTTCTCTGGGTGGATCCGACCAACGTCAACAACCTTATCGTGGGTGGCGTCTACCTCTATCGAAGCACGGATTCGGGTGTCACATTAACTCAAGGATTCACCAATGTGCATGCAGACATGCACGCGATAGTGGATCAACCAGGCTTTAATGGGTCCACCAATCGAAGGGTTTTCTTTGGCACAGACGGTGGAATCTACCGAGCCAATGACTGGACTTCGAACACAGTTTCTGCGCTCAACACCAATTTGGGCATCACACAGTTCTATGGAGCTGCAATGAACCCCAACACGAATATCATCGTTGGTGGGACTCAAGATAATGGAACGAAGCGATACTCCGGAAATCCACTTGGTTGGACAAACACCTTCGGTGGAGATGGAGGTTACTGCGCTTACGACCCAACAAACTCAAACTACTTCTACGGTGAGATCTATTGGGCCCAAATGTTTCGGAGCACGAACGGTGGTACAAGCGCGAGTTACGTCTACCAGGGAATTGGCGATGCTGGATCGGCCGCGAACTGCAATTTTATACCGTTCTTCATGTTGGACCCAAATAATGCGAACACTTTGCTAATGGGAGCCAGATCGTTGTGGCGAAGCACCAATATCAAGGCGACCACCCCCTCTTGGACGGCAATCAAGCCGACGATTGAGAATGGAGACGGGGGCGGCGGCGGCGCTCACTTTGCTGAGAATCCACCCTGGAACATTTCCACCATGGCCGTTGCCAAGCAAGACAGCAATGTGATCTGGGTGGGCTACAACAATGGGCAAGTTTGGAAGACTTCAAACGGACTGGCGGCTCAGCCCACATGGGTTAGAGTTGATGATCAGAATGGGCCCATGCCGGAGCGATGGGTCTCGACCATCGCAATCGACCCGTCGAATGTCAATCGAGTCTTTGTTGCCTACATGGGTTATCACGAAGGCAACGTGTGGATGACCACCAATGGTGGCACAGCGTTCTCTGATGCCTCTGGCACGGGGTCGAGGCTACCGGCAGTTCCGGTGAGCGCATTCTCAGTTCATCCCTTGCGTCCGAACTGGTTGTATGCGGGCACGGAAATTGGACTGTTTGTGAGCGAGGACGGCGGTGTCTCGTGGAGTACGCAAAACCAAGGGCCAAGCCTCGTTCCTATTGAGCAGTTGATTTTCTTGGACAACGCCAAACTGTTTGTGGTCACTCACGGTCGTGGGTGTTATCTAGCAACGGTGAGCACGACCACCGACTACCGAGTTGCTTCAAGCGTCGCGCCTCGTTATGGTGCTCGGTTGGTTGGCAAACTTAGCGACCTTCACCTGAGTGACAATGAACCGTTGACGCTTGTGCCTTCGCACAGTCTTGATCAGTTCGCTCCGGCGGCAATTGTAGCGGAATCAACGGCTCCAGCGGATGTGGCCTCAATTCAGATCACCCTGGAGTCGCGAACCTCAGAAGCACCCATCGTGCAATCGGTTTACCTTCACAATTTTGTGTCTGGGGCATGGGAATTGGTTGACACCACGATGACCGCGACGAGCGACGGTTCAAGAACTATAACCCCCTCGGGTACGTCCTCGCGCTTCATTGAGCCAAGCAGCCGACGGG
>CALMEF010000182.1 GCA_937862825.1 uncultured Armatimonadota bacterium
GATGTACCCGGACCTCGAGGACTGGCGCAAGCAGGCGGCCAAGGCGGACCCCGAATGGGGCGAGGCAACTCGTCTATGATGCTCCTGCAAATGACGACCGTCCAAAAGGAACTCGGCCTCTCGGCTGATCAAATCAAGAAGATCAACGAGTCAGGCCCGATGGGACGCGGACCCGGTGGCGGCGGCCCTGGTGGTGGTCCCGGTGGACCTGGCGGTGGCCCTGGTGGCTTCGGCGGACCTCCTCCCGGACAGGGCCCCGATCAGCGGCAAGGCGGCGGCCAAGGCCAGGGACGAGGTCAACGCGGTGGCCAAGGTCAAGGTCAAGGCCAAGGTCCTGGACAGCGACCGGGTGGACCCGGTGGCCTCGGAGGACCGGAAGGCCGGCAAGGCCCTATGGACAACATACTCAATGAGTCGCAGAAGGCTCGCCTGAAGCAACTGCAACTGCAGTGGGACGCGCCGATGACGCTGCTCTCGCCCGAGGTGTCGGAGAAGTTGGACCTCTCCGACGACCAGCATGAGCAGATCAACGAAATCGTTCGAACCGCGATGCCGCGACCGGAACGAGGCCAAGGCGGCCAACAGCCGCAAGAGCGCCCGTCCTGGTCCGACATGATCAGCAAGAAGGCCAGCGCTACGCAAAAGGCGATCGCTGTCTTGAACTCGACACAGAAGCAAACTTGGACCACCTTGACGGGAGCCAAGTTCAGCAACTGGGAAGAGCCGAAGCGACGAGACTAGTCGCCTCCTCACCCCAGCCCCTCTCCCAACTGACCGGGAGAGGGGCCTTGTTTTTGGTAGACGGAAGTAAACTTATCGCATGGCGAAAGGAAGTTTGCGGTTGGTGCGGCTGCCGCCGGGCGCACGAAACCTTCGCCGCTTCCTGAGCCAATGTCCCGACGACGCCATCCTGAGCGCCGAGTCCGATGAAGTGATGGTCATGCTGAAGAGTCTCGAGGACTCGGAATCGCCGCGTGAGATCAAGTCGTTTGGCGAGATTGTGGGCACGCTTTCTCATCAAGCCCTCAGCGTCGCCCGAAACAGCCTTCGGATTGCAGCGATGAGCAAGGAGTGCGAGAACCTCGACGAAGGGTCTCCGTTTTTCAAAACGCGTCGGTTCACTGGCCTGCACCGCCGCCTCGTTCGCTGTTTGGATGAACTCGAAGGATGGGAACTTGACTCGCAAGGACTTCGGAGGGTAGCCGTCGAATGCGAAGCGAGACTTCGAGACAAACTCACGGGCCTTGCCGACCTATCCGACCAAACGTGGGACGTACTCCGGCGAATCGGGCGCATCTCAAATGCGGCCCGGATGCGGAACGCACTGGAGGGCGACACGGTCGTTATCAAGCAGCCGATTGTGCTCTTGCTGGGCTCAACCTACGAGCCCGTCCTTGCGAAGTGGATCAAGTGGGCAACCAAAGGAGGAAATGACATTACGGTGGTGGTGGACTGGCATCCAAACGCGCCAGATCTCTACCGAGCAGCAAGGCGATTGGAAGTTGAATTGGGCGTTGAGGCAACCGAGATCCCCGCAAGTAACGCGCTGTCCTCGTCCATTTTCAGCGAGTCCGCCTCTCCTGGACTGGCGGTTTGAATCCGCCCCCCAACAGCGCCCGCGCCCTTTTTAGAGGCCCGGGTCGTGGGTCGCGAGGGGGCCCAAACCACTCGCGGCCGGGGCCACCCCAC
>CALMEF010000183.1 GCA_937862825.1 uncultured Armatimonadota bacterium
AAGAGACCGACGTTTTGGATGTCTGGTTCGACAGCGGCTCGACTCACCTCGCGGTGCTTGAGGGGAACGTGGAAGAGCAGTGGCGCGAGGAGTTGCCGGCGAGCGTCTATTTGGAAGGGTCTGACCAGCATCGCGGTTGGTTTAATTCATCGCTCTGTATCGGAACGGCAGTTCGCCGACATGCCCCCTATCAGGCTGTGGTCACTCACGGTTTTGTGACGGATGAGAAGGGGTTCAAGATGTCGAAGCGTCTGGGCAATGTCGTTGACCCCGTTGAGGTGTGCGGGTCCTATGGCGCTGACATTCTCCGCTACTGGGTGTCAAGTGTTGACTGGGAGAATGACGTTCCGTGTGGAGACAACATCCTCAAACAGATGGGGGATGGATACCGAACCGTCCGTAATACTCTGCGATTCCTTCTTGGCAACTTGGACGATTACGACGGCTCCAAACCTGAGATTTTCGACCTTGACGAGTGGGTGATCGAACAGTGCGATCTGCTTGTCGCTGATTGTGTTCAGGCTTACGGTCAGTACGAGTTTGGACGCGTTATCAATGGCGTCCACAACTTCTGCGCGAAGGAACTGTCGAAGTTCTATCTGGATGCGATCAAGGACCGCATGTACTGCGACGGCAAAGACTGGCCCTCGCGGCGCTCCGGCCAGTTTGCCTGCCACTACGTGCTTGTGAGGTTGGTCAAGTTGCTGGCTCCGATCCTCGTTCATACCGCTGAAGAGACCTACCGTCGGATTCCCCATATCAATCGACTCCAATCCGTCCACATGGAAGTTTTTGACGTGCCGTCCGAAGAGAGGCTGGCCTTGATCGAGGGAAGCGAGTTGCAAACACGCTTTGCCGCAATGCTCGCCCACCGCGCAGGAGTCTTTGCGGAGTTTGAAACTTGGAAGGGGCAAAGCGGAGTAAAAGACAGTCAGGATGTCGTGATTACGTTAAGTGAGCAGGGCGCGACCTATGAACTCTTGAGATCATTTGGTGATGACCTGGCCATTTTGTACAAGGTTAGCGAGGTTCGACTCGTTGAAGGTGCCCCCAGCGTTACCTTCGAGCCGTCACCCTACGCGAAGTGCGAAAGGAGCCGATTGCGACGTCCAGACGTTGAAGTGGTTAATGGAGTCGCACTTTCTGCTCGAGATCGACGGGTTCTAGGTCTTTGAAACATTCAACTTACTTCTGGGTCTTCTTTCTCGGGTTCGTCGTAATCGATCAACTGGTGAAGGCATGGGCGCGTGGTGCCATGGACGTAGGTGGGTCGGTGAACGGATTGCCGTGGCCAGGAGTGTTCGAGCTCACCCTGACGTACAACAAAGGCATCGCTTTTGGCATGTTCCAAGGTCTTGGAGTTCTGATGGCTCCGATTGGAGTTGCCATTGCCTGGTTTGCTGGGCGGCATAGTTTTCGCCATTCCAGCGCATCGCCGCTCCTCCATATTGCCCTTGGCCTTCTGGCCTCAGGCGCAATCGGAAACCTGATTGATCGAGTGTTCCTTGGGCAAGTTACCGACATGTTCGCGTTCCGGTTTATTGACTTTCCCGTCTTCAATGTTGCGGACTCGTGCATCACGGTTTCTGCGATCGCCCTAGTTTTTCTTCTCGGACGTGAGGCGGCACCGGTTCAAGAGAGCCAAGAAAGTGCTTCAATATAACCAGACATGACGATCGCCGAGATCTACGAGTCCATGGAGTACGGACCCGCGCCGGAATCCGCTGAGTTGGCCAAAGCATGGCTGGACGCTCATGATGGAGAGTTCGGACTGTTCATTGGAGGCAAGTGGCATGCTGCCGCGGGAGGTCGATTTGCAACATTCTCTCCTGGAACGGGCTCGAAGATCGCTGAGATAGGTTTGGCAACATCGAATGATGTTGATTCCGCTGTTTCGGCCGCACGGGGAGCATTAGAGGGCTGGCAGTCACTGTCGGGCTTCGAACGATCCAAGTTTCTGTATGCTCTAGCGCGGCAGATTCAAAAGCACTCAAGGCTGTTCGCAGTGCTAGAGAGCCTTGATAACGGAAAGCCGATTCGCGAGACACGAGACATTGACATTCCTCTCGTCGCGCGCCACTTCTATCACCATGCCGGATGGGCTCAGTTACGCGACCATGAGTTCGGTGGTTACCAACCAGTTGGAGTTTGCGGTCAGATCATTCCATGGAATTTTCCTCTGCTGATGCTGGCTTGGAAGATAGCACCAGCCTTGGCGATGGGCAACACGGTCATTCTCAAACCTGCAGAGTTCACCTCCCTTACCGCTCTCCTCTTTGCTGAGATATGTGAGGCTGTCGGATTGCCACAAGGCGTGGTGAACATCATTACCGGTGATGGTTCAACCGGCAAGGCTATGGTCGAACACGTCGGGATCGATAAGATTGCGTTCACGGGTTCAACTGAGGTTGGGAGGATATTGCGTACGGCAACAGCCGGGACCGTCAAGAAACTTTCCTTAGAACTGGGTGGCAAGTCGCCTTTCATTGTTTTCGAAGACGCCGACATGGACAGTGCCATTGAGGGTCTCGTTGATGCGATTTGGTTTAACCAGGGTCAAGTCTGCTGTGCAGGTTCTCGATTGCTTGTTCAAGAGGGGGTTGCCAATGAGTTCTTGCGTCGCCTTAGGCTACGCATGGATACCCTTCGAGTGGGGGACCCGCTTGACAAGGCTGTAGATATCGGGGCGATTATCGACCCGACTCAACTCTCCCGAATTGATAGTTTAGTCAAGCAGGGGGTTGCCGACGGAGCAGAGTGCTACCAGCCAGCCATCTCATGTGACTCGGGAGGTTGGTTCTACCCGCCGACGCTCTTGGCTAATGTTGCACCCGCGTCTACCGTTGCCCAAGTTGAAATTTTTGGCCCCGTCCTCGTCGCAATGACCTTTCGAACTCCCGCCGAGGCCGTTGAACTGGCGAACAACTCGGTCTACGGCTTAGCGTCGAGTATCTGGACTGAAAACCTATCCTTGGCGCATGACGTTGCTTCCAAGGTCAAAGCGGGGGCGGTCTGGATCAACTGCACAAACCAGTTCGACGCCAGTGCAGGATTTGGGGGCTACCGCGAGTCTGGATTTGGGCGGGAAGGTGGCAGGGAAGGGTTGTATGAGTACCTGCGGGCGAAGTCTGAACCAGCAGGCAAGCCAATAGAACCCTGGGTTCCAAAGCACTCTGAGGTTGATGTCACTCACAAGCAGTTCATTGGAGGAAAGCAAAAGCGACCTGACGGTGGTTACAGCATTGGTGTAGACGGGAATGAAGTTTCGCGAGGCAATCGAAAGGATGTTCGTGACGCCGTGGAGGCTGCTCGCTCTGCGGCGAAGGCATGGGGTGCGACAAGTGGCCATTCTCGTGCTCAAATCCTTTACTACATCGGTGAGAACTTGGCGACCCACCTAGGGACTGAGTCAGAAGAAGTTCGGTTGGCTGTTGAACTTTGTTTCGCGTACGCTGGATGGGCCGACAAGTTCGATGGTCTCGTTCATGATGCCCCGTTCCGTGGTTTGATCTACACTCGCAACGAGCCGATCGGGGTCGTTGGATTGATCTGTCCGCCATCACCTGGGTTGCTCGCATTTCTAGGAATGGTGTTGCCTTGTATTGCGATGGGTAATGCGGTGGTGGCTATCCCTTCCGAGACAGAACCGTTTGGTGCCGTCGAGTTGTATCGAGTGCTCGACAGTTCTGATGTGCCTGCTGGCGTGGTCAACATTGTCACCGGACTTCACAACGAACTTGAGAAGACACTTGCCGAGCACGAAGACGTTGACGCGGTTTGGCACTTCGGATCGTCGGAAGGTGGCTCACTCACCGAGCGGCTCTCCACGTCGAATTTGAAGCAAACCTGGTGCTCCTTGGGGAAGGATGTCAACTGGCGTACACCCAACTACCCTGAGTTCCTAAGGCACGCCACCCAGGTTAAGAACGTCTGGACTCCGATGGGGGACTAGAGTTGTTCACTTCTGACCACTGGCGGGGGCCTCACCCTGGCCACCGGATAGGTTGTACCGGCTTGCATGAGCCACTCAGGTAGGAACCCCCAAGCCCCTGCACCGTCCGTCATTTCTGGTTCGAGGATATGGAACGCGAGGAGCCCCAAGGGCTGACTCGTCCTGACCAGCATTGTGCCTTTTGGGAGCGATCCATTGACCTCGCTGAATTTGCCCTCAATGCGCACTAAGAAATGGCCTTGGAACATCGTTTGGTCCTGCGCACGCTCGGATATCTCAAAAGTGGTCAGTTTGCCCTTCCATTCCTCGGTCGTCTGCGTGACGGCTATGCCGTGGGCCTGAAGCAGATTTGTAAGCGCTGAATACTCTGCAGGGTAAGCGTAGGCCGCGGGGAAGCGTGCAGTGCGGCTTGACTTGAACCGATCAATGATGGGCATCTTTGCCTTGATCAGGTCTACTGGGCGTCCCTTGGGGCGCGGACGAATGGGTTTTTCAAAGATCACCTCCTCAACGCCTCTGGAGTCAGGCTCAAACCGAACTCCTAACGCTGGCGCCTTTGATGGATTCAACCCCCAACTTACGGTGCGAGCATCGGCATTGCGTATGATTTCGACCACTTGCTTGCCTCGTGCTGCGATGTACTCAAGGCATCCCGCCATAAACTTGTCCGTCGCCTCAATTCGGTCCTTGAAGGGAATATAGGTCACTGCCTCGCTCAGAACGCAAATGCGGTTTCGAAGGCCACCATAATTGGTTACGTATCGACCCTCGCTGGCAAACGTGGCAAAGACTTGTTGCCCCCCGCGCGTAGATATGTCCCCATAGTCGAAGAGTCTGAGCCCGAATCTCTTAGCCACGTCTCTTCGCACAAAGGGAAGCATCTCGTCTCGCGAAAACTTGAGAATCTGTTGATCGGTGTTTGGGTTGAGAGCTGGCGAGTAGGTTAGATCATAACCATGCCTGGTGCCGTCGGTCGTGTGAAGGTCAAAGATGACGTCAGGATCCCACTTGCCGTAAACCGTTGAAAGTACCGCACGCATTTCCGGAGACTCGGCTTTTATGCAATCTCGATTCAGGTCAAAGTTCTGTCCATTCGGGCGAACTCCGACCATCTTTGGCCCAATCTGTTCGGGCCGATTTCGTTCCACTGGGCAAAACTTCTCGTTGCCGTCGGCGTTGTAGATTGGATTGACGACCAAGACCAACTTGTCGACAAGGAAGGTTTTTGAGGTCTTTCCTTGCTTGAGTTGCTCCACTTCTTGGGCGAGCCGGCGCAGCAAATTCTGAGCAGATTCCTTGCCCTCAACCTCGCCAGCGTGGATATTGCCCTGAATATAAACGACCGGCTTTCCACTCCTCTTCGCCTCTCCTGGTGAGGCAACTGGCGGCCAAGCGATAACAGCCAACGGCATTCGCCTTCCTTCCGTGCTTGTTCCCGTAAATGAGAGGTGAATTGGCGCGCCATTGGCCTGAAGCGCTCCGATAAAATCAAGGACATCCTGGTAGGTGGATGTCGCCTCGTAGTTGGTCTTTTCAGGAGTCGTTTGGGGCCATCCCTGCTGTAAGGAGGTCAAGGCTACGAGGGCGGTGAAAAACGTCACGCGATTCTTTTACCGCATAGTGACCGATGTGTTGGGAGAATCGTCTAAAATCCCAACATGACTTTGCGTTCTGGAAAAGCGTTGCCGATTTTGCTCGGCTTGCTTGTCGTTGGCTTGGTGGTTGCTGGGGTTATGTGGATTCCAAAACTCCAAAACCAAGCCAAGTTGGATGCCTTTGGAGATCGAATAACGATTTCAACCGCGATTCGGTCAACGATTGTGTCAGTTGAAGATAAGACTCGTAAGTGGCCCAAGAATTTGGACGAAATCAAGTCGGAACCTAAGATTGCTGCGCTAGGCAATCTTGATGGCGTGAAGTACGACTTCGTCAAGGTTGACGAAAATGAGAACGGTGTTTACAGTTTCACGATGGGTGAAAAGACTCAGCAGGTGACGATCCAAGCAAAGCGCAACCAGGCTAAGGCCCCGATGGGTGCGGCTCCGCAGTAGTTCAGGAGTTGGCCGGTAAGCCGGATTCTGTCGTGGACGACGATTTATCTACGCGGCCAACCCGGAGAGTCGGCGAGCAGCGTCACACTCTCCCTATTTGGCCTTGCTTCCAGTGGGGTTTGCCCTCTCGTTTAGTTGCCTAACCGAGACGTGCGCTCTTACCGCACGATTTCACCCTTACCCCGACGAGTCGAGGTGGTTTGTTTCTGTGGCACTTTCCGTCGGGTCACCCCGCCCCCCCGTTGCCGAGGGCACCGTGCTCTGTGAAGTCCGGACTTTCCTCCCCGATTGCTCGGAGCCGTCGTCTGGCCAACTCCGCTTCAGATTATGAACACTCCGGTATGCTCAAAAGATGCTGACTGCCCTCGCCTTTGCTCTGACCATCTCTACCCAAGATGATGCATGGGGCACAGACTTCTCCAAGGCTCCCCGATTGCAGGGTCCGAACACACTGTCCGTGTCAGAGGAACGAGAAGGATTTGAGTTGCTTTTTGATGGTCGCACGGCCAAGTTTCGAGGCTACAAGCGAGGTGCCCTTCCGACGTCCTGGAAGGCAGTTGATGGGGAATTCAGGATTGAGCCTGGGACGGACGCAGGCGGGGATGTGGTTAGTCTTGATCAGTACGGCGACTTCGATCTTCGACTCGAATGGAAAGTCAACCCGGGTGGCAACAGTGGCATCTTCTTCCGAGTCACTGAAGATCAGCGTGTCGGATATTTCACCGGTCCGGAGATGCAAGTCCTAGACGACGAAAAGCACCCTGACGGTAAGAACCCGCTAACCTCGGCTGGTTCGAACTATGGCCTGTATGCTCCATCAACGAAGGTTGCCAAGCCCGCGGGCCAATGGAACGCCGTGCGGATCGTCGTGATCAAAGATCATGTACGTTTTTGGCTTAACGGCACCCAGATCGTGGAGTACACGCTGGGTAGCCCGGAGTGGAAGGCTAAGGTCGAAGCATCGAAGTTCAACCAGTGGCCGACTTATGGTACGAAAAAGAAAGGCCACATTGCCCTTCAGGATCATGGGGACAAAGTGGCCTTCCGAAACATTCGAATCCGCAGGCTAGATTAGCCAGGAATTCGCTTGTTGACTGCGTTCCAATCGATGCATTGCATGTAGGCGTCGATGTACTTTGCTCGGGCTGTTTGGAAGTCCAAGTAGTACGCGTGCTCGTACACATCCATCGCAAGTAGGAGCGTATGATTCCACACCGGGAAGGTGTTTTGAGCGTCGCCAATATAGTTGAAGACTCTCTTCTCGTCGTGGTCGTAGGCGAGGTAGACCCATCCGCGACCAGCAATTCCCGTTGCCTTCATGTCGGTGGCCCATTTCTCAAATGATCCGTAGGCGGCGACGATCAAGTCCGCAACTTTACCGGTGGCTTGTCCACCGTTTCCGCCAAGGGTCTCGAAGTAAACGTTGTGATTGATGAAGCCTTCGTAAGCGAAGGTGTAGTCCACCTTCAGCGCGCGCATCATGGAGTAAATCTGATTCGCCTTTGCTGGGTCGACTTCCATCTCGGCAAGGGCCTTTCGAATCTCATTCGTTTTGTTTGCGTATCCTTGCCAAAGTTTCAGGTGCTCGTCGTGGGTTTTGCGGCTGATTCCGACACGCTCTGAAGTGTAAACCTTCTCGGGGATAGCTTGGGGGACGTCGACAAGTTTGGGTGCGATGATCGTTTCCATGGTGTTCTCCTTATTGATTCCAAACGCAAGTGGAGAAGTTCCCAGGATGGAAACAGCACCAAATGCGCTCAGCACATCCCTCCGCGAGGGACCGTTGGGCTCATGCATTGAGGAAAGGTTACCTTTTCGCTGAAACTTCTAAGCCTGGGTTTGACACTGCTCATTGGAGGCACAAAAACATGAAACAACTCGTCTCGACGCTACTTCTAGGAGTGCTATTGGTCGCACCGCTCGGTGCACAGACGCCCCAGATTTCGACCGAGGACATCGCGGCATTGGCGACGATGCGACAAGAGGAGAAACTCGCTCACGATGTTTATGCGGCCCTTGGGCAAAAATGGGGTGATCGTCCATTTCTGAATATTGCGGGCGCGGAGTCTCAGCATATGGAGGCCGTTCGCGGACTCTTGGTTCGATATGGTAAGCCCGATCCTATCGCTTCTCTCAAGGATGGCGAGTTCAAGGATGTCGAGTTCACCAACCTGTATCGGGAACTCGTCAAAAAGGGTAACGCTTCGAGATTGGATGCTCTCAAGGTTGGCGCGAAGATAGAGGAGCTTGACCTTTCCGACTTGAACAAGCGACTCGCTACGACGAAGGCAAACGACATCAAGAGGGTCTTTGAGAACCTGGCACGCGGGTCGAGGAACCACTTACGGGCGTTTGCTGGAGCGATCAAACGTGCCGGTGGGACCTATAAAGCGGAGCACTTGAGCCAAGCGGAGTTTGATAAGATTGCGAACTCTCCGATGGAACGGGGTCGCTAGACAAAAAAAGTGCGGGAACGCTGAAAGGAGAGCAAAGCACGTTCCCGCCAAAGGCTTCTTATACCGGGTCCTATCCCTTCTACGAGTTCCCTCTGTACTTGAGTGATTCGAGCCCAGTGACCGATGATTATAGACGGAGTACCCTTTCCGTTTGCCCCTGTAAACCTGATAAATATGACAGGGATTGCGATTATTCGCACAAGGAATCGTGTTTTCCACTTTGTTATCCCCAACGTAGTCACATTTGCTTGGAACCACTTGTTCGTCCGGCCTGTTGAAACAGGGGATGAGAGGTGCCTCTCCGGTATACTCGTCGTTCATTCATACCTAGGGAGGTGCGCAGCCTTTGGCCGCCGCCATCGAAACCAAGCAACTCACGAAGAGTTATAAATCTAAGAACGGATTAGTCAGCGTCGTCAATAACCTCGATCTCACGGTTGAGCAGGGCGAGATTTTCGGCTTTCTCGGGCCAAACGGTGCCGGAAAGACAACGACGATCAAAATGCTGCTCGGAATCATTTATCCGACGAGCGGTGAGGGTTACGTCCTCGGCAAGGAAATCGGCGATATGGAAGTCCATCGCCTGATCAGTTACTTGCCCGAACGCCCCTACTACTATGAGCACATGACCGGTCCAGAACTGCTGAAGTTCTACGGGTCTTTGTTCGGAATCACCGATCAAGCCAAGTTTGAGATGCTCCTTGAAAAGGTGAACCTTCATCGCGACAAGGCAAAGACAATCTCTCAATACTCCAAGGGCATGCAGCAACGAATCGGACTCGCGCAAAGCCTGCTAAACGATCCGAAATTGTTGTTCCTTGACGAGCCAACTGGTGGACTTGACCCCATCGCTCACCGAGAGATTCGAGACCTCATCTTGAGTTTCCGAGACGAGGGCCGAACGGTCTTCATCTCGTCCCACGAGTTGAGCGAGGTCGAACTGATCTGCGACCGAGTTGCGATCATCAACAAGGGCATTATCGAGCGCCAAGGCAAACTCACGGACCTGCTCCGAGGTGGACGAACCGAAATCAGCGTCAACGGAGTTTCTGAGGAGTATCTCAAGGGACTCAACTTGGCCGACACGAATATTCGCCATCTGCCAGACGGACTCCTGATGGACATGCCAGAAGATAACGACGTGAATCAAGTTCTAGATGCGTTGAGGGGCCAGAAGGCCAACGTGATCAGCGTCATTCCACGCAAGAAGCGCTTGGAAGACCTCTTCGTGGAGACGGTTACTAACGTGGGAGCAAACCGATGAGAGCTGTTTGGGCAATCGCTTCAACCACCGTCGGCGAAGCCATCCGACGAAAGGTTCTCCTCATCATCCTGCTCATCGGCGTGATCTTCATGGTCGTGGCTCCTGGTCTGGGAGTTCTCTCTGCCCGACAAGAGACGACGGTTTTGCAGGGCATGATGCTCGGCATTATTCAGTTGACCAGCGCGGTCATCGCGATCGTGCTTACCGTCTACATGATCCCGAACGAAATCGAGCGCAGAACGATCTACACGATCCTGAGCAAACCGGTTCAGCGCTGGCAGTTCCTGGTTGGAAAGTACCTCGGTGCAGTCCTTGCTTTGGGCCTCATGATGTCGCTGATGACTGCGGTTTTGGTCTTCGTTTATTCGCTTCAGCAGGGCTTCGATCCGCAGACGATAGGCCGACTGGTGCAAGGACCCGCGATGTTCTTCATCCAGATGAGCCTTCTCGCGGCAGTGGCGATCTTCTTCTCGACGTTCGTCTCGCCGTTGGTCAACTTCTTCTTGGCTGGTGGTGCCTACCTCGTCGGAACGCTCTTCAACCCGTTCTTCGATACCCTCGCCAAGAGTCAGAGCACACCGCAGGTCGCCAAGGTTGCCGCTCAAGTGGTCAACGTGCTGTTGCCCAACTTTGCGAACTATAACGTTCAAAACCCGTTGATCAACCCGGGGTCGACGATCAGCAATCCGTCAACGTATTACCTAATGACAACCGCTTACGGGCTGGTGTACATCGTGGCCTTGCTCGTGGCGGGAATGATCATCTTCGAGAGACGCGAGGTTTAAAAGATGCTTGCCAAGAATCGAGGAAAGTTGCTGGCCCTGCTCGCAGGGCTTATGGTGGTCCAAGGCGTACTGCACTCGGGAGTGATCTATCCCAAGTGGAAGCGCGACTATAACACGGCCTCAACGTCGATCGCCAGTGGACTGAGCAGCGAGCAGTTGCTGTTCGCCCTTGCTGGCTTTCGCGAGATGGTCGCGGGCATCCTCTGGGTTCGAGGCGACTCGTTCTTCGACTCCGGCAACTACGACGCGATTCTCCCAATCATCCG
>CALMEF010000184.1 GCA_937862825.1 uncultured Armatimonadota bacterium
TTCACCTCCAGACGAGCAGATGGGAACGGTTGACTTAGGCCCACGTTCCATTGAGCGTCAATCGTTAGTGGTACTGTGCTCTGATAGGCATTACGAAACAGGATTTTGCCCGCCTGCTCACCGTTGCTCGAGCCAGTTGATATCATATTCCAATGCCAGCTGTTTGATTTTCGCAGGTCAACCCATGTTCCTCCCGTATTGGAGCTTCGCACCAGAGCCCCCGGGGAAGTGATCGGACGTTGCAGCAAGAGGCCGTTCAGGTTCCAAGAGGCGATCATCGTCCGATTACCACCCTGATTGATTCCCAACCCGCCTCCATTCGCACCATATGCTACGGGTCCGTCCTGGGTGAAGGGGCCGACCGTTCGCCCGGGCCCATACCAACCAAGCCCATGATTGAGATCGGTACCACTTCGGCTTAAGAAGTCCTGATCAAACACTCTAAGTGCTCCGAGGATGTCAAGCCTGGCATTCGGCAGCCCACGATCAATTCCTATCTGGAAACCGTTTACAGTCATCGTGAACTGAGACACCTTGTTGAGCAGCGCACCATTCGTTGAGATGAGTGGGCTGGGATAACTTCCAGCAAAATCGCCGCCTGCCGCGCCCGAAGAGGGATAGCTTTGAGGTTGCCAACTTGCCAAGCCGGAAGCGTTCGACGTGAGTACGTGGCCAGCAGAGGGTGCCAGCGACATAACAAGTCCATTTGTAAAAATCTGTCGATTGGTGAAGGTTTGGGCTCCAGTCGTCAGAGCAATGTTTGCTCCAATCCGAGCGTCAGGCAGATTTCCTGAACCAAAGGCGCTCGCGGAGAGCGCGGTAAGCGCAGACCCGTTACCAGTAAACGAGTTGGCAGAGTTCGGAAATGAGTTGACCCCCGGATAGAAGAAAGTGCCACTTAAGCGGCCAAACACCGATTGGCTGTTTCCTAGAAGGGTGAACGCAGAAACGTTAGTAAGTCCGCTTCCGTTCCCAACAAAGGAACCAGCGCGAACTGTGCCCGTGAGGTTTACATGACCGACTTGCATCGTTCCCGGCGTACTGAGTTGTAATCGCAGTAACGCGCCGCTTTGCGCAACGACGGTTGCGCCAACGACGGTAAGCAGACCAACTGTCAGGGCAACGCGCCTGCGCATCATCGCTTCCTCCGAATTGGGTCGGTCGCGTGCTTGTCACCTAAGCCGTATGCCTCGGGGTTAAGATAGTAGCCTCGTTCGTGGGGCTTCTTGGCACGTTCAACTTGTAGCGGGTAATGATTCGCGACGGGATCATGGCGTTCCCCCGTAAGCATCCAGTGGACTTGTGTGTTTCCTGCAGAGGTCCGAATAACAAACTCCCCATTAGATAGCGGTTTGGAAACCATCGCCCTCACGAATGCTTGATCGTCTCTATCTGCCACTACGGTGAGCGAGTATTGGGGATTTCGATTCAGTGATGCGAACCATCTTGGGACGGTCACCGTCGCAAACCCCTTGGCATTGGTACGAACCTCGCCACGATAGACGTTCATGCGCTGATCACTCTCAATACTGGAGTGCTCCAAGTACCTGTTCTCAGGGTCGTCGGGATGATCAATGACAAACGCCTTTATTGACGACGACGCAGACTGGGCATACAGATTTCCACTAAAGTATCCGGCAAAGTTAGAAATACCCCCCGTCGCGGTTCCATAAACGCCATAGTTGACCCCCTGGCTATACGCCTCACCCAAAACTCCGACTGAGGTGCCTGCCTGCGAAGTGCTGACGGCATGCCCCCCAACACCAATGACGGACTCGTCGAACCCAGTGTCTGATCGAGCTGCACCCGTGAGGCCAACCCGCTGACTGGTGAACCAAGGTAATGAATTCAGATCAACCCCGTTGACGTTCACAACTACCCCTTGTCCAAGCTCATTGAACACGCTTAACTTCCCATAGTTACTGCCATTGCCAAGCTTTACAGCGCCTTGGTCACTTATTGCTACACCAGTAATGTTATCAGTTTCATTGCGGATGAAGAGCCCACTTGAGGCAACAAGAATGTCCCAGCGCTTGCCGTTTGCGCTTGTGTTCTGAATCCCAAGGCGTGCCAAATTCAAGTCTGAACTTTGTAACAACAATGGCACTTGGTTCGACGTGCTAATTGTCGTCGGCACGTTAGCCGTAATGCCACTTGACGTCCACTGCATCTGAACCGATCGGTTACCGCCCTGGTTTAGCCCCAATGCTCCTCCTCCAAAACCGTAGAGAACGGGTCCGTCAGGCTCCACGCCGCCAAACGACTTCCCAGACCCGTACCATCCAATTCCATGGTTAGTGTCCGTGCCGCCCCGGAGATAAACGTCGAACTCGTTCGTGCGGATCGTTCCGTTGACCCCTAGTTTTGCGTTCGGCGTCGACGTTCCTATGCCAATGTTCCCGCCGGTAGCGACCATGTGCCCCCCAGAGACCTTTGCCAAGGAACTTTGGAGCACGGCAAGCGTCGGGTTGGGATAAGTCCCAGTTAGATCCCCACCTGCCGCCCCACTTGGGCTACCGGATGGAACCTGCCAAGTGGCGATTCCACTCGCGTCTGAAGTTAGAACGCGACCTGAAGCAGCCCCAGGTGTGACGATGAAACTGTTGCTGAACGTCTTGACACCAGGAATCGTCTGCGCCGAACTGAGCCGAACAACCGTGTTCGGTAGGCGGGCATCATCCAAGGTTCCGCTCGTTACATTCGTAGCATGTAAAGCAGTCAGTCCAGTCCCTATCCCGGTAAACGAGTTGGAGGGATTGCTGAAGGTGTTTGCTCCCGCGAAGGTGTTGTTCGCGGCAAGTTTAGCGAACGCGGTGTCAGGCAAGCCATTGAAAAGCGCAGCGTTTACGTTCGTTACCTGCCCCCCTTGACCCACAAAGTTTCCCGCGCGCACAACACCTGACACATTAGAATTGCCAGTTTGAGCAACGCCTGGCGTTGACGACTGTACTCTTACCAGGGCACCAGTCTGTCCTGAATGTGCGGGGTTCATTCCCAAGACGACGATAAATCCAATGGCTGCGAAGCCACCGAAGGCTCCGGGCGAAGCGCTGCTCTTTCCCATAAGAAACATTGTATATCAAATAAATTAAAATTTCAGCAAAATAGTTACCCTCTTACCTGTTTAACTCTTTCAGATTTTCAGTCACCTGCAGGGCTCTGAGCCACGTGCGGACTGCGTCCAACATTGTTCGTCGAATCTCAATCTTGCTACTTCCGCTAGACTTCTTCACCGAGTAACTGTGACGGGCCCCGTTTAGCCAAGTCAACCGCCACAGGTCGTGATCGAGCCCTGCATGAACCTCTTCCATCAGATCACGACGACAAAACTCGTCCTCAGTCCCGCTAAGTTGAAGCACAGGCACCTGAATCTTTGGCAAGTGATCCGCTCGAAGTTGATGAGGCTTGTCGGGGGGATGGAGCGGGTACCCAAACAACAGCAGACCAGAGGCGACTGGTTCTTCCGCCAAGAGCATCGAGGCCACCCTTCCGCCCATGGAGTGCCCACCAATCACGGCCGGTTGAATCTCCCGCACAACCTCACGATACTCCTCCACCAACTTGGGCATTCGGTCAGGCATCGACTTCCCTGCCTCACGGTAACCAAAGTTGAAGCGGACCACGCTCCCTCCCGCCTCGCGAACGATTTCACTCAGCCAAAGAAGGGTCGGGTGCTCCAAGTGGCTTCCTGCCCCATGCGCCAAAACCACTTTGGGTCCACTAGAGGCATCCGCAACAATATGCATCTTGCGAAGATTACAACATAGATTCCCCAAACTGCCAAAAAGGGCGTAAGATGACATCACCCAAAGGAGGGACAAATGAAGAGTTCAACGCTTATTCTTGTTGCACTGCTCACTGTCAGTGCATTTGCTCAACAAAACCCGATCGCTGGCACGGGATACAACTTCGATGGAATCGCCAACGGCATCGATTCATCTCCTGCCGGAATCCAGGCTTCAACAACCGACACCCTGGATGGCACGTTCGTGTACCATTCGGCCGGATTCAACTTCTCCAATCCAGAGGTCGGACTCCCCAATTTTGCGTTTTCAAGCGCCGCCAACAACTCGACCACGTTTGAGTTGCAGCCTCACAGTGGCAACAACGTCATTCGGCTTCAACCACCAGCCGTGGGAACTTCCTCGGCCCTGTTCTCGCTGAGCACCCCTGCCTCGTTTGGCACTCTGGCCTTCTTGGTTACGGGCTTCAATGGCAGTCTGCCCGGCCGTTACACCTTGCATTTCACCAGTGGTGCAGACGTGACCGGTACGTTCACCGCAGGCGACAACTTCAACCAAACCGGATTTGCCATCAACGGTTTTGGCCGGGTCAACCGCACTTCGGGAACCTTTGAAAACCCATCTGGTAATCCCCGGCTTTATCACGTTGACGTTGTCCTGTCGCCCATAGACCAAACCCGAACACTGACGGGAATCACGTTCGAAAACCTTCAGACTGGAACCAATGCAGGTCAGAACATTGGCGTGTTCGGCGTCAGCGGCTCCGCGCCCAGCGACCCCGCCCAACCCGATGCCGGCACTGGTTACGACTTCCATGGCATCGACAATGGCCCAGACTCCTCGCTCCCAGGAATCC
>CALMEF010000185.1 GCA_937862825.1 uncultured Armatimonadota bacterium
GGCTGATCTCGTCAAATAGGGAGAGCACAAAGCGGTACTTCCACTTTGATGGACTGGGCAGTACTGTTGCCCTAACCGATGCGAGTGAGAACATTACTGATACGTATGTTTACTCTGCCTTTGGGAACTTGCTGTCTTCAACGGGATCAAGCGTGAACCCGTACATGTATGTCGGACAATGGGGATACTACGACGACGGCGCGATGGGCTGTCAGTTCGATATGCTCCTCCTTGGGGTTCGTTACTACGTGCCTGCCTATGGAAGGTTCTTCACCTGGGACCCCATGCCTGCTGTGAACTTGTACGATTATACAAGAAACTCACCGACGATGATGATTGATCCGAGTGGGACATGGCCGGGTTACGGAAACTACTGTGGTCCGAGGACAAGCCATCTCGAACCAGTTGATAAGGTTGACCAATGTTGCAAAGTACATGATGCTTGCCTTAAAGGCCTCAAAGAGTGGTCAAACCCATTGATTAAAAGGAGGTGTCAATGCCAGTTGTGCATGTGCCTCTTAGCCGCTCCTTGCGGCAAGTTTGATCTCAAATGCAGATTGGCGCAGACACTGATGCTCGCTTGGGCCTGCTTGGGGTGCGCTGACCCAGTGCACATGCCGATATGAAAACTTGGCAGTGTGTCGGGATTGGCCTTGTTGCGGCACTTCTGTGCATAGCCATTTGGAGACCCTTCTTCGATGAGGGCACACGCATCAAGGGGCTTTCGGCCGACTCTTCTGGAAACGTTGTTTTTGCCCTCGGCGACAATATCTATCGTAAGGGTAACGGAAAACCAAATGCCGTCCTCGTAACCAAGGGTACTTCGCCCGACATCATGGATGGAACAGGCGACCTCGCCTTTGTTAGAGATGACTGCATTTGGGTTCGGAGAAACGGGGGAAGCGAAGTACGGTTAGCAAGGGCTGATTCGCGATTTCGTTACGATCAACCCGTATTCTTTGAGTTCGGATCCCGGCTTTTGTTCACGCGTGAGACTGGCCGCAGGTTTCTATGGGGCCTAGCACCGTTAGAGGACAGAAAAATGGATGTGTATTCCATGACTTACGATGGACGCGAGGCGCAGAGGTTAACGAAACTTGAAGCGGATTCGATAGGCCTGCAGTCAAGTGGGGTAGGAGCATCCGGAGTAGAGTTCTCTTCATTCCGACCAGAATCTTACTCGACTGATGTTCTAAAGATTGATCCAAAAGGACCGAACGAGCCAAAACTTATTGCAGCAAAGTCCCAGAGGACCCTTTCAACAAGGCATTTGACAGTCCGCCTATTACTGCAAAATGACGGACATTCTTTCAACTTTGCTGAACCACTCACTGGGCAGCAAGTCCCAATAAGGGTACCCGGTGGCTACAGTGGCGCTTTCGTAACTACTTCGCAAGATGATATCATATTTTTAAGACGAGCTGGCGATAAGGAGGTTGAGCTCATAAGGTACTCAACTCGACCGGGAGCACATGGGTTTTCTAAGCCAGAGTTGGTTGCGCTTAACTAGCCAAGACGTAGTTTGCTGACTTCCTAAAAACCGGTATTGACAAATTGCCTTGCCAGCGGCATAGTAATGTGAGAACTACTCAGCAACTAGTCCAAGCCCATCACCTTTCGCCAAGAACACCTCAGTAAACAGGCGAATGGAAGTGCCATTGGGGGCAACCCCCAAGAACTGACCGCAGGTTCCTGCGAACCTAATCGAAGAGAACAGTGAATCCCCTCGGACGTTTGCGGGAGCCCTCTAGTTAGCGGGGCCCGCCAATCCGGGCGGCTAGGCGGCATAGAAGCCCCCGCTCGTTGTTCGCCTTGGTTGTGTTGATCTCAACCCGTCGGTCTTCGCTCAGCCCGCTGATGTAGGTCTTCCAAAGTTCCTCGGGCAGAGGAAACTTCGCAGCCTGCTCTTGGTAAGTCCGTCGAATACGATCGCTACCAAGGAAGGTCCACCAGCCTAATAGGAACGTTCCCGAGAGTTCATAGGCATCGTGTCCACCGCCTTCGCCTAGGCCCTTGTAGTTGAACCGATAAACCCCGTTGCGACCATCCATGAAATTGGTGGTACGGAATGACGGGAAATCGTTCGTCGGTGGAACGAGCACCTTATTGAAGAACTGCTTCTCCAAGCGCGAGCGCAGGTCCAGGAAGAACCGGTGCTTTGGATCACTTTCCGGATAGGCTGCGGCTTGCGCCGTGAGCCAGAGCGGCATGCGATGACTGTGAGACGAGTCCTCACCGATTCCGGGTACCGGCATGGCTCGCAGGTCAGGCCCACGTTTCGGATCGTTGGCGTACACGTAGTCTTGATGATCGGACCACGTTCCAGCACCAAAGATCCAACCGCCACCCGGCTGGTCGGAACCATAACTGGAGTAGACATCATAAGCCGCTTGTACGACCTCGTCAATCGATCCTCGATGAGGCACCGGCTTGCCACTTAACCGGCTGTAAGCAACGAGGTCTGACGCGATGGCGAAGATGAACTTCTCCTCGTCAATGATGGCGCGCTCGTAGGACTTCTTCGGATTGCGCAAATCCAATTTGTAGATCAGCCGTGCCTTCATGGAAGGGAACGGACCGCGGTTGTAGGCAATCGAGTTCTCCCGCGTCCAAAGCCGGTCAACTACGCTCGCCAAAAAGTCAGGCATACCTTCTGGAATCAATTCGGTTTTGTTCGCCGCTGCCGCAAGCCGAATGAACTCGCTGTGCATGAACAGAAACTGGAGCATCTTCATGCGGGGAGGGTTCCCCCAATCGGTGAACTTGTCCTTTCCGGTGGTCATGTACCGCTTGAAGAAGTCTGAAAATTCCTTCTGGCGAGCCTCGTTGTTATCGTAAAACGCGGACTGTAACGGAACCATGAGCAGAGCGCAGGCCGTGTAACCGCGATCCGGCGTGCTCCACAGTTCGGCTTTGAGCAACGGGGTGGCCACGAGTTTCCAGAGCCGATCCTCTTCAGCGTTCTGAGTTCCTATCGCGGCGAGCAGGCAGAGAGCGGTAAGGGCGGCTGGCATAGGACTATTTTAATCAACGTCTGAAGTGCACCGTAAGTTACGTGAACCGGTACCCTCTTGCTCATGAGTCTGCGGCCAATGAAATGGGACGGTGATGCACTTTTGATGCTAGATCAACGGTTGTTGCCCATGCAAACAGAATGGCTTCGCCTAACAGCATGGCAAGAAGTCGAGGAAGCGATTCGCGAAATGGCCGTTAGAGGCGCTCCAGCCATCGGTATCGCCGCCGGCTATGGGATGGCCTTGGCCGCACTAAGAGGCGACAACCAGGAGGCCGCTCGAACCGGACTGGCGGCATCTCGACCCACGGCGGTTAATCTATTTTTGGCCCCGGACCGCGTCGCCGAGGTGCCATTCGAGTTTGAGTCTGTGCTGCGAGTTGCCCAGCGAGTTGAGGCTGACGACCTCGCATGCAATCATGCCATCGGGCGAAACGGAGCGAACCTTGTCCCCCAGGGCGCTACCATCTTGACGATCTGCAATACGGGTGCGTTGGCTACTGCCGGGCATGGAACCGCCCTCGGCATCATCCGAACCGCCCACGAGGATGGGAAAGGGGTCTTTGTTTACTCCTGCGAGACCCGACCCAGGCAGCAAGGATTGAGGCTCACTGCTTATGAACTCCTGCACGAAGGCATCCCCTTCAAATCGATCGTTGACAGCGCAGCGGCTTCACTTATGCAGGCAGGAAAGATTGACTTGGTCGTTGCTGGCGCCGATCGCATCACTGCGAACGGTGACTCCGCGAACAAGATCGGAACGCTTTCGCTAGCGGTACTGGCTCACCACTTTGGCGTGCCGTTCGTCATCGCGGCCCCAACTTCGACGATAGACGGAGATATGGCCTCCGGGGACCTCATTCCCATCGAAGAACGCTCCGCCGAGGAGATCACCCATTGTGAGGGCGTCCAAATCGGTCCGAGCGGGGTCCAGGTCTACAACCCTGGCTTCGACGTCACACCCGGCGACCTGATATCGGCCATCGTCACCGAACGCGGCGTCTTCCAAAAGCCGTACGACTTTGCGCTGGAGATGTCGCGGTGACGTTCCTTGATGCCATTGTCAGACGAAGGGATGGACTCCACCACACCCGTGAAGAACTAGACTTCCTCGCGAAAGGGGCAGGAGACAAGTCGATTCCCGACTACCAACTGTCGGCGTGGCTTATGGCCGCCTACCTAAACCCGCTCAGCATTGATGAAACGGTGGACCTGACGCTGGCAATGGCGGACAGCGGAGAACGGCTCGATTTGACTGGGCTTCCCAAGCCCTGGGTGGACAAACACAGCACCGGTGGAGTCGGTGACAAAACGACGATCGTGTTGCTTCCTCTGCTCGCCGCCTGTGGACTTACTTGCGTCAAGATGAGCGGACGCGGGCTTGGTATCACCGGCGGGACCATCGACAAACTCGAGTCGATACCCGGCATGCGCCTCGACCTTGGACCAAGCGAACTTATCTCGCAAGCGCGTGAGATCGGACTAGCACTAACTGGGCAGACGCCCAATCTGGCACCCGCGGACAAGACCCTATACGCCCTCCGAGATACCACTGGGACAGTAGCGTCCTTGCCACTGATCGTGAGCAGCATCCTGAGTAAGAAACTTGCTGGAGGAGCCGAGACTGTCGTCTTGGACGTGAAATGCGGTTCCGGAGCGTTCATGAAGACTCCGGAGGAGGCAAATGCACTTGCGTCCTGGCTCTCCCAAGTCGGTCAACGTTGTGGGTTGAACCTTCGGCTAGTTGTCTCTGACATGTTCCAACCGCTTGGTCGCATGATCGGAAACTCCCTCGAGGTGGAAGAGGCTCTCGCGGTTCTGGACGGCGAACCAAGTCCCTTCGCCGATTTCTGTGCCACTTTGGCCGGAATAACCTTGGCGGCTTGTGGTCTTGCACCCAATGAGGTCAGCGGCAAAGAAACAGCGCAGAGTGCCATCGAATCTGGGAGCGCGCGGAAATCTGCAGCGCTGTGGATTGAGGCTCAAGGGGGCGATTTACGGGCCTTCAGCCAGCGTCAACGGGCACCATATCAGATCGAAGTTCTCTCGCCTCTCTCGGGAGCGGCAGCATTTGACGCTGGATTAGTCGGGCAAGCGGTTGTCGCTCTCGGCGGAGGTCGACAGCGGAAGGAAGATCGGATTGATTCCGAAGTCGGTATTGAGTTACTGACTGATCGAGGAGATGCCGTTTCGGTTGGTCAACCGATTGCGAGAATCCATGCGCGGACTGCAGAAGCAGCACAACTGGCATCGGAAACGATCATTGTAGGTTTCAAACCGATGAACCCGAGTTCAATCATCCTCGGAAGCGGATGAGGCACGGCGTTTGCCCTCAATAACGATGGTGAACTCACCCTTGGCCGGCACATCCGTCTCATCGGGCAGCTCTGGAAGTCTGCCTCGCCATACCTGCTGATGTAACTTGGTGAGTTCCCGACAAATTGCGTAACGCCGGTTGCCAAGTGCAGTATGTGCAGACATCAGTAGGTTGCGGAAGCGAAACTGAGATTCGAAAGCGACTAAGGTGAGCGGAGAATCGGAAAACACCTCCAGTTCAGCCTTCATTGGCCCAGGCTTCCGCGGCAAAAACCCTAGAAACGCAAAGCGCTGGCCATAGAACCCGCTGAGCATTAGCGCGTCAATGACCGCACTCGGACCAGGAATGGCATCCACCGTGATTCCTTCCTCTAAGCACAGATCGGTCAGATGGGCGCCTGGATCGCTAACGGTTGGGCAGCCCCCATCAGTAACAACAGCGACGTTCTGTTCGGCAGCATCGCGAACATACGCTTCAACTTGCCTTTCCGAAGTGTGCTCGTTGAGCACCCGCATAGGCTTCTTGAGTCCAAGATGGCTTTGAAGTTTCCCGCTTATTCGTGAATCTTCAACCAGCCACAAGTCCGCGTTGGTAAGAACCTCAATGGCCCTCGGCGAAAGATCGCCGAGGTTGCCTATTGGGGTAGCCACCAGGGTCAGCCCCATGGTGGCTAGTTGTTATCGTTCGGTGAGAGCGGATTGCCTTGACCGCCACCAGAAGTGGCCGGAGGATTCTTCGCTTCAGCCGGCTTTGAAGTATTGTCTGGTTTGGGAGGGTTCTTTGCAGCCTCCTTTTCCTTCTTCTTGGCCTCTTCTTCGGCCTTCTTTTGGGCCTCTTGAGCCTGTTTCTGAGCAGCTTCGTTCTGCTTTCGAATCTCCTCCTCGTACTTCTCCTGCTCGAGTTTCTGAGTTCGCCATGCCGTTTGAGCCTCCGTCACTTTCTTTTCGGCTTCAGGATCAAGCAGTTTTTTCTGTTTCAGGGAGTCGATCTTTGCGTTGATGTCGCTAAAGTCCTTCTGTCCAACTTCCTTGAAATTCTGGTTGGCATTGGCAGCGGCGAGCAGATTGCTTCCGACTCCTTCCTTGTCGCCCTTCGCGGCAAGAAGGTCCACCAACTCCAATCGGAGGAGTACGGCATCGGTGTAAGCAAGAATGGTGTTCAAGACATCAATACGCTCGTCCGCCGCAGCCTTCTTCTCGGCGTCGGTCATTCGATTGTATAGTTCCGAACTTGCGCCGTAGAGGGCAAAGGCCGCCGCCCGGGGTGAACTACCGGTTAGCGCTTCGCGTGCCCGCTTCACAATATCGCCATAAAATGCCTTTTGCTCCGCGGGGCCTTTGGGCATCTTCGTATTGTCGAACTGGGCTTGGAAATAATCGTAGAGCGCGTGAAATCCTGGATCTTCCCATTTCACCACGCCTTCATTGCGAACCTTTGAGAGTTCGGCTTGCATAATCGAGGCAGCCCTCGTCTGCGCAAACTCCTTGCGCAGATCTTCCTTCTTTTTCTCAAAATCGGCAGGCAACGCGGAAATGTCCGACAGATACTTGAAGGCGCCAACACCATCTCTGAACTGAAGAACGCCACTGGTTTCCCCTATTTTCAGTGGTTGCAGAGGAGCATATTCGGGGTCAACTGCCAAGGTGAGCCCCTCAAGTTCAAAGGTGTTCTCACTCTTTTGCTTGCCTGCAGCGGCCTTCTCGTTCGTGTACTGGTTCATTGCCTGCTCGAAGGTCAACTTGCCCGCCTTGATGTCGGCAAGGATGCCTTCGAGTTTTGCCTTGATGTCAACCCCCTTGTTTTCGGCCTCGTAAAGATAGATCCGCTTCATCTTCCGCGTGATGTAGCGTTGTTTGAGTTGCTCGTCGCTGGGCATGTTGGCAGTCTGGAAGTGTTGAACCAGCGCCTGATTTGCCGCACTTGCAACGAGTTGAGGGCGCTGCGCAGGGTCCTTGAGCATCTTGTCAATGTTCTCGTCCTGCAACTTCTTCATGTCAGCACGGCTACGACCGCCGTTCGCTTCGGCAAACGCCTTGTCAAAGTCGGCTTCGGTTGACTCTGGCTTCAACTTACCCTGGGCAATCAGTTGCATCCGAGTCTGCATGACGTAGTCTTCGAATGACTGATCAATGACTTTTCTAAGTTTGTCGTCGTCCAGGTTGATCTTAAAGCGATTGCACATCTCAATCAACAGGGCCTGCTCAACCGCGTTGAACGTTGCGCTTGCAATCGCGTTCACTTCCATCGTCGGCGGCAGATAACCCAACTGCTGAATGTAGTTGTTCCGTTGATTCGAGTAGGACTCGTCAACGTCAGCCGCATAAACTGAAGCACTGCCGACCTTGGCAATAACCGCACCCCGATTTGCGCCCTCAGGTGCCATGCCCTGCGTATTGCCGCATTGTGTTTGCGGGATCACAAAACTGGCGAGGATCAGGCCAAAGATGATCGCAAGGAAAATCCGGCAACCCGGACCCTTCTCCATAAACTCACGAAAAGCCGATATCGACACTTAAGAGAGTATGACAGATAGGGTCAATCTTGCAGTCTTTCGAACCTGGTTTGGCCCTTGATGATAAGTAGTGGATAGCCCTTACCATCGAGCCACGCTTCCATGTCACCAGAGGTCGTGTAGTGAGCAGGAGTCTTCTTTCCGGCGACGCTAATGGTGGCTTTGCCCCGATACTTGGTGGCCATTAGCTCCCAACTCAGCGTGTCCAAACTAAACACGTAGGACTGTGACTCTGCTCCGACAACCGGTAGATCGCGAATAAACCAAAACTCGGATTTGTTCGCTCGCGGGGCGTTGGGGACGAGTGACACCTGCTTCGTCTCTCGCTTACCCTTCTCATCAATAACGACATTCGCTCCCGCCTTGTCAAAAGTCGCAACAACCGTTCGCTTGACCAATCCTGTCATTTCCATGAACTTGCGAATGGCCGTCCCGTCCTTATCGAAGGTGTTTTCCATTCGAACCTTCGCCTGACCAAAGTCAATCGACGTTTGGACCAGTTTGGTGCCGTCTTCACGAATTTTTTGGGTTATCGTAACGTTGCCGACCCTTTTCCCTTCGCGATAAACCGCGTATTTGGCTTGACCATGGGCGAGTGAGGGCAGAACGAGCAGGGCAAAGATTAGTCTCATTGTGATTCCATTAGCCGACGCGCGGCTTTAGGGCCAGTTTAGTAGGCGTCCTCCGTCCGCCCGCCAAGCAGCCCCCCCCCCGCCACGATCAAGTTGCTACCGGCCCGATTGACACTATCAAACATTGCCACGTTCTCCGGTTGACTGTACTTCCACCGCATCAAATCGAAGGCTACGGGCGAACCGAATGCCGAACCGTACAGTTTCTCGATGTAATCGACTGTCGCACCGATGATGCCCCCCTCATCGGAGTCGAAATAGTCAGCACTGAACTGGGGTCCAAGTTGGGCGACCATTGATGTGCCCTCATGGGCCAATCGATCAGGAACCTTCTGTGATTCAAGGCTGAGCCAAGTCAGTGGGTGCCTCTGCTCAGGGTCGATCAGTGCGTGATAGGGCTGTGGATCGAGCGTGGCGCTATAAACGAGCGAAACAGCGAGGCATGGTCGAAACTTGCAAAGGCCCAGGGGCCGATTGATTCCGAGCCCCGTGAGCATCGCATGGGCCTCAACTGCAGGCTGTGTTAGGATCAGTGCATCAAACTCATCGTTCGCAACTACGAAGTCATCGTCTCGCATCGCAAAGGCCTCAATGTTCGATTCGAAGCAGATATCAAGGCCTTCCGCAAGGAGTTCAGGCAGGCGTTGATTGCCCTGGCGATATGCGTATCGTATGATGGTGCTTCGCGCCGTATCTCCGGGGGAAACCCGTAGGCCAGTGTGGGTGTAGATAGGCTTTGCGACTGGCTCGAGCCCGTCCTTATTGAGTTCCTGCAGCATCATTGGCTCCAGTTCGCGACCGCGCGGCGCAATGGACGTTGCACCCGTGTCAACGATGGCGCCATCCAGTTGTCGAGTCGAACACCGTCCCCCTACACCAGCGGCTCGCTCGAAAACCCTGACCTCGTGCCCGCCCTTGACCAATGCCCTTGCGGCTGCCAAACCCGAGATGCCCGCACCGACGATTGCTACCCTCACTTGCGTTGGTTTTACCCGTGCCAGAATTGGGCATGCCGTCCAAGCCGTTCACCCTCCGAGTTCCGGCTAGTTGCCGTCCAGGGGATGAAAACAAGACTCAACGCGCCTTCAGCGAGAGCGTAGAGGAGTACGTTGAAGGGATCTTCCGCCTTCAGAAGGAGGTGGATCGAGTTAGCACAGGCGAGATTGCGACATACATGATGGTCTCTGCCGGTTCAGCGACGACGATGATCAAGAAGCTGGCTGAATTGGGCTTGGTTGAGCATACGCCTTACCAAGGCATTCGTCTAACGGAGTTTGGAGTCAAAGTAGCCAAGCAGATGACCCGGGCTCATCGGGTCTTGGAGAGATTCTTGGTTGACGTGGTCGAACTGCCCTGGAACGACGTCCATGAACTCGCTTGCAAGTTAGAGCACTACATTAGCGATGACATCATCGCTCACCTTGAGCGTAAGATGGGTTTCCCGAAGACGTGCCCCCATGGAAACCTCATTTACGTGGATGATCCAGACTCAAGTTTCCGTTTAGAGGACGCGCAGAGGGGCCAACGGCTGGTGGTTCGCCGAATCAGCGACGAACGGATCGAGTTTCTCCAACACCTCGAAGAACTTGGTCTCGTCCCGGGCGTGGAATTCACTGCAGTAGGTTCTACATCAATTGATTCTTTAGTTCATTTGGAGATTGCGGGCACCCGGCACACGGTTGGACCCGAAGTAGCCCGCCACGTTTGGGTTGACTTGGCGTAGCGGGCTTGTTCAAGCCTACTTTGCGTAGTGGTTCGCCACCTGATCGATGTCTGTGAGCCAGCCGTCCTGGGCTGGGTCTTCGTCATTCACTGGAAGCGTTCTCAACTGAATGTCAATTGGGCGAATTCCTGCGTGGGCAGCACCAACCAAATAGGCCACGTCGAACCACGTATCCAGCGGGGGCACGGTCGCGCCGCCGATCGGATCAAGCACACCCGTTTCGTGATTCCGTTGAAGGAACTCAACGATGAGCCCCGGACGGGACGCACTCACCTCGAAGCGCGCAGACGTACCGTGGGGGAAACGAATCGGGGCACGAGTCGGCATACCCAAATGAGTAATGAGATTCTGTGGGTCGTTAAAGAGCCTCAATTTCGCATCGTCTGACCGGGCCAGGCTACTCGCATCACCGTCGAACACCTCGCCGTAAAACACATCGAAGAACGCCGGGCGGAACACCCCCTTTGTGCTTAACTCACGAACAAGGACCGGCCCATCCTCAACAATCAAGTCCAATTGAGTCTTTTCTCCCACAAACTGACTGACACCCAATGCCAGGAGCCGAACTTCGTTGCCTTGGACGGGAAAGCCATCAACGAGCAAGTCAATCGGCTCGGGCCAATCTGGAGCGTAGCACTCGATAGGACCGCCCAACTTCCGAATTGAACTCGGTGGTCGTGAGACAACGATCGGACCGCCCAGATAGTTGGGGTTGTCGTAGACAATGAATCCATTGTTGAGAACTTGGACGTGGGTCTGAGTGGAGCCAATCGCGCTGAAGTCAACAAAGATGTCGAAAAACGCGGGTCGCCAGGTGAATGTGCCCAACTCGTGATCGGGCTCGTCCCCAAACTGTCCGCGGGTGATTGCAGTAACCGTGGCAGGGGATTCCGAAAAGAACTCGATTCCCAAATCAAATTCCGTCACGCTTCCCAAGTTGATGCTAACGCCACCACCCACCTCGCCAACAACGGGTTGAACAAACATCTGGCCCAAAGTTGGCATCACCAAGGTGTTCAATAGCCCTCGAACCGGATGATGGTTTATCCCTTCAGCCATCTCAAAACCAAACTCGGTTTCGTCAATGCCAGTCGTAAGGAACTCAACCGAGTTCGTCTCTTGACCAGGTGCGAGAGTGTGCGGTCGGATGAAGGCTTCATCAAACTCAACTTGAAGCCCGTCGACTCTCGTACCGGAGCGCCGCTTGCACTTGGCATACCAACCGTCCTCGCCAAGCGAAATGAAGCAACCCTTGCAAAGTTGGATGCCGCCGGGTCCCGCCTCAGGCTCTATCTGGAACGCGACCCCTGTTCGATTGCGCAGATCCATGATCATCTTTCCGTCGCGGTAAAGGGTCATGTCATAGGTCGTGCCTCCGTTTGGATTGGTCACAAAAACATCGAAGAAGGGGTTGAGGATCGGATCGCCGTACACCATGTGGACAGTTGACCGCTCAACACCGGGAGACGCGTAACTGACGGCTCGACACGAATCACCCAAGTCAAAACCATCATTCTCATCAATGGTGAAGTCACCGATCCAGGACGTGGATTGCCCAAGGTCAACTCTGAATCCAGCATCAGAGAGACCGGCGGTCTGAACGGTCATCGAACCCGTAGGGTCCGTTGCAATCGTCGCTCCATTCAACGCAAAGTGATGAAAGCCGCACCAAGCCGGAACCCCAGCATCGGCTAGGTTGGATATCGCAACACTAGCAAGCAAAGCAAGAAACTTCAAAGATCTCATTTGGATCCTCCTTCACCCGCATTGTAACGAAATCAGAGCAAAAATCTTCCACAAATTGGAATTTTGGGCGTATCCTTGCCACATGAGCGAGATTCTCGGCTTGCACCACGTCACGGCCCTATGCAGAGACGCGAAGCGAACGCTCATTTTCTATCGAGATGTGCTGGGCATGCGCCTAGTGAAGAAGACCGTCAACTTTGACGATCCTCACGCCTATCACTTGTACTTTGGCGATTCAGTCGGTAGCCCCGGAACGCTACTCACGTTCTTTCCGTACCCAAATGGAGCCGATGGAGTCATTGGAACTGGTCAGGCATCATCCGTAGCCCTAGCCGTTCCAAAGGGAAGCCTTGGGTTCTGGCAAGATAGACTTTCCAGTTCGGGAATCCAAGTTGCTAGTGAATGCAGGTTTGATCAACCCTGCTTGGTGTTCTCGGACCCAGATGGTTTGGCCCTGGGAGATCGTGGAATCGGATCTGAAGGAAACAAAGCCATGGAGCGCGGCAGGTATTCCCGAGGGTTCGGCGATTTTGGGGATTGATGGCGTTGCCTTGTGCCTCGAAGGCTACGAACGCACGGCAAGACTTCTCCACGATCGCATGAACTACCGAAATGGCCCGCACGAGGGCTGTCGCTACCGCTTTATCAAGCCTCAGCATCATATTGGAGGCTGGGTCGACCTCCTATGCCAACCTGACGCGCCAAGAGGACGTGTTGCGGTCGGATCGATACACCACATTGCGTTTCGTGTTGAGAATGATCAGAAGCAACGCATGTATCGGATTAGCCTGGTAGACGACCATTACAACGTTAGCCCCGTATTGGACCGGAATTACTTCCACTCAATCTATTTTCGTGAGCCGGGTGGTGTCCTGTTCGAGATCGCCACGGATGCGCCGGGGTTCGGGGTAGATGAGGACCTTTCAAGCCTCGGTGAGAGACTATGCCTGCCGCCGATGTACGAATCACGTCGTTCTGAGATCGAAGCAGCATTGCCGGCTCTTGGCTAGCCGCTTGTCCGCCAAACTGAGGACTCACATCCTGATCGCAATATGTCAGAATTCGAAGCAATAGAGGGTTCTGTAACGTAGGAACAGTAACCCCCTCCAAGGAAGGACCTTCCCTTACGTGAACAACCTCGCGAACCCGAATCGGACGTTTGAAAAGACCCTCGTCCTCATCTTTCTTGTCTTGCCGCCGCTGGGAGGTCTCATGGTCCTCTACAACGCGCTTCAGGATCCACCCAAGTTCTGGGCAACCGTCGGATTCCTAGCCTACATTGCCTTGGTGGTGGGTGCGCACATCAAATGGGTTCGCCCCGTCTTCCGAAGATTTCCCTGGGTCTCGAGTTACAAGGAACTCTCCGAGCGAACGAATCGCATCAAGCAGCGGTTCCCTAAGGCGGCGCGGCATGCATGGACGCAGCGCATCCTGCGATCCTCCTATCGAGTTGGGTTCACGCTTCTGCTCGCGCCCGGCTTTTATGGACTCTGGGCACTGCACAAACATCACTTCCTCTGGTTCATTGCGGGGTATGCCGTCGCTGGCTTTGGCGTTACGGTTGGCTATCATCGCATCGGCACCCATCCCAGTTTCAAGGCACCGGCTTGGCTCAAAGGAGTCCTCCTCGCGATGGGCAGCATGGCGATGCAAGGACCGGCCAGCGAGTGGCTAAAGAAGCACAGCAAGCATCACGCCTTTGGCGAAACGACCGCTGATCCCCACTCACCGTACGTATTCGATGAAACCAAGCGCGGGATGTTCATGGAGCAGGTCAACTCGTTCCTACACTCCTTCATGATGTGGGCATTTCGCGAGCCCTCCCTTGCCCGCCCAAAGGGCATGCCGATCGAGGCCTGGAAAGAGCACCTTCTTGCCAACGGCCCGGACCCCAAAACCTTCAAGTACCGCGACGAGGACGCAGAGTATTGGGAAGTTCGAGACGATGCGGGAAAGGTGATTGTCACCACGGAGACGCTCATCAAGAAGCGCTGGGGCAAGTTGGTCGATACCATCGTCCAAATCGAGCAAGACCCCGTCGTTCGCTTCGTTAGCAACCCGATTGTCTACCTGGGCCTCCTGGTGATCAGCGTTGCCGCGCCTTATTGGCTCGGTGGCATTTCAATATGGGAAAGTCTTGCACGCGTCTGTTTCCTCAACTGGGTAACGTTCGGTGTGAACTCGGTCTGCCACCTGTGGGGCGAGCAGCCTTTTGTCACACCCGACAACTCGCGCAACAACGCGGTCATTGAGATACTGGCGCTTGGCGAAGGCGGGCACAACACCCACCACAAATCCGAGATTTGGGCTCGGCACGGCGTCTTTGCCTGGCAGTTCGATCCGGCAGCCGTGTTTATCCAGACCCTGGGCCTCTTTGGCTTGGCAAAGGAAATCAAACTGCCAACCCGATACCAAATCGTGCGTTCTTGGATTCAATGGCGACAGCGAGAACCGGAAATGCAGGGTTACACTGAGAAGCGCCGAGAGCGCTTGCGAAGGCGCTCTCTTGCAAAGGCATGAAGTGCGCGGTTACTTTTCCCCACAGTACGATCTAGTATGTTTACTAGGCGCACTCTCGCGAAAGTCGTCGTACAATGACGTCATGGGAGAGATCTTAGGGCTACAACGCAGTGGTCTCGTCGGGCGGGGGGGGGGTACCCTCTGGGAAGAAGTGGCCTATTGTAGGCCGCACGGTTGCGTCCGCAACATAGTAACCACATTTGCTGACGAAGAGGTTGTCGTTGCAATCGGCTTTCACATGCTCGTTGTCACTCGAAAACTCAGAGTGGCTGGGTATCAGTTTTGCGGCAAGAACTTGCAAGGCGATTGGCGTCTTGCCTTGATCAAAGCCAATGAGTTTACGGGGCTCCCCTATGGGCCAGCGCTCAAAGGTAGTGACACAACGCGAACTATCAACCCAGGGACCTCGACCAATACAAGGCGAGATACCGCACTACTTCCAATCGTCAATGGATACGGGGCGCCGACCACGATAGAAACCGTCTCATTTGTCTTGCCAAACGTCGTCGAGATCATGACACCGGGCATTTACTATGTGATGATTGCAAGCGACACATCGAACTCGGGCGGCTCAATCGAATACTACGGCTCTTACCACGATGGCTACGCTCGTGGTTTGAGGGACATTCTGTCGAAATTTGGAGCCTTGGAGGTTTCGGAGATTGATCCGGCGGCGATAACCGAGTACTCACCATCCATGGAAGATCCCAACGACTTCTTTTACTACCCGACCCAACCGGGCACAATGCGAATATGTAACATTGATGTCGGCCTGCTGACCGAGGAGTGGTTCGATGGTTAATCTTTGGGCGAGAATGACCTCGGCGGCTCCCCGTTACGACGGTGGAGTGCCACTCAACTTCAGTAGATGGGAAGCCGAACTCCAGTGGATTCTGGCTCACAGACAGTTCACTGGTGTCCGCTTCAATATCGGCCTCAGCGATGCCGAGGGTATCGGAACTTTTGAAGACCCAATGGACACATCCTTCGTCGAGTACCTGCTCCATCGCCTTGCATCGAATGGGCTCAAGGTTCAACTTGACATTGGTGGCGAAGGGCCAAACAAGGAGGACGAAGGCTGGCAGAGCCTGAACGGAAACGTAGAGTGGGATAGTTCCAAGCGGCCGCCCCTGGGTACCGCCGACGCGGTGCTTGACCGTGTTGTTTTCATTAAGCAAGCAGCAATCGACTTGGCCATTGAGGTTTACGAGTCGTATGGGCTAGTTCCGTATGACTGGATATTCATAGGCATCGGCAATGAACCTGCCATTGGCTCTGCCGGGGCACCGGAGGAGGGTAACGACTTCTATTCGACGTTCAGCATTACCTACTCCGCGAGCATTGGCAAGTGGGATAACTTTGATGCAAGCGGGGACCCTACATTGGGCTGCTCGTATATTGAGTTCCTTACTAAAGAAGTCGACCTCTTAGATTTTCATGGCCTGCGCGTTATCGCGCCGACGTTTGCGTCTGAGGCCCTGAGTGTCGAGTTGGGTGCTGACGGTTTCGACCAGGATTGGACTCTAGGTTACAACTGGATAGACGTCGTCCGCAAAAAGACTGAACTCATCTACGCCATCAACCTGTACTACGAAGTCTTTGACAACAACACGGGCGGAACCCATGCCTTCAACTACATCTGGCCAACATGTGGCCCTTTGAGATTTGCTAGAGTCGCTTTAGATGGCTTCGATGGTCGAGGCTACAAGAGCCAAGATACGGTTTGTGTCAAAAAGAAACTTGACTTACTACGTGCCAATGATCGTATCGGAAACACCAGGATCATCGTCACCGAGGCCGGAGTTAACTACTTGAGTCTTGGACAAGATGCTCCAGGCACAGATTCGAGAAGTCGCACCGCCAGTTACTTCATCAACTTCAAGCGCACAATGGAGGCGACTCTCGCTTACTTGGACGCTTTGCGTGAACTCGATCAAGAGTTTTTACATGTGACGTGGTTTACCGTCAGCAATGCTACGGACGAGGTCACCGCACCAGACCAGGAGTACGGGGTTTTCTCATATGGAATGACGAACAAGGACCTACCAGTCCTTCAAACACTGGCTACTTACACAGGTGCTCAGGTTTGGGCAAGGCGTTCAGGATTGCCTACTACATCACTTGATTTAACCCCTGCCTACACGCCGGAAAAGGGCAACTATTGGCACAAGGAATTCATCAAAGGAGACTCAGAAAATGAATCATTACCGCAGTAATCTAGCTTTGCTTACCACTCTGCTCATGTCGCGTGTTAGTCATTCGTTCATGATCGATGCCTTCGGGACTCCAGATCCTGCGAACAACGTGACCTTTGGCAATACCGCTTATATGAATCGCTCCTACGTGCATTCCTACACCGCACCCGTTCTCGGCGGTGAGCGCGATATCGAGTTACAGCAGATCGAAAGGTCTTTTGTCCAGCCCCCTCAGTTCTTTGCAAGGTGGGAAGCGCACCCCGAAATGAACAACGAGGTGTTCTTTAGAGTTGGAGCAACAGGCCCTGGCCAGGCAAATGGGTCTGCGACTGGTCGTGTGTTCCTGCAGTACGATGGCTTGGGGGATGAGCTCGGCAACCTCGGCTTGGATAGGCACCTCAACAATGTCGGGTCCGGGCAATTCGCCCTGCCGGCTCTCGGAGGTATACGCATCCTGACCAGCGGTCTGTACGTGAGCGCATCGGCGATGGTTGCAGCGGCAGTATTGCGTGACAATGGTGTTGAGATTGGACGAGTTGAAAGGCAACTCGCCTATCAGAACAGGAGATTCGTTGAAACTTTGTTTCCGTTTACGAATGACCAGATGCTTTTGGCGGACTCACTAACGATGGAGTTCAAGACGGAAACAGCAGGTGACGGCGTCCGAAGTGTTTACATCAAGCAGATTGAAACCATCGTTCCAGAGCCTTCGTCTGTGATTGGACTCTTCGGTGGAGGCGGGCTATGGTTGTTCTGCAGGAGGCGAACTAAGCGTGTCCGCCAATGACACGCTGGCCCCTCAGGTTCTCGCACGTTGCCTCGGATGGCTGCGTCGATCTGGGCTCTTGTAGCCAAGACAGTGCTTGGATTAAGAAGGAACTCACCCTCGTAGCGACTCGTCGACCTCCGAAATCTCGAAAGTCATTCAGAAGAACCTTGCAAGTCCAACCGGTATCCTTTAACCCGTGACCGAGTTAGGGTCGGAGTTCTTAGTCATCGGTAGCGGCCTTGCCGGCCTCACCTACGCGCTCGGCGCTGCCGACAAAGGCACCGTGCGTGTCGTCACCAAGGCACAAGTTGCCGAGGCAAATACTTCCTACGCCCAAGGCGGAATCGCTGCCGCGATTGGCGAGGCCGACTCGTGGGAACTCCATGAACGCGATACGCTTGTCGCGGGCGCAGGGCTTTGCGACGAAGCGGCCGTCCGGCACCTGGTGAAGAACGCCCCTGGAGCGATCGAATGGCTCCTGAGCCTTGGTGCCAGGTTCGACCGAAGCAAAACTGGACTCGCCCTGGGCCGCGACGGCGGACACAGTGCCAACCGCATCGTCCACCACGCCGATAAGACAGGCTGGGAAATTGAGCGTGCGGTGATTGAAGCGGTGCGGGCCAACCGTAACATTGAGGTCGTTGAACACGCCTTCGTCACCAACTTAATCATCGAGGACGGCTCGTGTCGGGGTGCCAAGGTGATGATTGAAGGTAAGGGCGAGGTCGAGGTTCGGGGCGAACGTACGATGCTCGCCACCGGTGGCTGTGGCCGCATGTATCAGCACACCACCAATCCTGCCGTCGCTACTGCAGATGGCATTGGGCTTGGGCTTCGTGTTGGGGCAAAGGTGGCGGATCTTGAGTTCATGCAGTTTCACCCAACGACGCTGTACCATCCGCAGCTGAGGAGTTATCTGTTGACCGAAGCCATGCGGGGAGCCGGCGCGACCTTGCGCAACCACTTGGGTCAACGCTTCATGTACGATTACGACGAGCGACTTGAACTCGCTCCGCGAGATGTGGTCGCACGCTCAATTGAAGCGGAGATGAAGCGCCTATCAACCTGGTGCGTCTACCTTGACCTCACCCATCTTAAGCCCGAGCAAATTCGGGAAGAGTTTCCAACTATCGTCGAAAAACTGGAGACCGTTGGACTGCACCCACACAAGGATTGGGTTCCTGTGGTGCCCGCCCAACACTATTCGTGCGGAGGAGTCATCACAGACCTCCTTGGTCGTTCCTCGGTGCCAGGTCTTTACGCTGCTGGCGAAGTCGCAAGAACCGGTGTTCATGGCGCAAATCGCTTGGCGTCCAACAGCCTGCTGGAAGCCATCGTGTTCGCCAGTGCCGCCGCGAAAGATGATGGAGTTGGTTGGCAAGGTACGGGGCACGGCCCGGAAATCAACCACGCTATACCGGAAAATGACGCGATTCGCATCCGAAGGGCACTCCAGAAGGCAATGACTGACAATGTGGGGATCGTCCGGAACGACAAAGGTCTGAAGGGAGCCGTGGACACGATTCAGGGGCTTATCACCGAGTTCAAGGCCATGCCCGAGGCTCCGTATTCCCCTTACTCCCATGAGACGCTCAACCTGTTGCAAGGGGCCTTGGAAGTTGCGTCCTCTGCCCTGTCACGGCGCGAAAACGTGGGGCTACATTACAATGAAGACCTAGCCTAGCAATTCGCCCAGGTAACCACCCAAACTTGAACGTGACCCTCCGTGCCGTCGTCTAATTGAATCAATTGCGAGCCGTATTGCGGCCTCGGAGATTCCCTCATGAAAAATTGCTTGCTGTTTCTTGGCGTATCCGCATTGATTGGTTTTGGTGGCATGGCGCATGCCCAACTTCCCAATAAAACTCAAACAAAAATCCTGTTCACTCAGAAGGCAGGGGTCAACGAGTTCTCGGGCAAAATGATCGCCCGCCCGCGGCAAGAGTCAGACCTTCTCAAGGCCGGACTTACTGAAGTTGACGCCGAGCGACTAAGGGCCCGAGCCTTCGAGTTGATGGGGCTTCAATCCACCCGCCACTATCCAGAAGTTGACGAGTACATCCTCCAAGTGCCCTTCGGAAGCAACGAGAACGAGTACGCGCAGCGGCTAATGACGAGCGGTGCGTTCCAGTACGTCGAGCCCGATTGGATTCTCTATCCGGTAGTCAACCCGAACGACCCGCTGTATCCACAGCAGTGGCATCATCCGAAGATCAACGCCCCTGCAGCCTGGAATCACTTCACAGGCGACGGCTCGGTAATCATCGCCATCACCGACACCGGCGTCAGGACCACCCATGAAGACTTGGTTGGACGCTTGGTGTCTGGGGCAAACTCAGCATCTGGCACCGCCGTCCCGCAAACGTCAGGAGGTGCCGTCGAAGATATCAACGGTCATGGCACGCACTGCGCAGGTATTGCCGCTGCGATTGGCAACAACGGAATCGGCGTTTCGGGCATCGGCTGGAATACGAAGATCATGCCCATCCGAGTCGCCAACTCAACAGGAGGCAGTGCTTCCCTGACGGCACTCACTGCAGGAGCGCGCTGGGCCGCAGACAATGGAGCACGCGTGATCAGCACGAGTTACAGCGGCTTCTACAGTTCATCGGTGCAGACCACTGGTGCCTACATCAAGAACACCAGAAACGGTGTCTATTGTTGGGCCGCGGGCAACGACAATGTCAATCGAACAACCGGCGATCACGTTGACGTTACCGTGGTTGGAAATTCGACGAGCAGTGACGGCAAAAACAGTTCCTCAGCATACGGAATCGCGATTGATCTCTTTGCTCCGGGAACCAGCATCGTCTCGACGTATAACAGCAACAACAGTTCGTACGTGTCGGCGACTGGAACCTCCATGGCCAGTCCACTTGCTGCAGGACTGGCGGCTTTGATTACCGGAACCAACCCCAGTCTGACCGCTCAGCAAGTTGAGACCATTTTGTACACAACCTGCTTTGACCTCACCGCTTCTCCTGGCGGTGTGGGTAATGACAACTATTGGGGCTGGGGACGAATTGATGCACTCGCCGCACTGAGAAAGTCTTACAACGAGCATCCGTTCCGAGCCACAACGGTTTCTGTCGGTACGGGTTCGGTTGCCAGCGGATCGGCAACAAACCTCGGGCCGAGGGACAACTCCTACGCCTCGCTTCGCCGAGACCTCACTGGAGCATGGGAGCCACTC
>CALMEF010000186.1 GCA_937862825.1 uncultured Armatimonadota bacterium
GCTCGTGCTCGCCGGCACCCACCGGCCCCCAGACCTCTACCGCGTCATGAAGTCCTGGCACGTAAAAAGCGCCCGGTGGCGATCAAACTCGATCAGTCGGAGCTACGTCAATCGCATCCTATCCAACCCGTACTATTGCGGCAAAATCCGGTTTCGTGGGACGCTCTACGCCGCCTCGCACAAGCCGATGGTGACCGAAACGGAGTTTGCCCAGGTCCAGCGTCTGATTAGCCGCAGGGTCGATCCACGGCCCATCAAGCTCGCATTTCCGTACACCGGATTTATTCGTCACGACTGTGGCTGCCTGGTGACCGCTTCGAGCAAAACCAAGCACTACAAGACCACGAACCGGACGGCAACCTACACGTACTACCATTGCACGGGGAGCTTGGGATGCGCCAAACGAAGCATTTCAGAGGACTACATTTCAGCGAAAATCGTCGACAGCTTGGCGAAGGTCCAGATTTCTGAGCATCAGGCCCGCTGGTGCCTCTGGGCGTTTGATCAGCTGGACAGCGTCCACGAGATTGATAACCGCGAGGTTGACGAGGCGAATACCGTAAGGGTGACCGCCGTACAAGACAACTTAAAGCGGCTCTTAGACTTGTTGGTGAGGAACCGCATTTCTGAGGAAGAATATGAAGAGGCGAAGAAGCCTCTCAAGGCCGAACTGGCCGCTGCTCAAGATGCCGCGGAGACTGAAGAGGCGAAACGGGCTTTGGTGCGCGCGACACTCGAAGAACGGCTGAGCGTTGGAAGGCTCACGCCTAGTGACTACTTAGCGCTCAGTCCGGAAGACAAGCGTACACATGCCTTGCGACTCTCAAACAACTATCTTCTGACTCTGGAAGATGGCAAGCCTAACCTGGTGATCCATCTCGACCCGGTTTTCCAGCTCTTCGCAGCCTTCGAACCTTCGAAAAGGGACTCTGAGAAGCTGAAAGTGGGTATTGCGCGGGATGAAAATAAACATTGGTGGTCCTTAGTAGCTAACGTTCGAACTGCTGCTGCGGAGCTAATCAAGAGGGGGGAGGCTGAACATGCGTACCGATAGCATTCCCTCATCTTGGGAATGGGGCTAGCGACGTGTTGCCTAAATGTTCGTTGCTTTTGCACATTAGTTCCTGATCACTTAACTTAATCTCCATGAACCACTCACAGCCAACAATCTTTGAGGTCATCTCCTTGCTTCAGAAGATCAATGCCTTTGGCCCCGCGAAAGTCAACGTCCCCCCAAGGTGCGAAGCACACCAGGTTTGCAATGAAATCGTTCGTCGAATCTACGAACTGAATCGAACACACCTTCGTAGGTCTGTCCAGCGGGGGCTCGAAGAGAAGGTAAGGAGCGGCTGGTTTCCCGGCCGAGCGCCCCTTGGCTATGTAAACAACCCGAAGACAAGGCACATTGATCCTGATCGAATAGTGTTTCCACTCCTTAAAGAGGCTTGGGAACAGTGCCTCGCTGGCCGCAGCATTGCCGATGTGGAAGCAACTTTGCGTGCAAGCTGCTCGGCTCCCTTAAACCTCCGCAGCGTGCTGTCTAATCCTTTCTATGCAGGCTACTTTCGGTTTCGAGACGTGGTTGTTCCTGGCAAGCACCTTCCGATGGTGACAGGAGCGCAGTTCAGTGGCATTCAGGAGCGGCTAAGGCGAGACGGCAAGTCCGCAAAATAACCCCCTCGGCGCGTGTGCTCTTCCGCCGAAACACAAGTGTATTAAGGACCTCTCGAATCGTAGTCGCCGCCCGATAAGCAGCAACAAAGTAGGTTAACTTGCAAGCGTGGCTGATTTGACACAGGGGGACTATGGAGTCATAATAAAGCAACATAAACTAAGGCGTTCTCGTTATGATTACGACCGAATGGGTCCGACATCACTATGGGCCAGCATTTGCCAAGCTTCGGCGGCGGACCGGATGCGGAGTCGAAGTGTTGGCGGACGGAGATAGTGTTGGCGTGCTACTGCGCTGGCAAACCGCTCGCGGGGCCCTGGGTCACATTGACCTCTACTTCAACGAAGTCGAGTTTGGCATTGGCTCGGCGATCAACTTCCGGCGTTACGGCCCGGTAGAACTGTCCGCTGTACACCCTGATCCTGAAGAACTCCTCGATATCGTTCAAACACGCCACAAGGGCCTAGCCCGTGCCCTCGTAACGGCTTGAGGGACTCCCTGGCGCTAATGAAGTCTGAGCCCGCTCGGTACATATCGTTTATTCGGTACAACCCACCATACCTGTCGGTTGTTTCCACCTGGAAGCCTTCGCATCGAGATACAAAGCGGGTACTTACGAAGCAGCGTGATGAGATAGCAGCATATGCGGAGCGAAATAAGCTACTCGTCGGTCACGAGATCGCGGTTGTCGGCCATCGCAAGAGCAAGGAAGTTGTTTCGGCATATGCGCGTCTGTTCCATATGCTTGAGTTTGAGGGATATGCGGGAGTCATCTGCGCCGGAATCTATAAGATTACGGGTAAGAAGCAGGAGCTTGCCGCCCTCAGAGCAATCGTAGGAGAGCTGGGCGTCCATGATACAAGAGCACAATCTCTCGTTGCTCCAAGCAAAAATCTGGGTGAAGAAATCAGCGACGCTCGTGGGCGAGAGGACTCAAAGCCGCATACGCCGACCCTTGGGCGGTAGTCGCCAGAGGTTCTCCTCAGTAATTAAGGAGTAGCTCGCGCTGCGTTGTTGAACGAATAGTTTCTTCGCCGAGTACAAAACGGCTCGTGCATCCCGGAAGTGAACGTAAAAAGAGGAACCTGTGGAGGTTCCTCGGTGAAATAGTTAGGCATTCGGACCAAACGGATCGGCTGGATGGCAAAATCCACGAAGTGAGCGAGTAGCCAATCTGAGGATGAAGCGGTCCACGGACGGGTTGTAAAGCGCGTAGGTAGGAAGCTTGTCGGGAGCACGCTTGGAGACCGCAAGGTCGGTACGCGCGTCCCATTGGTATCGCCAGAGCCTGGCCGCCCGAAAGGGCTCTTGTCTCAGGTCACTGCCGAGGTGGTAGAAGAAGCCACCAGGTAGGACCATGATCCGGGGGGCGCCCCAGCGCAAGGGCACAATAGCCGCACGCTGGTGCAGATCGTTGTGCATACCGCAGACCAATGTTTTCCCGGCAAGCACTGCCTCTTCGGCTTCCCCCTCGATCGACTCGAGGGGAGCCGGGGTGCTACTACTCGGGTGGTCAAAGCACGTAGTGATGCAGACCAGGTTGCTCCTAAGTAGCCGTGAGTTGCCGTAGAGCCAGACCTTCCCGTCTCGGTAGAAGCCGGGTTCATCTTCGTAGCGGGCAGACCTTCTCGGGGGTCCGGGCGGTTGGCGTGGTGGGTCAGAAGCGGTGAGGGGTGAAGGGTTATGAATGTACATGGGTGAGCCTTGAAGGCCCGCGATCTCTCCAACGCTCCGTAGCCTTGGGCTAGAATCGGGCCCTCCGGCGCACACTAGGGGTAGGGGGCAAGTGCTGCGAATACCACGCGTTCCGCGCAACTAGCCGAACATGAGGCGGGAGAGGTCGGAGAGCGTGCCGAGCTCCCCTTCCATGAACTCCTCGGGGCTAGCGCCGTCGTCGAAGGCATCCCGAAAGTTCATGTCGGGCAGGTCCCGAATCGAGAGGCCGTACCAGGCAAAGCACAGCAGGTCCACCTGGTGCATCCAGGCGGCAAAGCTCACGGTGTCACCTCAAAGCCGCCTTCCGGAACTGGTGGGTTAAAGAGCTCGAAGGGGTTGCCTTCGACAAGGATGGCAAACGGTGTGAACAAGAATTCATCCCCGTTCCTTGCCACCGCGCAGATAGCGGCAACTACCGCCTCATCGGCTCTGCGCTGCACTTCAAGGAGGGCGACGTGGCCACGCCCAAACGCGCGGCAGAGAGTGTTAAAGTTCGTGCGGTCGTGGGGTGCGAGCATAACGCCATCTTCGCGAACTAAGGCACCGATTGTGAAGTCGGGCGCTTTTCATGCAACCCGGGCATTGCACGGAACTTGGCCAAGTTGACGGGGCTTCCAAGTCACCTCTACGGTTCTCCTGTGGGCCATGCCCATAGGAGAATCACATGCACCTTAACTACCTACCCCTGTGCGGAGCCTACCGATGAGCACCGCAATCTACGAGTCCGTCACGAACCGCATTGTCGAAGCGCTGAAAGAAGGCGTCGTGCCTTGGAAGAAGCCGTGGCACACGCTTTCAAGTCTGCCGGTAAATACGATCACCCAGAAGCCGTACCGTGGGATCAATCCGTTCCTTCTTTCGCTTGCACCACATACGGACCACCGCTGGCTCACGTTCAAGCAACTGGGACTTCGCGGAGGAACCGTTCGCAAGGGTGAACGGGCGTCCATGGTTGTGTTCTGGAAGCACTGGGAGCCTCCGGCTGATGCCACAGACGAAGAAGCAGAAGCAGGCAGAAAGCAGCACCGCATTCCGCTCCTTCGCTACTACCTCGTCTTCAATCTGGAGCAGTGCGAGGCTCACGGATTTCCCGAGCTCTACGTGCCACCAAACCCCACCGAACCTGAGCGGTTCACGGCGGCACGGATGATCGCGAGCAGCATGCCAAATCCCCCTCGCCAGATCGAGGGAAAGAATGCTTGGTATCGCCCCGCAGATGACCTCGTCCAAGTGCCGCCACCTCAGGCCTTTGACCGCGGTGACGACTACTTCGCGACGCTCTTTCACGAGCTAGCCCACGCGACGGGTCACGAGTCGAGGCTCAACCGGCCCGGGGTCACAGGACAAGTTCAGTTTGGGTCGGGTGAGTACAGCAAAGAGGAACTGGTGGCCGAACTCACCTCTGCCTTCTGCTGCGCTGCATCCCGGCTCGATACGTCCGTGACTGAAAGCGCCGCTTCGTACATTTCTGGCTGGCTCGAGCTCATCCAAAGCGACCCGAAAGCGATGGTGATCGCCGCCGCCCAGGCTCAAAAAGCTGCCGACTACATTCAGGGAGTCACGTACCCGTGACACCCAATACCGGCCTTCCCACACGGGAAGGTCTTTCTTTTTTACCAACCTAGTCGAGGCAGGATGAGAAGTACGAGGAGTAATACGAACAGGGCTACGAGAATGTACGTGTTCTCTGCTTTCAGATTCTTGCCGGCTTGCAGGTCGAGAATGTGCGCGCAGCGGGTGCATACGATGCGATAGCCGTAGTTGGATGAGACTATAACCTGCCTCCCTGAGCCGCCATACTTGCGGCGCTCAAAGCCGCCCGTCTTCACCTTGCGGCGCAGACGATGCCGAGTTTCCATGATTGGTCGACCGCAGCGATAGCAGGATGCCATACCCTCCCTGTACGGTAGATTTGACACTAGGTCAGATTACGTCGCCTGTGCGCAACGGTGCTAATCAGAGCGTTTCGCCAGGCCCTTTTCACTCAGCTTCGAACCACTTTTACTTGAACAAGGATATGGATGCGGAGAAAACATTTCATTGAAGCGAGAAGGTCTCACCGCGACCCATCGGCTCTGCTAGTGTTTTGCCATGACACACCACGTATCTACCATCACAGGGGTGGCGAGGGTGAATGCATCTTGACCAAAGCAGGGTCCGACTTCAGTGCCCGCAACGGCAGGGCTTGCCGCTTCGGAAGACATGCGGATTCATGGTACAGATTGCACGCCACATCAAGGTGAGCTAGACCCACGGTGATCAGCTCGGCAATGCCAGCGATCTAATCTTGAAGGGGTGCAAATCAAATCACAAAAACCAGGACAAACTTGCCCTGGTGGATGAAATAATATTAACCACCTTTCCAGACTTCCTTCGGAGACATGAGTTCAACCGTGCCATCCTCACGTTCAACCATGAATCCATGGGAAGGAATGCTATCTATAGTATTTGCTCCAGCTGGATTCGCACGCGTAAGGGGCTCACTAGCTGATTTTCGCTTCCGCATAGCTGCCGACGCCTTGTCGTCTCCGAAGGGAGCAGTCCACCGTGGTTGGTTCGTTTGTTGGCACGGGAGGAGGATCAGATGAAGTGAGGGGTGAGGGATTATGAATGTACATGGGCCTTCCTTGGCCCCAAGCTTCAAGGGCACCGTAGCCCAAGAAACCGGCGGGGCCACGAGGCAAAGTAGGAGGTAGCCATAAACCCTGCAAAAGTAGCCGCGCACGCGCAACAACTCAGCCAAACATGAGGTGCGCCAGGTCGTCAAGCGTGCCCATTTCGTCGTTCATGAACTGTTCCGGCGAGACTTCGTCATCGAAGGCATCGCGAAAGTTCATGTCCGGGAGGTCCCGAATCGAAAGGCCGTACCAAGCAAAGCAGAGGAGGTCTACTTCATGCATCCATTGCGAGAAGGTCATGGCGCAGCCTCAAAGCCGCCTTCAGGTAGCGGTGGATTGAAGAGTTCAAAGGGGTTTCCTTCAATGAGTACAGCAAAGGGCGTGAGCGTGTAGGTTTCACCGTCGAAGTCCACAGCGCAGATAGCCGAGACCTGCTTGTGGTCGGAGGCGCGTTGTACCTCGACGAGTGCAACTCGGCCGCCTTCGCATGCACGGGAGAGGGTGTCAAAGTTCTTGCGATCATGGTCGGGAAGCATGAGCGCATGATCCGCTCTTTATTCGATCACGGCAACGTGGTCGCGCTTTGCGCAACGATTGTAAGAAAACAATAGGCGGCCTGGTAATCACTTAAGGTGATTCGGCCAGGATCAGGATTGTGAGCCAAGCTGCTGGTTCAATCTAACAAAGTGGCGTGGACATACTTGAAAAACGTGAACATGGTCAGGTTGTGCGACAACCTCGCAGCAGGTATCAGTAAGGACATGTCCGATAGTGTCAGGTTGCCCTTATCAGCAGTCCTCTACTTCCTCTGCTCCTCTTCATACCAAGCGTTCAGATCCTTTACCAGAATGCGAGTTTCGTCATTCGCTGCATCGGCCGGAATAGCGCGAACAATCCGAACAAAGATCAAACTAAATAGTATCGCTCCGACTAACACAGTTGCGAGTTGCATATGAGTGGGCACTAATAAAGATGCAACAATGGCAACACCAGCTGCTATGTGACCGCACAGCATAAGCCATCGATCCTGTGAAGGAACAAGTGATGACTTGAAGGCCAATACTACTTCCATAATCGTAATGACCAAGATGAGTACTAGGTGCAGAACGTTCATTATTACTATCCTTCACCAAAAGTGATTTCAAGCCCACCGTAGCCGTCGGCAGCGATATTAATGTCGATGAGTAGCGCCTCAAGCATGAGGATACGGCCGAGAATCGCTCCAGCGAGCGAAAACTTAGAAAGTTTCCTAAGATTCTTGGATTTTGACTCCAGATCATTTAATCGGTTTATCGCATTTCCAACCTCGTCAAGGGTCGCCAATCCCAGGCCATACATGGAACGAAGTTGTGCCGCGTCCCTCGCTGCTCTAGATATTGCCATCGTAAGGTTTGCCTCGCCAAAGCCAGCGAGTATCGCCATTATCATTAAGATCGTGGAGATAATCCCCCAGAACGCAGCTTCAGCGTTCTGGCCAGAGCGATCTATATAATTAAGCGGATCATTATTGCAATAGATGTACCAGTTCTTACCGTCCCTGGCCGAATCTTCGCTCACGAACCTGCCTGTCCATGGCTCGTAATATCTTGCCCGCATGTAGATCAGGCCAGACTCTTCGTCTTGCACATGCCCAAGGTTCGCGCAGTAGCGTTGGAACGGCTCTCCAGAACCTGATCGAACGCTTCCCCACACATCGTACGACTTCGCATCCGTCACCGTGTAGGAAGTCCCGTTTCGCTTCAAGGTGGCAAGCATGTTCCCATGCCCATCATACAAAGGAAACTTCTTCGTAATCACATGGTCGAACTCGCCCGGGTCCCACACCCAGGTCTCGATATAGTCGATTCCCCGTGCGCCAAGGCCGTAGTACGTCATGTCATAGACCGGGTCGTTCAGCGTGTCCGCTGCGTAGTCCTCCTCCATGCACATCTGGCCGTCGTAATAGAATCGTTTTGTCGGCTTGTTTACCGACCAGTTCTCGTCCCAATAGGACGAATCGTTGATCTCGTCGTATTCATACGTGGTCGAACAGCCAGTGACCTTCTCCACACGCATGCCGTCAGCGCGGTAGGTGTTTTTCATACCACCAGTTCCGTAGTTCACCATCTTCGTCATCCGGTTCAAGTCTTTCCAGTAGACTCCTTTCAATCAGCGTATCCGAGAGCCCATTACAGTCGTTTGAGTATCCCTAATCAAATCTGGTCGAATCTCAACAAGCGACCTCCCTGCAGCATCCAAACTACTGCGCAATGAGTCAAAATGCGAAAGCAATTGTGGAAAAATGATGGCGTGCCTGTCGGCATACGAGATTCTAATGGCCTCCTTCATTACAGGAACGTTTGCACTAAACCATCCTTGAGGAACCTCAAACGAGACCTCGCTTAACGGAAATGCGTGGCGTTTGCCGTTCGGATGGGTAATCATGAGAGTTGTTCCAGAAAGGACAATCTCAGTTTCTAGCCACTTCTGAATCTTGTGCAATCTTAGCATCATCAACGCTAAAAATGCAATGAATGCTAGCACCACGGACACGATTACAATCAACGATGTAGTCTGTATCGTCTGGGACCCCGTTGCGCTGGCCTGTCTTGGTGTTCCAAACGCAACGAATAGTGTGCAGCAGGTTACGAGGGCAGAAAGCACGGTCACAGATACTGTGAACCGTCTCATCTTGGAGCGAATAGCGTCCTTTCTAAAATAATCTAACCTCATATACTTGCCTAGGGTCCAAAGATATCAGATGTATTTGCGCTAGTTGTAATCGACTCAAGGCCAATAGCCCATGCTGAATCAAACTCATCAACTTCATCTACTAGTTCCTTAAACAGTCGCTGTCTCATACCTGCTGCAAGCGTTGCTGACAGGGCGAGCCCCATGAAGCCTCCCACACCAGCAGCCCTTAACGCTTTACTGAAATTTGGAGCACGGCCCTGCAAGAGGTCACCTGAGATAGACCCTATGAATGCTCCCGCTGCAGATGCTAAGGCTGGAGGAAGGCCGGCCAGTGCACCCGTGGCTGCGCCGCCCAGTCCTCCCGCGACCCCAGCCATCAAGCAATCTATCCAACTAGCACCTGCAAAGGCTGCCGAGAACACGTTGCTCAGAAACCCAATGAAGAATCCAGCAATTGCGAGAGTTCCGTTGAGAGCTAACTTTCCGTCGGCATCGACCTTGTTTGGCGGATTGTTCGAGCAATAGACAAACCAGTTTGAGCCATCTCTTCCTGGGTCTGGACCCACAAACCGCCCCGTCCAAGGCTCGTAGTATCTCGCCCGCATGTAGATGAGGCCAGATTCATCGTCCTGCACATGCCCAAGGTTCGCGCAGTAGCGTTGGAACGGCTCTCCAGAACCTGATCGAACGCTTCCCCACACATCGTACGACTTCGCATCCGTCACCGTGTAGGAAGTCCCGTTTCGCTTCAAGGTGGCAAGCATGTTCCCATGCCCATCATACAAAGGAAACTTCTTCGTAATCACATGGTCGAACTCGCCCGGGTCCCACACCCAGGTCTCGATATAGTCGATTCCCCGTGCGCCAAGGCCGTAGTACGTCATGTCATAGACCGGGTCGTTCAGCGTGTCCGCTGCGTAGTCCTCCTCCATGCACATCTGGCCGTCGTAATAGAATCGTTTTGTCGGCTTGTTTACCGACCAGTTCTCGTCCCAATAGGACGAATCGTTGATCTCGTCGTATTCATACGTGGTCGAACAGCCAGTGACCTTCTCCACACGCATGCCGTCAGCGCGGTAGGTGTTTTTCATACCACCAGTTCCGTAGTTCACCATCTTCGTCATCCGGTTCAAGTCGTCGTACGCATAAGTTGCCCAGGTGGACATTGTAAAGTCGTCGCGCTCAAGCCGGTTCCCCAGAATGTTATTGTAATACCCGTATGACGTGCCCGACGTGATCGGAGATTCGGTCATTCGGTTCAAGTTGTCATACGTGAAGTTCGACTTTGTGGTTGCCCCACGCGTCTCGCTGATCCGATTCCCGGCCGCATCGTATGTCCAAGAATCTTCCTGCTCGTAGCCCCCGCTCGCGTTGTCGTTGTACTGCGCACTGGCGAGATAATCGAGATCGGCATCGTAGGCATAGTCCTCGACCCGGTTGAGTTGGAACGCCGTGTTGCCACCGTTTGGACCGTAGACCTCAAGTTGGGTTCTGAGGCCGCGGTTCAAACCGCTCAGTTCATATTCGTAGGCGGTCTTGCCGATGTACCCCGTGGTCGAATAGCTGCCCGTCTCACCCGAGGGGACCCACGTCTGCCAGGTGTAATCCAGTGACCCGAGCCTCCCAGCGGCATCATAAGCGTAAGTTGCCAAACACCGATAATCGGCGTGATGGGAAGAGTCGTAGTAAGAGTAGCCCGAACTGGGTGACCAATCATCGGGGTCTTGCGCGAATGCCGAGTAGAGCAGCCGTCCCTGGGAGTCGTAGTAGTAGTGAAACTCCTCGCTGGTGGGGTTGCTGCTGCCATCTAGTTTGGTGACACGCTGGAAGGCCCGCTTGCCTTGGAGCGGGTCACCAACTGTCTGATAGTGCCCGTAGTGCCATCGACTCGTACCGTTGGGCGTCGTGTACGTCGCCTTGGTGCGTTCGCCGAACCCGTTGTACTCGTAGGCAGTTGTGTACTCGGTGCCAGTTCGTTCCTCTTCGATTTGGCTCACTTGGCCGATGCCGACGCCAGATGCGTGATAGGTGAAGTACTGGGTGACATCGCTATGCGTGATCGTCGGCACGCCACCGGGCGAGGTGATCACGTACGAGGACTTGTCCACGATGGTTTTCACCATACCGTTGTTGACGCCTCCGCCAGTGTCATACGTGTAGGTGACCAGAATCGCATCAGGATTCGTATCCGTTCGGGTGACCGACGTAACACGTCCGTCGCTGTCATAAGCCGTCACAAACGTTCGATTCGCAGCATCCGTAACGCTGGTGGCCCGGCCGGCCGTGTCATACGCGTTGGTGGTCGTTACCCGGTTGATCTTCCCACTGCCATAGTCTTCCGTCACAGTTTGCGGCATTCCAAACCATCCTGACGAGTCGTTGTATACGGTTTGCGTCTGCACGTACGTCCAGCCACTGGGGCTTGTGAGATTCGGTGTCTTCTGAATCTTCCACACATCGGTGGGACGGCCCTTGCTGTCGTACTCGAACTTGGCCGAGTGGGTACTCAGGCTGGATTGAAGAGTCGGATACAGGCGATACCTCCAGTAATCGTCACTAGCGGTTCCGCTCGGAATATCGTCACTGTTCATGTCGAACACTGTCCGCTTGTCGTCATACACCTTGAAGACTTGGCCCTTGCTGCCAACCGACGCACTGCTGTTGTAGTAGTCCGTGTAGGAGTATCGGTAGTTGCCTGAGGTGCCAGCGCGAGTAGCCTTCTGCTGCCAGTACTTCGTAGCGTCCCAATAGCAGTAGGATACCTCCGAACTGTGGCTTGAACTGCCGTTGCTGACGGTCGGAAAACTGTTCTCTCCGTGATCCCCAAGAGACGTTAAAGTGACTGACTCATACTCGTACGTCTTCTTTCGAAGGGGGTTACCCATGAAGTTGTAATCACTCTCAGTCTTGACCGCCTTGCAGAACGTACTCGCTCCCGGGAAGTAGTCTCCCCCAATTGCGTCGTCATACCAATAGATTGGCGATGAGTAGGAGGTCTCTTCTTCGAGATCTTGGGTTGTGACGTCAAAAATCTTCTTCCAGAGGAGGTGGGTCAGGTTGCCCGACGTATCTCGAAAAATGCAGTATTGCTCCATTTTGCCGTCAACTACTCTGCTACGCACATTGACCGAGTTCCAGGTGGCGTTCACGTTGCCAGGGTCGGCCTCTACGAACTCCCCTAGAAGCGATGAGCTGTGATGCCGGTTGAACTTAAAACCGTCTCCCGTTCGACCGTAATAGCCGAACTTTGTCTCTAATCCATTGGGAGCAGTGATCTTGATGACGCACGGGGATTCGTCCCCCTCACCGAACCCAACGCAGTACGGCATCAGGAAGACCCGGAGCATCTTGTAGGTGAGAGTCGTGGTTAACCCCCTGCAGTCCGTAATGCTCGTCAGTAGGTCGGTGGGATTATCGGTAGGAGGTGATCCCGAAAATGGAGCGGGGTCATAAGCATAGGTAGTGACTTTGCCGCCCTCGGTGGTTACCGTCTCAAGATTACCGTCGCCATCGTAACTGTAGGTCGTATCGCGGGTGCCGTCGCCAACAGACACTAACCTATCGGCTGGAATCGTTGTGCCATTTCCCCATGTCAGCGTAATCGTGTGGCCGTTAGGCATTGCTACTTGGGTGAGCAGATACTCCTTCGCCGTGCCCTTGCGCTTTGCAAAGTTATGATAGGTCGAACCGTAAGTGTAGGTCGTAATGTTGCCATGCCGATCAGTCACGCTCGTTATCTTGAGAATGTTGCTCGGCTCCGCGGTGCCCGACGTGCCAAAGGGTTCAACACCACCGTCAAAATAGCCTTTCTTCTCATACACGTAGGTCGTACCTTCAGGCGTGGTCACCGTATTCTTCTTGAGAATCTCGTACTTAGTGCCGCTCAGTTCAACGGTCTCATACTCGGAGTCTATGACGTTCTTGTCCCAGGGCGGCGTCGTGAGTACTCCATCAACGTCTCGCTGAATGGTTTCTGTCTGTCCACTCGCGTCCTCAGCGACGGCGGCAGAAGCGGGTTGACTCCCCGTAGCAAGATTCGGATCGGATTGAGCGCTTGGCCGCTCCTTGAACGAAACCGGCACTGAGCGAGCTGGGGAACCGGATGACTTCAACAGCCCGCCAGCCGTAGTTCGAATGTCCGCGCTTAGAGCCCAACCGACGCCGAACGGCCCTTCTTCCTGAGAGTTGGAACTGTACGACCTCGTGATGTTAACTGGGATGCCGTAGCCACCTTCAAACGACAGGTCGGTTGCTGACAGTGAAAACGTGCCTGTGTAGAGATCCACACCCTTGTAAACGGGGTTCCATTTCGGCGACCCAACGAGATACGGGTTTCGGCCAAATGCCCCACGAAGGCTGCCCATTTCCTGATCCGTCAGCGCCCGCGAAGTAACCCCCGCTGCTTGCTTTACCTCTGCTTTGCTGTCCTCAACAGGAGCAAATGCACCAAGCGGAAAGCCGAGCGCCGCAACGGCAAGGCACAGCATCGTTGCGCAAAAGCGATAGGAAAATGAGGGGCCGTTCATTGTGATTGCTCCAGGTTGAGTTCGTATAGGCTCAATACATCAAGTGTGAAGTCGGGATTTTTCGGAGGGTCAAAATTAGTTTCAACGTCGAGGGCGGGATCAAAAACGAGGTAGCCCGTGGGGGTGCGTCCCGTCAATACCAAATAGTGCTCCCCCTGTAAGATCAGGGCGGGGGGAATAAGCTTCGACAAATCTCGTTTGTTGAGCCGGTAGCCAAAGGCCCTGAAGCCAAGGGCGCTCAATCCTTCTCTCATTCCAGCCATTGTTGTGCCAGCCTTGTCTGTCCTACAAATCTGGGCTAGCTGATCGTACGGCAGAGGCTTCTTCCCCTTGATCTCCGCGAGCCTGATGAGGCACTTTGGACCACAAGTAACACGATCCGTTTCTGACTTGTCGGATTGCTCCTTTGCACACTTGGTTAGGAGCGCGTCATACTCGTCGCTCTTACTCGGGTCCATCTTGAGAAGGCGTTTGTGAGCGCCGTAGACAAGTGGGCTCAAGGGATACTCCACCATGAAGTTTTTGAATGCGACAATTGCACGATCGGCGTCGCCCTCCAGGTTGAAGGTTGCGGCAGCCTGATACGCTGCCCCATCTGCAACACCGCCAAACTCCGGGCTCATCACTCCGGTGCCCCGATAGGTTGAGGCAGTTTTCAGAAATGCCTCTCGAGCCCCACGCACATCGCCTTCCTTTGCTGCCTTGTAGGCTAGCCGAATTCTCGCTTGGCCAACTTTATCCTGAACCTGCTTGTCTGGGTGGCCGCTAAACCGCTCTACAAACTGCTCATCGGTTTGTGGGGGTCGTGTTGCCAGAAACAACCCGCCAATGCCCAAGATGGTGGCCAGTGAGCCTACAAGAACCATCGGAATCTTTGCAGCCATGTCTTGCTAGTCCATCCAGTTTGAAGTGGTATTAAGCTTCACTTGCCAGACACGTGCTTGCGAGTCATTTGCGGGAAAGGTCGAGGGGAACTGAGCCTGGTAGGCTTCAGATGCAAAGTACCGCCAGTGTGCGGTCGAACTGCCTTCATCAACACTAGCCAGACCAATCTTCGTGCAGTCGTTTGGCATGATGAAGTTCACGTAATCCTCTTCCGGTGTGCTTGGCGAACCGCTGGTGGCGTGGTAGAGGACAACTTCAACCCCGGAGGAAGCCAGCACCCACTTGGTGTCCCAAGTAACCGAGTCCAGGGATTGGCTGTAGTTTGCAGAACCACCGCCGGGGACCCACGCCCTCACGGTGACATCGCCAGAACTCACGCTTGGCTTCGACTTGTAGAAAAGGGTCAGGAGGCTCTTCTTGATGTTCGCGGCGTCCGAAGTCGATGCGCTCATTTGTATGCGGCCGCTTCCACTCTGGTCCTTGCTAGCTGCAGGCATCGAGCCAACGAATAGACCGCCTTTATAGAGCCAGGGACGGAACGTTATTGGTCGATTGGGGGCATTAGGATCAGCAGGGAGCGCTCCTTCGAGGTTCGGCACTCCATACACGCGCCGAGAATCAATCGACGCGGCGGTAGCGAGATTCTTGGTGATCTCGAACGGAAAAGCATAGTTCCAGACCTCGGTGAACTTCTGAAACGCAAAGTAAGTGCCCAGCAAAGTAGGCCCGTCAAACTTTACATCGTAATGCACGAGCGCGTAGTAGCTTCTTGTGGATCGGATCACGATAGGCATTTCGGTTCCTGGCAAACTTCCAGAACTCGTTATCTGCGGATACTTGACGTCGTTCTCGTTCACCGACCATGTGACAGCATCGTAGAAGGTGCCACCTGACGTCAGCCTTACCGAGCCAGCGGTTCCTGTTGTCGCCGACCGTGCTGGCTGCACGATGGCGTACACGTTGGAAGATTGGTGCGGCCGCTTATCGCCGACGGTCATCTGACTGATATTCGTGGTGCTAACGCTATTATCGAACGGGAAATACGGCGTCATACCCACCTCTGGAGACCATCCATTGGTATCGAAATAGCCATTGGTCTCTGTACCGCCAGCGCCATTAACTCCCGCGAGGTACACGCAGAGTCTTTCTCCTGTACTCCAAAGAGTTGGAGGATTCTCCCACTTGCCGCCAGTAAACTTGGCGTCCACAGTAACTGTGTGCCTTGCCCCAGAAGCGATCGAACCCGACGCAACGTAGTATGTGGTTCGAGACTTTTCTTCCTTGGCAGCCTCTATTGTGATGTCCGGCACGATGAAGTCCGTATCAAACGGATTGACCGCTAGGGTAGCGGCAAGAATGATTGTGGAAAGAGTCAACTTAGTTCCCCCTACTTCTCTAACGGGCATGTTACGCAAGTAGATATGCTCGGTGTCAAGGGGTTAGTGAGGAAATTTCTAATTTTCGGAGTCCTAGGCCCGGTCGAGACTAGAGATCGGTATCTGCACTATGCGAAGTGACGTTTCTGGGATAGACGGTACTCTCATTTCTTGGTGAACCGACTCCAATGGCTTCGAACGTGGACGCAAGGTCATGCAGGACATGGCTATTCGCTCCAGGAGCTTGCTTCGCGCAATCACGCTTTCCTGGTTGGTCCTCCGGGCTCTGGAAAGTCAACCGCTGTCGAGATGTTTTGCGATGACCCGCTGAATAGGGCGGTCTGCGAACTCTTTAGCGATATTCGCACTCAGGCTGAGGCGCGAACGATCCTAACAGAAGCGCATCAGCATGAGAAGACACTCTTCCTTGACGCTTACGACGAGGCCACAGAGCTAGACCCACGTGCCTTCTGCAAAGCACTGAAGGCATGTCGAATTGACAACCAGTTACCAAATGTTCGCATTGTGTCGCGTCAAGCGCGAATCGAGCCCTCCATCATGAGCGATATCACTTCAGCGATCTTAGGTGATGACTCTAAAGATTCCGAAGGGCAAACCTGGACGATCGATGGGCTAACCCTTAATCAGATTAATGAGTACGCGTCGCTGCACATTTCCAAAGAAAGACTAGAGCACTTCTGGAAAGAAGTGCAAAAGCACTCTCTGATGAGCATGCTTGCCTGGCCCGTTAATCTTTCTGCCTTCATCGAAGTTTTCGTTGCCGATGGCCAGCTTGGACTTACGGCTGCGGATGCTTGGAGACGAAGCGTCGAGATTCAACTCTTGGAAGAAAACCCCCTTCGAACGCTGGGACGCAAGCTTCAGCCAAGAACTGGTCTGACCGAGCGACTTGAACTTGCCAAACTACTGTCTGCTGCTGACGTTCTATGCCAGCGGTTTCCGCTCACAGTCGGTCATAGCCTACCGAGGGGTCTAACCGCCTCTACGTTGTTCAGCGAGATGGGGGTAGCACGTCCGAGTTGGGCGAGCAGAGAAACTGACTTCACTTCCGGGGTCGCGGAAGTGATAGATTCAAGAATCTTCGAGACACATGGTGGCATCGCCACGTTTCGTTCCTTGCCGATGGCGCAATTCCTAGCGGCGGAATTTCTATCACTTCTGAGCCTCTCCCAGATTCTCCAGCTATTGAGCGACCCTAGGTCATCGGAGAGGATTTGTGATCCTGCCTCGCCTGTAGCCGCAGAACTTGCTAGGTTTCATCAAGACCTGTTTGACCACTTGTGCGAGCACCAGCCGGACGTCTTTCTCACTACAGTGCTTTTCTCCTACTCCGACGATCAGAGATACCGAATCGTCGAAGCATTCCTGTTGCACAGGGAGTATCGAAGCCACTACCTTCGAGGATATTACCGCCCTGACCTGATCAAGCATCCTCGGCTTGCGGAGCAACTCCGCCCATTTCTGCAGGGCATGGCTGGTGATGGAGACGACTTGTCGCTCGCCATTGATATCGCCGACTACTGCAATGTAGTAGAAGTAGTCCCCGAGTTGGCGCAGATAGCACACGATAAAGGACAACCGTACACCGTCCGTACCAATGCTGCGGATGCGCTCGTTTCACTTGGTGTCGCAGGAATGGACTCGCTGCGGCCATTCCTAACTGTGTTGCACGAAGATGATCCAGACGACGAGCTGTTCGGGGCGGCTTTGCAGGCATTGTGGCCGCTCCAAGTGCCTCAGGGCGAGGTGTTTACGATGCTCCGGGACCCTCAAGATGGCACTGGCGGATACCAGGGGTTCCTGCGCTACTACGAGAATAGCGCGCCATTTCGCATAACCCTAGGAAATGTAAGCCAGGGGCTCGCGTGGATGCGTGACCAAGAACTGCTTGTTGAAGCGGAACCAAGGCGGCTCGAAGCTTTCAACCTGCTAAACATAGCGCTGGTGGCGGTTGCTTGGGAAAACATCGACAAGGAACTTATCGCGGAGTCCCTGGCTGAGCTGGCCCTCGCAAGGATTCGAAACGCCTCACGTCCGTTGGTCTTCGCCCTTTCCGACGAAGATAAGAAACGCGAACCCTACGACGTTCCCAAGGTGCAACCTCCGGGTCTCTCATACGAACGGTTCTTACAGGACAGAACTAGGCGATTTGTCCTGTTTGAGGCTTGGCGAAGAGTACTAGACCCATCGTTAGATAATCGTTACGGGTACGAGTTCATGGATCGCCGTGGAGATTCTGGATCGAGGTCAGACTTGGACACGTTGCTGGCATTGACCCCAGAGGGCGACACCGACCGTGAGGTTGTTCGAGAGACCATAAGCACTTTGTCAATAGACCTTCTGCTAAACGATGGACTTGCATTCCTAGAGTCTCACGAGCAAGCCTTACAGTCTTGGGACCTTTGTCTAAATGACCTTCGAGTCGAAGCGCTTCGCATTAAGGTTCAGCGAACGAAATACCAAAGGCCAAACATTCATCCTGACTTTAACTTGGAAGCATCTCTCGGACGTTTCAGCAAGGCGGTAAACGCCGACGATGTCTCTGCCCTCGCCTTTGCGATCGAGTGCCTTATACTCGGGATCACCGGCTATTCACACCAATACATTACGCCCGAGGACTCCCCGCTGTGGGAAGAGGTTTCAAGTGAGGCCCGGCAAGAGTTTCGCGAAAGGGCAAAGGCGTATGTAGTCGTCATTCCATCACGCGAGGATGTTTGCTTTGATCCGCGTCTCATGTGGAGCGGCGCCCTCGATAACGCAATCTGGCTCTTGCGCTGGCTAGCTGAGGTCGAGGAGGATTGGTGTACGGAACACATCAATGAACTCATTCCAGGTCTCCGCGCGAACTACCTGGCGTCAAACTACAAAACTTCCAATAACAGTGAACTGATCCGGCTCAACCGTGCGGTGCCTGCCCAGGTTCGAGCGACCTGGTTCGCCGACGAGTGTCGGGCGTGGCAGAAATCGTTCGACTTCGGTCGAGTAGGCCCCCTAAACGAGATATGGAGCGACGACCTCGCAGTTGAGTTTAGCAATCTGATAGGAGCAGGCCACTGTTCGGAAGATGTCCGATTTCAGATGCTCGGAGCGATGGCTGTGCACAAAGCGCCGCAGGTCGCCGACCTCTTGGTCAACGAGCTTGGGACACCCAAGTTTCGCAGAAAGTCGAGAGCGGTCGAGCTGATACTCACCTACCACGTAACTGAGGCGTTTTTCAAACTGTCCCAGATGGCCCTGCGCGACCGCACTGTGTACGAGCACACATGGCGATGTCTGTGGAATCGCCGCCGGATTGATCCGCTCGTAGGGATGGCTCACTTTGACGCCAATGTTCTAAAGCGACTGTTTAATAGGGCCTGCAAACTTCAGCCACCCAATGATGATGAGCCGCGAGGCAAAGGCCCGAGGCGAGTAACAGCAAAGATGGAGCGGGAGTCCATGCGCAACGCACTATATAGCGCCTTACTCAACCAGAACGACCCGAAGATTTGGAACTTTCTGCTCCAGTGGTCTAACAAGAGTGGTTTTGAGTGGATCGCCGAAAACGTTCGCATCCATCGCAACAAGTGGTTAGAGGGCCAATGGAGTTCTCCCGACCTGTCTACTCTTGCCGCCCTGAGGCAGAATCCAAATGGTTTCTTCGTTCGATCTGATGCTGATCTCTTGAGGCTCACCTTGCGCGAGCTTGAAGTAGTTAGGATCGATATCACTGAGAATGAACTATTCAACCACGGCACGGAAGTCCAAATTACGGCGTTGGTCGCCAGATTGCTCGATCTACAGCTAAAGCAGTGCATTGTCAATTGCGAAGCTAATGCACGGCCAGTAGGTAAGCGTCGTACTGATATTCAAGTCGAAGTTGTCACCCCAAGCCAAAAACTGAAGTGCGTGATCGAAGCTAAACGTTGCAACAATATGGATCCTAAATTAGACGTCTTGAAGCTCCGATCCGAGTACCTCCATCCGAGCGAAACAGCGACGGGCGTTTACCTCATTTATCGCCACTCCGAGTGTCCCTGCTCCCGCTGCAAGAAGTGGAACAATACCGAGCTAGATATACGCAATGCTGTAGCGGCGAAAGGGCACAGGCTGGAGTGGCTGGTGTGGCACCTCAAAGGCAAGGTCGAAACCAAGATCGCGAGTTCCGAATCCACTAACCGTTAGCCCAGACTAAAGCGCTCCTCGATCCCATGTGAACTGGAGCTTAGAAGGCGGTGCACACAACTTGTGAGGCGTGAAGAATCATTTAGATCTGTTCTTAACTCTGTGTTTCCCAGGATACAAAGAAGTAGTCGTGGGTGAAGTAACACCTAGTCGGCGCTACTAAGCACGTCCTCGTCGAAGTAAGGGGAGAGTGGAAATGCAAGTCAGCGGTGATCTTGGATGACGACGTGTTTGCGTCGCCGATTATGCCATTTGTGTCCTTAGTCTCGTATGATTCGTTGCTCTGCCATGTGCGACCTCGGAGCCAGGGGCTGGGATTTACGAACCTGATAGCAACTGGTAAGGTTTATAGCACCGCCACCAAGTCCCTCCCGGATTGCCAAGAACCATGTCCACTCATTCATCTGCTCGTTATCGCGAAAATACGCCCAGTGCGGCGGCTGTAAACTATATCTGTTTTCACCATGCTTACCGGCAACCCCCGCAGCCATATTGACCGAATCCGGGAGTCCTTCTGGTCCTGCAGGATTTCCAACACGCTCGACCTCACTAAGCGGATCAATCTCAGATGCGGGGTGCCGCAGTGAAGCCCCTGTATGTGCAGCCTCGCGCTTTGGAGTTATTCGTGGCTGGGGATGGTCAACGCTTCACTGACCTAGTAAGGGCATGGGCAAACGTCTATCTTCGCCGATGCGGAGCAACAAATTTCTCGGTCAACGGCGTTTCCTGGCGGCCGGACGGCGGCGTCGATGGCCTCATTGACGACGCGGCATTGCACGACCCGTTGAGCTGGTTCGCCCAGCAGTCAGTGCTCCAGTTCAAGGCGGGCGATACGAATGCCTCAAATGCAAGAGTTGAGCTTCTGAAGTCCCCAAAGAAGAAGGGACAGTTGAGGATAAAAGATGAGATTGCTAAGGGGTCAAAACTCGTTTGGTTCATTGGCCGAGCGTTAACTGACCTAGAACGGAAAGCATTAGAAGACGCTCTAAATGGGGCCGTGACTTCGCTGAATGCTCAAGCACCCCAGCCAATCGTCGTCGACCTCAATCGGCTGTCAGACCTCATCTCGCTCACACCAGGCGTAGCGCTACAGGTTGCGAGTAATCCCGGTTTGTTCATGACATCAGAGATGGCCTTGAGCCAGACACCGCACAGTCTCCTTCCAAACTTCGTGCCAGGATCCCACTATCCCCAGTTGCAGAAAGACGTTGTCGACTTCTTCCTCGATCCAAACTACGGGGAGCCAATAAAGTTCATCGCTGGTGAACCCGGCATCGGCAAAAGCCGGAGCATCCTTGAAGCGGTTGAGTCGTCCCCGGAGCTACAGGGCAAGGTCTGCTACTTTGTTGACCCGAGTAGGATCGGTGACTTCATGTTGCTGGCTAAACAAGAAGGTTGGCGAGGATACGTCATTGTTGATGAGTTCATAGGGCAAACGGCCACGACTACCCCCATCGACCAGGACACTATCCCAAGTGGCTTCAGGATTCTCTTGATCGGCCACGCTTACAAAACCGATCAGCTCTCGCCCCGTATCACAAACCTTGTCGTGCCAATGACTGAGGATGAGGTTAAGAACGCTCTGGAAGCGACGTTCAAGGAGGTGCCAGAGTTTCGCGTCCGCGAGGCGGTCCAAATGTCGAAAAACAATATTAGGCTGGCTCGGCTCATCTGCGACTACTACAGGCGCAACCCGGATTCGCCGGGTATGAACGCCAGCTCTTTGAATCGAGTCGTTGCTGAGGAGCTTGATCGAATGCCAGCTGGACAGGGGCATGAGGCATTGAAGCGGTTGGCCCTCCTCCCCAATCTATTGAGAGAAGAGACTGCCGAGTTTTGCTCGCTAGTGGAGGTCTCGGAGGACACATTCCGGAAGACTTGTCGCGAAGTCAGTAGATCGTCTGCGCTCATCCAGTTCAACGACCACGTAGCCTATATCGGTAGCCCCGCCGTCGCACAGCTAGCGCTCATTCGATTTTGGAGCGAAAACATGGATCTTGCTCGACGTGTCCTTGCCAATCCGGGAAGGTTTGCTGATCGAATACTTGTGGCAGTCAACAAACTGCCGTCCTGTTCCGAAAAGGAGGCGATGCTTGGTTTTTTTAGGCTGCCCACTGCGGGCTTGAGCCTTTCCACCCTGCAAGATCGACCGACCGGGCGTCGTTTCCTGAACCTACGTATTTGCCTGTCCTGCATCGCATGGTGCTTAACGCTACTGGTCACCTGGGTGACTTCCCCTACGAGGGTGCCCATGTCGGCCGTCGAGACATTATCTGGTGCCTTCGTGATCTTGCACAGTTTGAGGAGTATTTCGAGTTATCCGAAGAAGTCGTTTATGCGCTTGCTAGAGAGGAGGCGCCTAGCGCCTACGCTGACGTTGCCACAAGCTATTGGAGGTCGTGGTTTTACTCCTACTTCGACTTCACCACCTATCCATTCGAGAAGCGCCTTGATCTTCTTGAGCGCCGAGCGCGTGAAGGCGATGACATCGATCGCGAGCTAGTGATTCGAGCCATATCAAATCCTTTTCCGCACGTTGGCGACATTGTCCCTGCCTCACGCGTTGGAGGGCGCGTGGCTCCGCCTCAGTTGCAGTTTATTGATCGGCGACAGATGGGGCTGGCGGCAATTCGTGTGCCCCAGATTGTCGCGATCCTCTTGGCGAGCCAATCGACCCACATTCGCGAGAAAGTGGTGAAAGTGGTCCTTGAGAGCCGTTTCAGCTGGCTTGAGCATGGCGCGACCGATCAGTATCTTCAAATGGTGTCGAACGATGGGTTTCCGTCCGAAGGCAGGAAGCGCTTGGTTGCTGACACTCGGCACTACGTAGACTTAGTGAGTGACCGCACAGCTGAACCCGATGAACGCGTGAAGTGGATGCTCAAGCAGCACGAGCGGCTCCTAATGCAGATAGACGAGCCTGATCCTCTCATAACCGTAATGGAAGTTGCCGAGCACGGGATGTGGCGAGCCGATCAGCCTGGAACCGCGGCACACAGTAAGGTCACGGCCTTAGTGCAGCAATGCATTGAGAACCCGGAGCTACTCGCAAAGGCGGTAGATATTCTTGGATCGCCTGAAAAGACCGGGGGCGGTTCATTTGGGCGAATACTAGGCGCAGCACTCAACGATGTCCAGGTCACTGCCGTGGCTGACAAGGTGAAGGATGTTGGCTTCTCGCAGTTTACGTACTCCGTACTCAGCGCTGCCTTGGCAGCCAATCCGAGCCGAGAGGGTTGGCTCCTCTCCCTTGCCTCCGATTGGGAGGTCAAGCAACCGTTGGTTGCGATCTCCATCTATCAGCTTTTCGGCGATGAGGCGTACTACCGGGAGGCAGCCCGGATGCTCTCGACGACATCTGTGCCAGTCAACTTGTTTCGAGGCTTTTACCTTCGGTCAGTTGAAAATATTCCAGAAAGTGTGTGGGCGTTTGTTTCCGCCGTAGCCGAGCGAGCCGCCAATGACGAGAACGAAGCACGTGACGTTCTTTTCACGGTGGTCGGCGAGTTTGCGCGAAACCAAGTTGTAGACGAACGCGCCTATGCACTGGGCATGGCCGCTTTGGAAGGAGTAGAATCTGATCATTCGCGAAATGTAATGGCCGACTGGGCCGAAATCGCGATTTGGCTGCACAACCGGTTTCCAGTAGAGGTCATCCGCTTAGCGGCGAGTAGAGAGCAGTCTGAGTTTTCGGAAGCCACAAATGCCCTCTCTGAGTTGGCAAAGACTCAACCAGAGGCAGTTCTGGACTCTCTCGTTCCCAAGCTGCTTACGCCCTACGAGTCACCATTCTTATTAAATGGGTCGCTATTGCACGTGATCCAGAACATCGAAGTGGAAGTATTCGGAGGCTGGCTTCAGCGGCAGAAGGCGGAAGTCCTGTCGGTCATCGCGGGGCATATTCCTAAGCCGTACTTACATGAGGGTAAAGCGGAAGTTCCGCCACTTACCAGAACGTTCTGGGAAATATGCGTAGCTGGGGTAGGCGAAAGCTACCAACGTGCTCAGAGCAACTTTGGGGCCCACACTTTTAACACCGGGGTGTTTTGGGGGCACGGCGTTGACATATTCGAGGAGCGCATTCAAATCGGCAAGCAACTGCTTCATGATCCGAACCCAGCTATTCGCGAGTGGGCTGAGCAATTTCGTCAACAGAGTGAACACATGCTTGCGGACGCTAATCGATCTCAGCGTCTTGACGACGCGAGGGGTGCAACTGGAGATTGGTGAGTATCTTAGGGCGCACCAGGACAGGAGGCCCCACTTTTGGCTGGGCAGGCTTTTGATCAGCGAGGCGGTCAAGTTTCGTACTGTCTTGTGGTTCTCCGCTGCTCCAACTGACGCTCCAGTGCGCAAATGTAACCCCATTGCTTTCTTCACTTCAGAGCGCATAAGGTTTGTGGTCAAGTTGCCAGTCCCGTAGATGATCCAGACCGGTCATAATTTGTGCCATGAGCGAAGCCAAGCAAAGAATCACCCTTTGCCTGAGTTGCGGCAACATGACGCCACATTCAGTGCTAGCTGCCTACGACGAAACGGACTGGGATGAGGAAGGGCGAGAAGAGATCGCACATCGGGACTACTTGCTTCTCCGTTGTGGGACGTGCTCTGAGGTCGCAGTTCACTACGATGAGGACGATCGGACTCAATCGTTATGGCCCAGGCACGCCTACCTAGGCAGGTCAGTGCCAAAGTCAGTTCAAGGGAGATATGGAGAGGCTTTAACGGTTAAACATCGATTGCCATCCGCGTTCGCAGTCCAAATCCGCAAAGCATTGGAAGCCATGTGCAAAGAACAAGGAGTGACCGAGCCCATCTTAGCCAATGCCCTAAACTCACTCGTCGCGAAGCTCGCCTTGCCTGCGATTGCGCAGGACATGGCACGGGTAGCCCGTTTGCTTGGAAATAAGGGAGCGCACGACGGAAGCGACGTGACAGAGCATGAGGCCGCCACATTAGAGGACTTCTTTTTGGCACTCGTGGAGTACGTTTACGTTGCACCCGCGAAACTGAGCACCTATCAGGCCGCTCTATCCAAACTTGGAATCTAAGTCTGGGTTAGCTCGATACTGACGTCCCTTTCTGGGTTGCACCAGGTCGTGGCGATCCAAGAACGCGTGAACCGAACTAACAGCTAAAACATTAACCTCAGGGGGAACTTCCTCAAGAGCAACTCTCTAAGTTTTCTCGCACGTGAATGCGGACTTTCCCTGCTTGAGTGCCACAGTGGCTGACTCTATCAGCGGGCCATATTCTCAGAAGTTTAACTTTGAGGTTGAAACGGTCATGACAACCGGACATTGCTGCACTATATAATTGTCAAACTACGACCAAAGTAGTTCTGATTCATAGCACTTTTGGCCAACTCAAGGGTTTCTTCCGCAATGTGGTTCGCCCGCTTAGTGCCAGTCCGTAAGGCGTCAATGACATCACTTGGCCGCTGCTCGAAGTGGCGTCGGCGTTCGCGAATTGGATCCAGTAACGAGTTGAGCACTTCGATGAGTTCTCCCTTTAGGAAAACGTCGCCCACCATGCCAAGTTTGTACAGATCAGCCTGCTCGGCCACCCATTCGGAATCTGGATGAAAAGCCCTAAGAAACACCCAAAGCGGATTCTTTTCGACAGTTCCTGGATCGGTTGCTCTTCTGCGTGATGGGTCCGTGTACATGCTCATCACCTTTCTCTTAACGGTTTCCGCATCGTCTGACAAGTAAATAGCATTGTTGAGTGACTTGCTCATCTTTTGGAGTTCCCCGTTGGGTCCGGGGGCACCGATGCCGACGAGGCTGTCAACTCTGCCAAGAACTGGCTCAATCACCGGAAAGAGCCCGCCTGCGGAGCACTGTTCACTGTCCTTCAGTTCCGTCGAAACTCCGCAATAGGTGTGATTGAATTTCCGTGCTACCTCGCGTGTCATCTCAAGATGTGGCAACTGATCTTTGCCCACTGGCACCACCGCTGGTCGGAAGGCAAGGATGTCGGCCGTTTGTCCGACTGAATAGAGCGGAAATCCAAATGAATACGAATCGCCCAACCCTTTGTCTCGAATCTCATCCTTCAGCGTTGGGTTACGAAGTACGCGGTTAAAAGGTAACAACATCGCGAAGAAGAAGGTCAGTTCATCAATAGCAGGAACCTCGCTTTGGACAAACATCGAGCTTTGTCCAGGATCAAGGCCCACCCCGAGCCAATCGGTCGCAACGTCAAGAACGCTTTGTCGAATCTCATGGGGAGCGCTGGCCCTTGTTGTAAAAGCGTGCTTGTTTGCGATGATGAAGAAACAATCGTGAGTAGCCTGAAGCCTGACTCTATTCTCCAGACTTCCAACATAGTGGCCGAGGTGGAGTTTTCCAGTGGGTGTGTCACCGGTCAGAAGCCTATCCAGCTTCGCATGATTTAAGGGGTTGGTTGGAAGAAAGTTGGAAGTTTGATTAGATGTCATATCCTTCACTTTGAAGTCGTAGGGCAATACTTACAAGAACGTTGCAAGCATCTAGCAGAATATGGTCATGCAGGCAGAAGCTCATTCTAAAGTGGGTATCTTTGGTACTAAAAGCTGCACCTGGTAATATTAACAGATTTTGGCTGCGTGCAAGTTCGCAGAACTTGCTGCCTGACATCTGACCTGGCACTTTGGCGAACAAGTAAAAGCCACCCTTTGGTGCGACAATGTCGAACGAGTCACTAAGCGCATTAACGACCAGATCACGATTTGCAGCATAGCGTTCCTTAGATTGCAAGGTTGAGATGTTTATTGCCCGAAGGGCACCATACTGGAGCGGTGCTGGAGCGCATCCGTAGAGGTAGAGTTGAAGAGTTGCCATCCTATTGATCGCTTCTCGTTCTCCGATGACATAGCCGAGCCTCCAGCCAGTCATAGAGTGGCTCTTGCTGAATCCGCGCAAAACTAGGACCCGTTCATAAAGTTTCCCTGGACTCTGGATTCTATGATTTCCGTCATAAACAAAGTCTCGATAGATCTCATCTGAGATTATGTGAAGGTCATGAAATCGGGCTAACTTGCAAATGCTGGCCATTTCCTCATCAGTTATCAGTGATCCGGTTGGGTTATTGGGCGAGTTCAGAATAATCGCTTTCGTTTTCGGGGAGATTGCCTTGGAGATACGGTGCGAATCTACTCGAAAGCGTGGATAGGTTGTTACAATGCGTGGAACCACACCGAGTACCTCAATCTGGCGAAGGTATAGCGGGAAGTATGGGTCGATAACAATAACCTCATCACCGGGATCGGTTGTTGCCATAAGCGCAAGCAACAACCCGCCGGTAACTCCCGTTGTTACGAGAACGTCAAGGTCATACTGTGACCCAAACTCAGCTACAGCATCTGCCCGCAGTCTTTCCGTAAGAGCGGGTAATCCCGTGGCCGGTACGTACCCATTCCTTCCCTCAAAAATTGCGCTTACCGCAGCGGTGACAACTTCCTTCGGGACAGGAATGTCAGGTTCGCCAACGGTGAGATCCAACGGGTCTGCGAGCTGCCGAGCAGCTCGCATCACAGTTGCAATATCTCTCGCTCCTAGCATCTCGGAGCGAGCACTAAGCGGAACCGGATTAGATTGCATAGCACTTCCTCTCAGCTGGTGCCAGGTCGAAGACGTATGTGTTCGGCACACCTAAAGGCCTGCGCTTGCGAACATTCCATCCAGTGGCATCGAATACCTGATCCCAATCTTGCAAATCTGGAATCTGTTGCCCTTGTAACGCATGAATCAGTTCAAAACCAACCTGAAAGTTTGGCATAGAGTCCCAAGGTACGCGCTCGCCACGCACCGTATCTGCGAATACAAACCGGCGGCATTTTGGGAAGACCACGTGGAAGGAGCGAAAGACTGCCTCGACTCTCTCGCGTGGCCAAAGGTCGTGACCCATAAAGCACATTAGCAGGAGATCAACATCACGCAGGTGATTCTGGATCGTGCTCATTCGAGTCACATCTCCCTCGATGATCTGAATTGAATTGCCGAGACCCACGTCACTGACTCCCTTCCTTGCGGATTGCACTGCGTCTGCGTTAATCTCCACTCCTATTGCTTGAGCACCCGGAGCATCCCGGACAAGCCTTCGGATCCGCTGCGCACTGCCACAACCCAGGTCACAGACTGTTCGAAATGGAACTTCATTAATGAAGGGGTACATGATGGGGTCGACATGATGAACTCCAATCATCGCGCTTGACTCCGCGGTTGCGCGCCCGTCTCGACTGTAGACCGCCCGCTCATGACTACCCGTGACAGCATAACCTCCGATATCAGAGATTAATGTTCTACATGCCCTCAGCAACCATGCACCATATCCCAAATCCCTTAGGACTTCTTCCATTTTCGGCCCCTTCATATAGGTGCCTAGCGCTGGTGACGATAGGACTCCTACACCGGTCAAGAGGTTCGCTATGTGTTCAATGACCTCAGCCCGTAATTGCGGTGCGCTTCGCGAGCAAAACTCATCAACCTGCAGTTGGTCGTTCTCAATTAGTGCCTCGAACAAGCCGAGCTCTCTAGCCGCCTCAATAACTTGACCAAGGATGGCGTTGTTGCAGGCTTTGGCCATCAAACCGGGGTCGGTCGGCGGACTTGAAACATGAGTTCCTGGCAGAACCTGATCTAAACGATGCGATTTTAACATTTCTCACTTCTCCTAAAGTACGTATTGCTTGGGGCAGTGAGTCTGTTTGTACTTCCAATGAAACTGTGGTATAGTTACAGGAAGATTGAGTCTAACAGGCTCTTTCCGCTGAGCCCGGTATCGGTATTGACCGCTAAATCTATAACCGATACTCGGGCGCTTACCCAGCATGAATATCGTACACGAGATTCATGCAACAATTTTCAGCTCTGCACCTTCGACGTGCAGAGCTTTTCTCGTTCTTTGTTACTCATTTCGCCCGAATCCAGCCAAATTTGCGTGGTACGTCTTTGTGAGCGGGGATCAGCCCCATGTGGTTTCGGTCGAAATGGAGCAAACGAGATGTTAAGAGAAGATGGAAATTTAAAGTAAATTTACTAGGTATTTGGTTTTGATGCTCGCGAAGCTCTAGGCTTAGGTCGTCTCGCTAGCCACGTCTTCCACTTCTTAGCAAGCGCTGTCAGACTATTCTGCAGGACATCATGGTCCTTCCAGCCAGGCAGTACCTTGAACTCACCCGCTAGGCGGCTGGACCAGAGCATGAGAGGGATGGGTAACCAGGAAGCCATCATTATCGCCCGTCGAAGCAACGACTCGACAGTTGAGTCTTCTACTTGTTGAAACGTAGGGTGCTTTGCAAACACGCGCTTGTCAGCGGGGCAGATTAGATGAGCCGACGAGAGCACAGACTCGTAGCTGCCATCCACCCTTTGTAGTAAAGTCCGCAAAACTTCCATTGGCAGCAGGTGCTTGAGGCGAAACAGAAGGGGATTGGTCCTTGTCTTAAACTTTTTTGTGACGTACGTTCGTTCTTCAGGAAGGTAACGTTGGAGGTAGCCGCGAATTTCGTCTTCTTTTTGCTTCTTGCAAAGTAGTCCGCCCAGCAAAGATGTCGGTAGGTACAGCTTCAACTGGACCACGAGGTTTTCTAACTTTGGTTCTCCATCGAAGTACAGGGTGCCAAACCGCGAACATAAGCGGAGGAAACAAATTCCCATTGCCAGAAAGTCGTCTTTCACTGAGGCGACCTGTCGAAAATGAGAGTGCAGGTCGCAGAACTTTGAGGTCACAACGAGTGCCATGTTACGCTGCAGCTCTGGAAAGCGACCTACGACCATGTCGAATCGGGCCAGGTCCATGTGTATGAGCAGTGTTTCGTCAGTAATGGCAAAAACTTCAATCAATGAGACACGGGGAATGCTAGCACTTGGCTCAATATGTCCCATAAAGTCTCGCAAGTAGGCCAGCTCATTGATAAGACCCCCTTCGGTTTCGATGCAACCGTAGTAGCAGGACCCGCCATCACCTTCATGAACATCGTTGGGTTGACTTCGTACTCGCTGATGCTCCAGGCACTCAATTCCAATACAACCTCTAAGCACGATGCTGATACAAGTGGTAGTTCCCGCAAAATAAGGCAAGTCCGCGGAGACGCAACTAAAGTCACCATCATATATCCTACTTTTGTCTTTATGTTTGGTCACCTGCCAAGGAACAACACTGAGGATGTATTGAATTTCCTCCAAGCTCAGTTGGGTCAAATACGACCAGCGTGCGCTCTCAGAGCGCAGTGTTGCTGTCTCAAACAACCGGGTCGCTACCCAGAGGGTCTGTTCGATTGACTTCTCGTCTGTGATGCGCTGAGAGCAAAGGCTTTCAATTATCAACGAGTCTTCGCTCCGACTCTCACCTACCATCCTCTAAAGGATATCACGATTCGTACTAGAAAGCCTTCACCCCAAGTCACAGCTGCAGAGAGCACAGGGGTTCGTCCGCCAACTGCGACATTAAGGATTAGTCGGAAGGTCTGGCACGCGAGTCAATGTTTGAACCGCAGTCGCAGACTGATCTAGGGTGCCTCGATTGTCTCTCAAACCAGTGGGACGATGGGATACTTTGAGAGACGGACTGACGTCTCATTCAGGAAGGCTCCCCTTCAGATTCTTCTTTGGTAAAGAAGAGGTCACGGGTTCGATTCTCGTCGAGGGCTCCACTCCCCCCAGGTTAGCGCTACTGTGCGAACTGCACCATTCCCACGCCGTTCCCATCCAGATCGGTTACGATCGCGGAGAAGCCAACCCCCGGAACGGGTTCTTTGCCCTTGCGAATCGAACCGCCCAGCGAAACGGCTTTCGAACACATATCCTCAACGTTTTCAACCTCAATCCAGACTGATGGTGAGTTGCCCGCGTTAACCTGATCGACCTTCATAAGCCCCCCAAGGTGTTGGTCTCCAACGCCGAAAACCACCATCGTCTCGCCGAAGGAACGAAAGTTCCAGCCGAACAATCCTTCATAGAAGCCTTGAGCGCGTGCCAAGTCTGTAACATCCCACTCAATGTGACAAATCGTGTGTTTAGCCATGATTGGGAGAATAGTAGCCGCTAGACCAGAGCCTAGGCTTTTCCAAAATTGCTATTTCTGCGAAACTCGCTTGGCGATTGGCCGGTGTGCTTCTTAAAAAGGCGGGTAAACGAACTTGGGGTTTCACAACCGACGTCCAGCGCGATCTGTGTGACCGTCTTTGTGGTGTTTAGCAGGAGTTCCTTGGCGATTCCAATCCGCCTTAAGGTGATGTATCGGTTGGGTGTGTAACCAAATGACGAGCGAAACAGCCGCAAAAAGTGATGCTTGGACAGTGAAGCAGTCTCGGCAAGGGCATCTAGGGCGGGCGCAGACGCAGGATCCTCTTCGATTCTTAACCGTGCTTCGTCGAGTTGTGAGATCAGGTCGGCACGTGTTGCCCAGCGTCGAGCGGGCACCCTTGCCATTGCAAGCGCGTTCGGGCACGGACTGCGTTCACACGGCTCTGCCATAGGTTCATTGTAGAATTGATCGGTGACTCGCGATACTCTAGAGGCTTTGATAACAGGCAAACACCTCTCTTATGACGAGGCCGATGCCCTGATGAGGCAGATCCTCGAGTCGGAAGACGCTGTCAAAGTGACCGCCACGCTAATGGCCTTGCGAGCCAAAGGTTGCACGGGCGAGGAGTTGGCCGGCTTTGCAAGGGTACTTCGAAGCCAGGTGGTGTCGGTCACCAATGTTCCGGCCGGGTCGGTGGATACCTGCGGAACGGGCGGTGGACGGTCAACCTTCAATGTCTCAACAGCCTCTGCGATCGTTGCTGCGGCTGCTGGAGTGCCCATTACAAAGCACGGAAATCGGGCGGTAACGAGCGCTTGTGGTAGCGCCGATGTTCTTGAAGCCCTTGGCATTCCACTTAACTTGACCCCTGAGCAACAGTCGACCAGGCTCCAGTCGCATGGGATCGCTTTCCTCTTCGCGCCCGCGCACCATCCAGGAATGGCGAAAGTAGGTCCCATTCGAAGAGCACTTGGCATCCGAACGGTCTTCAACCAACTAGGGCCACTCGCGAATCCGGCTGGCTGCAAGCGACAAGTCATCGGAGTCTACGATTCCAGTTTCCTTAAACCGATGGCTGAGGCACTGCGACTGCTTGGGGCCGAGCGAGCATTGGTCGTTCATGGTCAAGAAGGCCTTGACGAGGTGTCTCCATCGGGTCCAACTTCGGTCGCAAGACTTGAGGATGGCGTGGTCCATGAGGAGAACATAACTCCTTCCGCACTCGGATTGGAGCCATTGCCAGCCGATGCCCTTAGTGCCGGAGAATCGCCCCAGGAAAATGGAACGATCCTTCTTGAGGCCTTGAGCTCACCAGACTCCTTGAGGGCTCTGGCCATTCTTCCCAGCGCGGGGGCAGCGATTTGGTTGGGCGATCGCGCCGACACCTGGAAAGAAGGGGTCGAGGTTGCCCGAGATACCATCGCATCCGGAAAGGCCAAAGCCAAGTTGGAAGCATTGGTTGGTGAGTCAAGTTGAGCCGATTGCAGGTCATTCTTGACACTAAGGCCGATGAAGTGGCAGCAAGACGAAGCAGGACTTCCCAAAGTGAACTGGAGTCCCAGTGTGCCGATCTCCCCACAACAAAAGGCTTCCTCAACGCTCTGAAATCGAGCACAACTGACCTTGCGTTGATCGCCGAAGTCAAGCGGGCCTCGCCCTCAGCGGGAATGATTCGAGACGAGTTTGACCCAGCGCAAATCGCCCAGGCATACCAGCGTGCTGGCTCGCACTGCTTGAGTGTCTTGACGGACGAAAAGTACTTTAAAGGGCATGATTCGTATGTAGCGATCGCTAGAGATGCCTCGGACCTTCCTTGCCTTAGAAAGGAATTCATTGTCGATGTCTATCAGGTGTTCGAGTCGAGGGTTCTCGGAGCCGATGCAATCCTCCTCATCGTTGCTGCTCTTGAGAAAGACCAGCTTCTTGAGTTCTCCGGCGTGGCGACTTCAATCGGGCTTGACGTATTGGTCGAAGTTCATGACGAAGCTGAAGCGGAGGTGGCCAACGAGATCCAGGCGCGACTTGTAGGTGTGAACAACCGTAACCTCGCAACCTTTGAAACCGATCTTGCGACGTCCGAACGCCTGATCCCAATGTTGACTGCCGAGTTCAAATTGAGTGAGAGTGCGCTTCGGTCACGAACTGACTTGGACCGTGTAAAGGCTGCTGGTGCGGACGGAGTGCTCATCGGCACGACTTTCTGCGAATCGGAAGACATAGAGTCCAAAGTTCGAGAGGTGATGGGTTGGTGACACGGGTGAAAATCTGCGGTCTGACGAGAGTTGTGGATGCCGAACTGGCTATTGAACTTGGCGCGGATGCCATCGGGTTTGTTTTTGAACCATCAAGTCCTCGCTTTATCGGCGACAACGATACGATTCTGGACTTTGCTCGATCACCGTTAGGGTTCGTTACAACAGTCGCTGTTTTTGGGCGATGTGAATTCGACGTAGAAGGATTTGATCGTATTCAGTTTGTGGAGACTTCCGTGCCCCTTAGCCGACCGCTGCCCGTCCTCCGACTTGAGCGAGGCGTCTCACTTTCTGAGGCGGTTCGCCTACTCAAAGGACTCAGTCAGCAAGTTGTTGTTGTGGATGCGTTCCACCCGAGTGCCTTTGGAGGAACCGGAGACCTCGTAGATTGGAACCTGGTTGCTGACCTGGTTGGCGAGACTGAACAAAGAATCATCCTTGCTGGGGGTCTGAACGTGGGTAACGTCGGTCAGGCAATCGAAACGGTGAAACCCTTCGCCGTGGACGTCAGTTCAGGAATCGAATCGTCTAGTGGAGTAAAGGACCACGGAGCCATGAAAGACTTCATCCAAACCGTGCGAGGATGAACACTAAGGAGTGATGGTGAAAATCAACGACTAAAAGTTGTTGTCATTTTGCGATTTTTTGCGGATAATGATCGCATGCGTTTCATCGTCGTTGTTCTGGCCCTGATTCTGACCCAGATGGGTTTGGCGAATGAGCCAGCCGAGCCTCCAGTGGGCGGCCCAAAGCCGCTTCCAAACATCAAGTGGGGCAAGAACGTGCGTTTGGAGGGTGGCGGAAAGCCGATCATACGTTCCACTTTCGATATTCCAACTCCGAGCGATTTCGAGCGAACTGTGATGTATCGTCCGAACCCCGATCTGGAGAAAGGGAAGATGTATCGCGAACCAGGAAGCGGCTCCGCAAGCCCTGGTGGCCGAATGAACGAAGATTGGGATATTGGCAACGACGACGCAACCTTCATCAACTCTTTTGACGGCATTTATTACACTGGCTACGTACCCGCCGATCCGGATGTGGCGGTGGGAAGTGACTGGGTGGTGACGGTTACCAACGACGCCTTCAAGTTCTACGACAAGGCGGGAAGACAGTCATACGTGAACTGGTTCCAACCGTTCCTCGCGGACTTTTCGTCCTCAGCGAACGAATACAAGTGGTTTGACCCCAAAGTGATCTTTGACCCTTGGAATCAACGGTTCGTGATCCTCGTCTTGGGCAAGCATCTGTGGGAGAACCACTCGCGGGTGACGCTGATGGTCAGCGACAACTCAAACCCAAACGGCGCATGGGGCGTTTGGTTCCTGCAGGGTGAGACAGGCTCAGGAACGACCGAGGCCTGGGCAGACTACTACGACCTTGGCTACGGAGAAAACGCTGTCTTTGCGGCTGGCAACCAGTTTCAGTATGACGGCGACGAATTATTCACAACCAACTCCGTATTCATCTTCAACAAGTCGGAACTGTATAACTTTCAGCAATTAAACTATTCAAGATTGGTCAGCCTAAACCATGCCAATGGCACCGACCTATTTGCGCCGCGATGTGCGAAAATGACCGTTGGGTACGGCGCGGATGTCGTTCTGGCATCCTCTATCAATGGTGGCGGCAGCACCGTCACCGTCTACAAGATTTCCGATGTGTTTAACACCGCCTCGTCGTCTCGAACGACCGTCAACGTTGGAGGCTATGCGGTGGCACCAGTCGTTCTACAACCGGGTACTCACGAGCTGATGGAGTTCGGCTGCCGCCTGATGAACGTTTACCTCACCTATGAGGGAGGCTATCGCCTGTTTACCGGACTGATGACCAAGGTGAGGCCATCGGGGGATACCGCAGACCGGATGGGGGCGAGACTCATGGTGCTAAATCCCGACTCATCAACACCAGTGGATGAAATCACCTTCGTCTCAAGCAACTACTACTACATGTTCCCGTCGGTAGGGTGCGATATGAAGGCGAATGCGGTGTGGGCGATCGGGCGGACCGGAACCGTAAGCGGCCAGTTCCCCGCGATGCGTTACGCAACTTACACTTACCTAGGTGGGTTCGACACCTCATCAGTGCTGGTAAAGTCCGGCGAGAACTGGAGCAATCAAGAGCGCTGGGGGGACTACTTTGGTGGTAGTCCAGACTGGGGTGATTGGACCTCGGGAACCGGCTATCAACGCATTTGGGTCACTGGCAAATGGCAGCAGTCAAACAACACCCATTGGGCCACAAGTATTGTTTCCACGATCGCTCAAGGGGCAGCCGGGGTCATGACGGTGTCGGGTTCTGATGCGGATTACAAGTACCTCGTTCGTGGTGCAAACAATGTCACCACCAACTTTGTGGTCGGAAACGCGGGGACGGTTGGTTACCGCCTTCAAGTCACGTGCAACAAGAACTGGGTCTCCTTGAGCGGCACTCTTGATCAGGAAGTGTATGGCAACGAAGACAATGTGGTTATCGGTGCAACGATAAACTCAAACGCGAACACATTGCCCTACGGGTTACACGTGGCCACAGTTAAGTTTGAGAACCTCACGACCGGGGCACAAGCGCTGAAAACCATCACGTTAGCTCTTGGCGATTACTTCGATCCGACGTCGTACACGATCAATCGAGGCAGTCACTTTGATGGGGACATCACTGATGTCCTGAGTTCAAACAACCAGTACCTCTCAGCATTCAACAACCCAACCGGCTTGGATACGGCTATCACCATACGAACAGAGATTCCTGTGGCGCTGGCTTCGGAGGTTAACTTCTTCCAGGAGAGTGCGATCCTCAGACCTGGAATGTCACTAGAAACGGCTATCTACAACTGGGATACGGCGACGTGGAACATCCGAAATGGCCGAACCGCCCCCCAAGTTGACACTTCATTTTGGGTGACCATACGTGCGGATGGATACGTTTCCAGTGGGGGAACGGCTTCAGCAAAGATGACTTGGCAGCAGATCAACGATGAAGACCCGGCGACCGATGGCTGGCTTTCACGCATCGACCGGGCTCGCTTCTTGATCTATCCGTAAGCGACCTAACCAGGCAGGCTCAACTCGGGTTGTGCCTGGTTAATCGTAGCCATCTCACCAATGTTTGGCGCCATTTCAAACGCCATCTTGGTGAGATTTTCGGGCACGGGAATGGGATACTCACCGCTGAAGCAAGCCAAGCAGAAGGAATCTTCGCCACGCCCGACTGCTCGAGCTGTCGCCGCGATTGACAGATAGCCGAGTGTGGTCGCGCCCACATGCTTGCGGATCTCTTCAATCGTCATTCGAGCGGCGGCGAGTTCGCTGCGCGAACACATATCAATCCCATAGAAACAAGGCCACTTGATGGGCGGCGCGGTGATTCGTACATGGACTTCCTTTGCGCCCGACTCGAAAAGAAACTTGACGATTTGGCTGGTGGTCGTCGCCCGAACAATCGAATCGTCCACCAATACCAGTCGTTTGCCGTCAAAGTGCTCCTTTAGCGGGGTCAACTTCATTCGGACGCCCATCTCACGCATGTGGGGGTCTGGCTGAATGAACGTGCGGTGGATATAGCGACTCTTGGTCATCCCTTCCATAAAGGGGATTCCCGACTTTCGGCTATAGCCAAGGGCAGCAGGTATCCCGCTGTCTGGTACGGGAATGACGACATCAGCCTCAACCGGGTGCTCAATCGCCAACTCTTCACCCATGCGCTCTCGTGCCGAGTAGAGCAGTGTTCCGTACATGTGGGAATCCGGCCGAGCAAAGTAAATGAACTCAAAGAGGCACATCGCCTGGCGCTTGCTTGGCGCACCTTGGGCAAACCGCATGCCGTTCTTGTCCATGATGACCATTTCCCCTGCTTTCAGTTCGTGGTCGACCACAGCATCCAACGGAGTAAACGCGCAAGATTCGCTGGCAATGATGAAGCCGTCCCCAACGCGTCCAGCAACCATGGGGCGGATCCCGTGAGGATCGCGGAAACCGATCACCATGTTCGGGGTCAGGACGGTCACACTGTAGGCTCCCTCTATGCGGCGCATCGTCGCTGCCACCGCGTGCTCGGGACCAAGGTGCATATTCTTCACCAGCAGTCGGGCGATCAACTCGCTGTCACTGGTGCTATCAAAGTGCTCGCCTTCGGCTTTAAGTTCCTCGCGCAAGGCCTTTGTGTTGATCAGGTTGCCATTGTGCGCGACGGCGATATCACCGACCAGGCTTTGGCAGAAAATGGGTTGCGCGTTGCGCAGCACACTGGCACCAGTTGTCGAGTAGCGATTGTGTCCAACGGCCATCTCACCTGGAAGTGACTTCAGAACATTCTCGTTGAAGACCTGGCTTACCAAGCCCATATCCTTGTGCATGCGAACGACACTGCTATCGCTAACCGCGATGCCTGCGGACTCCTGCCCACGGTGTTGGAGCGCAAACAAGCCGAAGAAGGCGAGACGCGCAGCCTCGCGACCGGGCGTGTACAGACCGATGATCCCGCATTCTTCCTTCGGCGAGTCGTCTTCGAAGAGGTCCGGCGCTTGATCGATCATTGCGTTCTCGCAAAACAGAGTATACAGGTTCGGAGGCTCACGAGAAGTATCCAGGTTGCGTAGACCACAATATTCCAATGCCTCTTGTGATTCCAGTTGCCCATGACTTCACGTGCTCATGGTGCTGGATTGGGTTCTGGCAAACGCGAGAACTTAGAGAGGAGTTCGGCGTTGAGTTCGATTGGCTTGCCTACGAACTGTATCCCGAGCCGATGCCGCTACCCACGGCACCTCCTCCGCAACCTGAGTCACCAAGACCCAAGACACCGAGTCGTCTCTCACTTGCTTATGCTGCCCAACGCCTTGCTCCTCCAGAGCGGCGACCTCCTGATGTGCGAACTCATGTGGCCCACCAAGCCGTGGAGTATGCCAAGACTTTGGGGCTTGCCGACCGCCTGGTGGAGGAACTGTATATCGCCCATTGGCAGGAGTTCCGTGACATTGGCGACCCTGGCCAAATCCTCAAGATCGCGGAGGGACTAGGCATCGACCCCGGTCGACTTCGGCGATCAATTGAGGAACGCCGATTTGAGTCCAAGATCACACCATTTGATGCTCCAGCGCACGCCACTGGAGTCTACAACGTCCCGACGTACTGGATTGGTGGGCAGAGATACGCCGAGCAATCCATGGCATTGCTAAGAAAAGCACTCGTTGAGGAGATTGGCGAACCAGCCCTCTACTCTGGATTGACCTTCCCAGACGCACCCTTAACTCGACCCTATGTGGTGATGAATATGGTCTCAACAATCGACGGCAAGATCATCACTGGAAACCGCGATGAACCGGTCATGGACCTTGGGTCGAAGGTTGATCATTCGGCGATGAGAATGATTGAGTCCAAAGCAGACGCAGTGATGATCGGAACTGGATCGCTGAACGCGACGCCTGGTCTATGGTATGACAAGTCGCTGACGCGGATCGTGGTGACGGGAGGGTCGGATTTGGATTTGACCAAGCGTTTCTTCAGCGATGCCCCGGAAAGGGCCTTCGTGCTCTCCCCCAACGGGCTCACGCTGGCTAGCGACTATAGGTCGGGAAGAGGCGGAGAAATCGACTTTGTTTCGGCACTCACCGACTTGGTAGCCAAAGGGATCAAGACGTTGCTTGTTGAGGGAGGCAGTGAACTCAACGCATCCCTGCTTTCACTTGACCTCGTGGATGAACTTTTCTTGACCATTGCGCCGAAAGTTAAGTTGGGTAGAGAAACGCCAACGTACGCCGGTGGCGACCCGCTCCCTCGCTCGCTGGTTCAGCAGTACCGTCTCATCAGCGAGAAGCGAATCGGAGACGAGGTGTTTCTTCGCTATCGGAGGAGTCGAAGTTGACGGGTCCTCTATCAGCCTCCACCTACCTTCGCCGAAACCTTGGCAAGACGATTCCACTCGTCGGCGTGATCGTGTTGGCGGTCCTGCTGGTCGCCGCTATCATCAGCCTGATCAACTCGATTCCTTACTCGATCAAGACGATCTACAGTTATTCCAAGGAGATGTTAGGCGTCGGGCCGCGTGGTGATGCCAGCATGACCCCGAAGATCGTCGAGCGACTCAAGACGGATTCACCCATAGAGATTTCCAACATCATGATCTGCCGAGCCGCGCCGAGCCAAGTTCGCAGTATTGTGGGGAAATGGCCGTTTGCGGTGCTTGGGTTTGAGCGTGGGGACATGCAGGCTTACTTGGACCGTATGAAGGTGACCTCACTTGAAGGAAGGCTTCCAGAGCCGGGTATGCCTGAAGCGGTGGTCAGCGAACCTGTCGCAAGGAACCTGGGTCTCAAACTCGGGGGTGTTTTGCTTGGCCCCGAACTTTCGGAGAGTTACAGCCCCAAGCACGTAAAGGTTGTCGGGATCGCGAACACGAAATACTGGCTGATGCTGGGAAGCGTGGAATACATGCGGCAGTATCACTTCCCGCCTGTGGACGTGGCGGTCGTCTTTGCCAAGGACCCTGCCCAGCAAGACCAACTGGACCGATGGGCCAACAAGGCATTCGAAGGCGACCGAGCGCAGGTCTTCGCCTACTTTCTTCTTGAGAAGTCGACGAACGAGATGTTTGTGACCCTATACAAGATTCTGAACGTGGTCATCGGGATTCTCGTTCTGGTGATCACCCTCATGATGGGAATGCTGATCAACATCTACATGGGGCAACGGTTGATTGAGTTTGGACTGCTTCAAGCGCTCGGATATACGAGAAAGGGGTTGCTTAGGAGAGTCCTGAAAGAGGCGTTTGCCTTTGTGGTGATGGGCTGGTTGTTTGGAGTTCTGGCGGCCTACGGTCTCCTCTGGTTCGCGAAGAAGCAATTGATGGATCCGAACGCTTTTGCATTGAATCCATTGGACGTAACTGCCTACATGTACACTTTGGCGCCGCCCATCGCGGTCCTGCTGGTTGCGTGGGTGACCGTTTACCTGCGGTTCCGCAACTTTGACCCCGTGGGTGTCGTTGAGCGGAGGTTGGTGTGATCACGTCGAACTCGGCTTCTTTGGTCTATCAAGATCACGGGCGAGAGGTGTTCGCTGTCCGCGATCTCTCCGTTGAAGTGAAGAACGGTCAGTTCGTCGGCATTCTCGGGCCATCCGGTTCGGGCAAATCCTCCATGCTCTACCTCCTGAGTGGTCTGAAGCAACCGACCAGCGGATCGATCTCCTTCAACGGAAAGAACTTGGCCTCAATGAGCGATGAACAGCGAAGCCAACTGAGGTTGCGGGAGTTTGGATTCGTGTTTCAGTTGCCCTACCTACTCGGCTACCTGACCGCATTGGAAAACGTAGCCATTGCCGCGGTCAATACCACTCAAGCCACGCGCGATGAAGCCAAGGGCCTGCTTGAGACTCTGGGACTTGGCGAGAAAGCCCACCGGCTACCCCACGAGTTGAGTGGAGGTGAGCGGCAACGCGTCTGCGTCGCGAGAGCGCTGCTGGGCAAACCCCAAGTGATCTTCGCGGACGAACCTACGGCCGCCCTCGATCATACGAATGGTGAACAGGTCGTGTCCATGCTCGCCAAGTATCGTGGGGAAGGGGCTCTCGTTATGGTCACCCACGACCCGAGCATGCTGAAGGAAGCCGACCGCATTCTGAGGATTGAAGATGGGATACTCGTAGAGTCGTGAGTCCCACCAGCGAAGAGAAAGAGCGGCGTGCCATGGTGATGCGTGCGATTCTTGAAGCCATCAAGTCAAGCCGTACTATCAAGTTGCCGGATTTCGATGCGGACAAGAGTGTTCCGGGAGTCGTCGCCCTGCATCATATCGGGTTCGAAACCAACGCGTACGCCGGGTCGTTGGGAAGCCTGGACTACCAGTTCGAAGGAGAAGAGGACCTCTTACACCTTATCGTGTCGCACCGAGAGGGCCTCAAAGTGAGTCCGACTGAGGCACAAGAAGTCGCCTCATTCCTACTGGATGGGATTCCAGAGGGTCTATTCTGGTTCAAGCCGGGTGAGTACACGCAACACTTCTACATTGGCCACGATGTGTTGCCCGAGTATTTGAGCCCAAATGGTGAGCCCAAGGTATCCTCTTAGGAATGCGCATCAAGAACAAGGAACTCCGGGCCCGCCGGCACCGGAAGGAGCAGCGAGTCAAAGAGATTCTGAAAGAGCAGAAAGCCATGTTTGCTGGTGGCTCAAAGCCCGCCGCCGATAAGCCAGCGAAAACGGCTGCGCCCAAGGCGGAGGCAAAGCCCAAGAAGGCTCCCGCGGCAAAGAAAGCAGTAGCGGATGCCGACAAGCCCAAGAAGGCCCCTGCGAAGAAGAAGACCGAAGCCCCCAGCGAGTAAGGGCACTCGTGGGGTGGAATAGCGAACTATGGCGCTCACCCCGCTTCCGATAGTTGAGTCCAAGAAGCCACATTCCAATCGTGGAAAGTGGCGTGTCTTGGTGCTGATCGGGGTCCATGTTCTGTTTGCCATCCACTTGGCCCATTGGAAGATGACGGGCAAGACCCTATCGCCAGTGGAGCCCAGTGAGGCCATGCAAACCCTTGAACTGGGCCTAGTCAACGCTGGCTTCATCCTCTTTTTGCTCCTCATCTTGAGCACACTCATTTTCGGCCGGTTTTTTTGCGGCTGGGGATGTCACGTGGTGGCTCTGCAGGATCTATGCTCAGCGATGCTGGGCAGACTCGGGATCCGCCCCAAGCCCTTTCGCTCACGATTTCTCGTCTTTGTGCCCGTCTTCGCAGCCTTGTACATGTTTGTATGGCCGCAGGTTCTGAGGATCGTTGACGGTCGGAAGTTCCCGCAACTCCAGTCTCACCTGATGACCGAGGATTTTTGGGTGACCTTCCCGGGGCCGGGGATTGCCGTTTTCACGTTTCTTGTTTGTGGATTTCTCGCGGTGATGGTCTTGGGCAACAAAGGCTTCTGTACCTACGGTTGCCCGTATGGAGCGTTCTTCTACAACGCGGATCGCTTTGCACTGGGAAAGATTCGGGTGACGGATGCGTGTTCAGGGTGTGGCCACTGCACGGCAGTCTGCACCTCCAATGTTCGAGTTCATGAAGAAGTCGCCACCCACAAGATGGTGGTTGACCCTGGGTGCATGAAATGCATGGATTGTGTAGACGCATGTCCACAGAATGCCCTGTTTTTCGGCCTTGGAAGGCCCGTAGCGCCTCCGAAACGTCAAAAGCCCCACTATGATTGGTCTTTGGCTGAAGACGGCCTCGGCGTGGCATTCTTCCTTGTTTCGCTTTATGCCTTCCGAGGATTGTACGATTCGATCCCATTTCTGCTCGCACTAGGGTTGTCCTCATTGTCAGCCTTCTTTCTGGTTACGGCTTACCGAACATTCACGCAAAAAAACTTCCGGCTGCAACGTGTTCAACTTAAGATGAAGGGCAGATTTAAGGCGGGTGGATTGCTTTACCTTGGATTCGCGTTGGCCCTTACCGCCCTTATTGTTCACAGCACCATCTGGCAAGTAAACGTGCGTGACGGCATCGCAACGATGTCCACGATTACTGCGAAACTTGACCCTGAGGTTGCCGCGAATCGTGTCCGCGAGGCAAGAGGTAAGTTTGAAACTGCCGAGCGGTTCGGTCTGTTCGAATCAGCCGAACTTCACTATCGAATCGGAAGAGCCAGCGCCTACATCGGAGAATACAACAGTGCAGTAACGCGATT
>CALMEF010000187.1 GCA_937862825.1 uncultured Armatimonadota bacterium
ACTTTGAAAAAGAGAAACGGCTTTACGCTGATTGAACTTCTCGTCGTTATCGCGATTATCGCGATCCTTGCTGCCATCCTCTTCCCGGTTTTCGCACAAGCGAAGGAAGCCGCTAAGAAGACGTCTAACATCAGCAACCTTAAACAAAACGCTACTGCCGTGTTGATGTACAACGGCGACAATGATGGGACGTTCGGCCAAAGCGCATATGCCACCAACATGGCGAACGGCATCGTTCAGCCCGGTGCACGCGTTTTTGCCATCTTCGATGCCCTTAAGCCCTACGCGAAGAACAACGACATTTTGAACTCCCCCGGCGACAACAAGTCGATAGACTGGGTTGCGCTCCTAGCAGCGATCGGCATGACCCCGGATGGCAACATCAAGTCTGCCAGTTACGCCTTTAACTTCGCATTGTTCGAGGATCCTGCAGTTGCTCCCACGCTTGGCGGATTGGACAACGTTGTGAACGAGAGCTCGGTTGGCTTCCCGGCTGAGACGACGATGTTCTACGACTCGAAGTACTATCGAGCCGGCCAAGTCAACGAAGAAGCGCCGGTGGGTACACCCTATCGACAGCCTGCGACTCCGTTTGATCGGGCCAACTTCCCTGGTTTCCCGCGGTACACCCAAGGTGTTTGCATCAACTTTGTTGATGGCCACGCGAAGTTCTACAAGAAGAACGCGGTTATCGAAGGAACCGGTCCGGATCTCAACAACGCGAGCCTTCCAATCGTTCGTTGCTACAACCTGCCGTACGACTTGAACGGTATCCCCGACCTCGTCGGCGAACCGAAGCCCTAACGGCCTTTCTGGGTTAGTTTGTTGGGCCAAGGCAGATTGCCTTGGCCCTTCGTTTTGGGTCATGCTGGTCACGTGATATCCCTTGAAACCGATCGGCTCTTGCTGCGACCTTATGAGCCTGAGGATTTTGAGCCGCTGTACGAGATGTTCTCGAATCCCGAGGTCACTCGGTACCTACTTTGGGGGCCTCGCAGCCGAGAGCAAGCAGTAGAGTCGCTAAACAAGCGACTTCAACACAGAGATTTCGAGCCCGAGGGAGCAGGCTTGATCCTAGTCATCGAGGAGAAATCCACCGGTCACTTTCTCGGCGAAGTTCTCATGAAGAACCGTAGCGAGGAGCACCGACTTGGTGAACTTGGATATTCACTCTTGCCGAGAGCACAAGGAAGAGGAGTTGCGAGAGAGGCTTCGATACGGTTGGTCGACTATGCCTTCCGCGACCTGAACCTTCATAGAGTTGAAGTGAGAATGGATGGTCGCAACTTGGCATCCCAGCGGCTCGCGGAATCGCTGGGGTTTAGAAAAGAGGCCCACTTCATAAAAAACGAGTTCATCCAAGATGAGTGGACGGATGAACTCGTTTATGCCCTCCTCGCGGAGGAGTGGCTCAGATTATCGGGCTCGGCGTCGTCGAATGAGTAGTGCCAAGGCACCCACGCCAAACGCTACGACCGTGCCGGGTTCTGGGACAGCAAGGAACTCGCCTCCCAAGAGATAGTTGCCGGTGACAAAACTGCCCAGCAGGTTGCCGTTTCGGTCATAGTTCAGCAATGAGCCTGCTCCGTACACGCCGTTGCAAAGCCAGAACGAATCGGATTGGCTGTCATAGGCGAGGGCAGATGCTGAGCTGCCGATTGCCGTGAATGACGCCAAGGCGTTCCCGTTGAAGTCCCACTGTTGTACGAGACCAGTTCCGAAGTTGCCCGTCCAGATTGTGTTCGTGGACGAGTCATACGTGATCCCGATATCACCGCCATTAGCCTGGAAAAGGAACTGGCCATTGCCATAGTTGTTGTCGTATCTCCAGACTTGACCGTTCGTGGCTCCCAACCAGTGGACCATGAAGATATTCGAGCCGTTGTAGGCTCCGTCGTAGGCCGTTGTGCCAGCGGGATCCCCGCTGTTCCAGAAGTTCGTGGTGCCAGTGGGCGTGCCATCCAACAAATACTCATCGCCCTGCTGAGGTTGACCGGTTTGCGGTTGGCCAGCAGCTTGTCGGATTCGGTTTCCTGAACCGAAATCTCCAACGACGATCGGCATTTGGGCGTCTGCAGCCCAAGCAAAACTACCTACTTGAGCACCCGCCTGGTAAACGAAAGTGGTTCCGGGGCCTGAAGTGCCCTGAGTTGCGTAATACCGCCCCACCTGAGCCATGCTCAGGCTTGCAAAGGTCGCCAGAGCCATTGTGGCTATGAGTCGACTGTTCGTTTTCATGCTTCCTCCTTTTCCTGTCTGAACTGAGTTCAAACAAGTTCACTTCAAGTGTACAGCAATTCCTTGCCCCATGGGACTCCAATTTCACAGAGTGATCTCATCATCGAAAACCCGGTAGTCCGGTCAGGCTCATAGGGGGGCAGAGTAATGGTTATGCCACCATATTGAGCAATGACTGGTGCCGCCAACTCTGCCCTGACTTCGTTCCCGCCGATGGGTGTTTACGAGATTCTGTTCAAGTTCCTTGACGCGACAGGCAAGTACATGGGCACGGAAGGGACGCACCCTTGGGCTCAGGGCTTTCCGCTGACAAGTCCGGTTCCTGGGGGCCCCGAGATTCCTACAAGCGTTGAGTTCACATATTCGGATTTGAAATATCCGCAGGCGACTGGTGCTGCAGAACTGTTAAGCGCCCTTGTGGATTATTACCGCGAGTTCTACGGGGCCAACCTCACCACCGATAACATAGCGATTTTCGCCGGCGGGCGCCCAGGAATCTACGCGACCCTGATGTTTCTGCGACCGGAGTATCACGTTCTTATCGAAGAAACGGAATATACGCCGTATTGGGATGCCCTCAATTTGCTTGGGCGAGCCCACACGATTGTTCCCAGCAACCCGAGCAACTCGTTTCGTCCATCGCTGGCCGACTATCAAAAGGTCGCCCCTCAACATTCATTCGTCGTAAAGAGCAACCCTTGTAATCCGACCGGGGTGACTTGGCGCGGTCAAGAACTCAAGGCCGCTGTGGACTTCTGCGCGGAATCTGGTCGAGCAGGGCTGTTTGACGAGGCCTATGAGTTTTTTCAGACTGGCGAACAAGATAGTGCAGTTCGATATCTTCCAAATATTGATGATACGAATGTGTTTGTCGTTAGCGCGGCTACAAAGGGCTTACAGACGCCAGGATTTCGCGTTGGTTGGGTTGTGGCTTCCAAGCAAAACATTGAGTTGTTCAGAAACTTCTCAAGTATTGCGATGGGTGGAGTTGCCCGACCATCCCAGATTGCGGTGGCGAAGATGTTGGGTAACGATCGTGCGAGGCACGCGCGAAAGGCCATCCGCGAATACTATGGTGATCAACGAGAACGATATGGGCGAGCCTTGAGTGAACTTGGGTTCGAACTCTACACTGGCGATGGGGGATTCTATCATTGGGCGCGATTGCCAAACGGTATGACCGCTGAGGAGTTCAATGATCGACTTTTCAAGTTTGAGGCCGCGATCCTGCCTGGAACCTTGTGCGACATGATGCGGCGAGGAAGTGATTCTCCTCTTGCCACCTTTGTTCGCTTTTCCTTTGGGCCACTAGGGCCAGAGTCGTTTGAGTCGGATGTTGCCATTTTGCGGCAGGCAATCGGCTGAAGCATGCCCCGAGTTTCGGTTCTGCTGACTTGCTTTAATCACGCGAAATTCCTGCCAGAGGCGTGGACCAGCATCCAACGTCAGACTTACCGAGATTTTGAAGTGATCGTCATTGACGACGGGTCAACGGACGGCACGCGAGACTGGCTATCTTCGATCGAGGGTGAGGTCAATCTCGTCCTCAACGAAAAGAATCTGGGAACTTATGGATCGCTCAACAAGGGTCTAAGGCTTGCTTCAGGAGAGTTCGTTGCCATATTGAACGACGACGACCTATGGCAGCCCACGAAACTCGAGCGTCAGGTCCAACTGTTTGATGAGTTGCCAGAACTGGGGCTTGTTCACACTCATGGCACCTTCATTGATGGAGAAGGTCGCCAAGTAAGCGGGGCACCCCTTGGCTTTGAGTATCCCAAAACGCATACTGGAGATATCGCTCTGGACTTGGTCTTCGCAAATCGGATCATCGCAAGTTCTGTGTTGTTCAATCGAGAGTTGGTCGAAAGGCTTGGGGGATTTGATGACGAGTTGTTTGGATCGGGCGACTGGAACATGTGGATTCGCTTGGCGCTGCAGGCGCACGTCGGATACGTTGACGAGTTTCTAACGAAATACCGAATCCACGATGCAAACGCGAGTTATCGGTTTGAGCGAGTGTGGCAGGACGACGTGGCTGTTCGGACGTGGATACGATCGCACAAGGAGGAGTTCGAGTCTCATTCCGAGACTCAGGATCGTTGGGTCGAGGCCATGTCGCATAACGAAGCCTGTCTCGGAACAGCCCTGAAGTTGTTAGGCAAAGCGAGCGAGGCCAGGCAAGCGTATTGGCGTTCGATCCAAATGGATCCGAGACGATGGAAGAGTTACGTGCGATTCATGGCAACATTTCTCCCAGTAGGTCAGTTTCGTAAGTTGAACTAGGTAGGAAGTCCCGATTCCCTTGCACCTGGCAAAAAAGCGTGCTATCGTAAACTTACTATGCCGTTCGACCCAGCACACCACGTAAACCTCGTGAAGGGCAAGTTTGCGAAGACCTCTGCCTCTGACATGGATGGCATGTTCGCTGCGTTTTCTGCCAGCGGTAGGCAAACCCTCGTGATTCACTTTCACGGTGGGCTGGTTTCTGAAGAAAGTGCACTGAAGACTGCTTCGCTCCTTCAAAAACCTTATGAGGACGCTGGTGCATATCCCATTTTCATCGTGTGGGAAACTGGCATCCTCGAGGTTGCCCAAAATTCGTGGGCACGAATCGCTGGCGAAACAGTCTTTAAAATCCTGGTTGACCGCGTCGCAGGGTTTGCGGCAGGCAAGTTGAAACAGGCTCTCGGCCTGAAGGGGCTGGTCACCAAGGAGGGAAAGGTTGACGACAACGAACTGGCTTACAGTGCTGAAACCGGTGATTTTAGCAAGGCGATAATTGGTCAGGATGAGTTGGACGCTTTTCGGGCGACGCCGAGTGACTTGTCCGAATCCGACGAATCCTTCATTACTTCACAGTTGGAGGCGGATTTCGACTTGGTTGGTGCGATCCAAGGGGCAGTGAACTCAATTGAGCCTCCCTCGCAAGTTACCAAGAGCGGACATGTTGTTGCTATCCAAGCCTCGCACGAGACTCTGATGGCACCAGCAGCGCTTCAGCAGTTCAGTTCTGCTCCTGGCGGCAAAGGGATAGTGAATCCACTGAGTGTTGCCAAAGCAGTCATGACGATCATCGCAAAAGTCGTTAAGCGATTCGTCCAGGGCCGCGATCACGGGCTTCATGCAACCGTTGTTGAAGAGATTCTGCGGTCACTTTACATTGGGAACATCGGGGAAGCGGTTTGGGGCGCGATGAAGAGTTATCCACGGGATGCTTTTGGAGCCGATCCTAGCGAGTTCGGTGGAACTCGGCTTCTTGATCGGTTGGCAGGATTGCCAGCAGGTACGCGGGTCGTGCTAGTTGGTCACAGCGCTGGTTCGATCTACATCAGTGAGATTGTGGAACAAATTCGCAAGCAGAACGTAAGCATCCGATTTGATGTGGTGTACCTGGCACCAGCAGTTCGAACTGATCGTGCGGTTGAAGTACTTGGTCAAGGAAACTGGCCGGTAGACGGATTCAGGATGTACACGATGGGGGACGACTGGGAGTCAAAGGACGTCCTGGTTTCCCAAGTCCCGTTCTTCTACCCCCGGTCGCTCCTTTACTTCATTTCAGGGATATTGGAAGGTGGCGATGATGTGCCCCTCCTAGGAATGCAGCGCTACCTTGCTATCAACAAGTGGTTTAGCGATGATCCGAATGTTGCCGCCATGCGTAACTGGCTGTACTCTGCTCCCAACCGAATTTGTTTCTGCCCAAGTTCTGGCTCGGTCGGACTGGAGGCCAATGCGCGAAGCCACGGTGACTTTGACGAGTTGGATTGGAAGTTAAAGGACGGCAAATTGGAGGCAAACTCCACGATCGCCAGCCTGCAACACGTGATCAAGAACGGCTTCTAACATGTACAAGCACCCAACCGACCTTGCCATCCTAGTTGGGATCAACACGTATCCTGCGATGGGCTCGTTGGAAGGGGCTGAGAACGACGTCGCGGAGTTCGAGAAGTGGTTGATTGATGCGGATGGCGGTGGCATGGACCCCGCTCGAATATGGAAGGTTTTGGGGTCTGAACTCAACCAGACACCGCCTCAGTATGCGTATGATGCGAAGCCGACGACAGTGGATGTTTACGCAAAGATACGGCAACTCAAGCATCAAATTCCTGACGCGGGGGCGTATCCAAGAAAGGGGAGGCGGTTGTACCTCTTTTTTAGTGGTCATGGATTTAGCCCGGAACTGAACGAGACCGCCTTGTTCATGGCCAATGCGGCCCATGATGCCTTGTCGGAGAATGTTCCCGGTTTTGCGCTGGTGAATCATATGTTGGGTGCTGGCTGGTTCGAGGAGTACATCTTGATCATGGACTGTTGTCGCGACTATATTTCAACAGCGATGAAGGGAGTTATCACGATGTCGAACTTGAGCCCAGACCCAAATGCGGACCCCAAGTTCGCCTACTTCTACGCGGTTCCGCAAGCAGCAAAGGTGCCCGAGCGAAAGATAGGACCCAACGGAACGATGCAGGGTGTCTTTACGACTTCAGTCCTTGAGGCACTTAGGGGGCACAAGGTCGACAGCGAAGGACGTGTGACAAAGCAGACCATGAAGGAGTACCTTCAAGGTGCTATGCGGGAGAGGCTCGGTAACGGTACGACCTCGCGGGTTGACGGACACGATATTGTTTTGGTTGAGGGGGTGAGCGCCCGAAAAACGAAGGTTACGATCACCTTGGCAGCGGCTGGACCCGCACCGCTTCAACTCAAGGATCCGATGCTAACCCTTTTGGAGACGTTGCCACCACAAACCACAGAGTTCTCGTTAGAACTGCCCTTCGGAACGTACGTGCTTCAGTATGAGGGGGCCGAGGCCTACAAGACATTTACCGCCTATGGTGAGAGGTGTATTGTTGAATTCTGAGCCCGTAACGACCGTTCGACTCCAAGGCCCCAGTTCCCTGGCGGAGTTGTTCTTGATTAACGGCCACTATGAGGTCGTTGCCAGAGGAGTGGGTTTCCTTGAGGCGCATGTGCCGCTGGGCGTGTACTTCGCGAAGACCAAGGTTGGCGACTCCGAGACGCAGGAGACGATTCTGGTCGATGGCAGTCGTACCGAGTGGTCAATCGCTGCCCCTGAGGCTCCACTCACGACACCCGTTCCTTTGCAAGGTCAATAGGTTGGGATGAGGGTCATGCGCAGTTCATCCGGGATATAAGCCTTCAGGGTGGGAACCTCATCGTGGCAGTGCGTGAGATCGAGAGGTCCAAACCGTGGAAGCAGCCTGGCATTGGAGCCTCGGTCTGCGATATCAACGGGCGATTTTTGGTTCGTTTGAACCGAGACGGGGTGGTAGATCCTGGTCAGAGGATCGCAGCAATAAGTGTGACGCTCCCCGATGGGCCGTATCGAATTCGAGTGAACTCTAAGGCTTTTGGAACCTACGAACGTGTAGTTTACGTTCAGAGCGGCCTGCAAGCACAGGTGTTTGCTATTCGAAACAGCGTTGGTTTTCGCGGTCAGCGTCGGCGAATGACTGACTTAGTGGGAGCGTCCATTCAATACGCTCCAATTTCTGAAGGATTTTTAGCCGATCCAGACCCTGAGTCGGCAACGCAGGTTGCGGAAGCCGTCGTTGCAGCCTTGACAGCAAGCCGGCCTACCGTTCCCGAAATGCTTCTCCGCGAGAGTCTGTACTTCAAGTTCGGCAATCCACTTCTTGGGCTGATGGGCGGTTATCTGGCCCTGTTCCAGAAGGAACCGGATCGAGCACTCATGGAGCAAGTCGCACATGGGCTAACGTCTATGGTTCCCGATTGGCCAGACTTGCTTGCACTGAGGAGATGGCTGGGGCTAGACACTGGAGTTCCCATCGGTCTTCCGCCAATGTTGCGCAGATCGTGGGACTTGGTTCTTGAGAAGGCAACTACGGATACCCGCGTGGTTCCTCCCGGCAGTATGTTGAGCCAGGTTGCCCCCCGCGTTTTGGCCTCCAGCCCGTGGATGACTTGGCAGTATGCGCCGGAAATGGTTACCCAAACGGGTGGGAACGCAGAAGGGCGGTTACCGGAGGTCGTTCGGCGTCTCAAGCTGCGCCCTCGAGGAGATACTCCAATGAAGCAGGCACCTCTGCAGCAGTATCTGGAGCAGTCGATCGACTTCTCTGACGAGGATGAGCAGGATGTCTCAATCGAAGAAGTTGCACGCAACATGAACTTGCCACTTTCTTCGGTGGATCAGATGGTATCTGAGTTGGCCGAAGAACTTGAGTCAGAAGATTGACCTTTTGGACTCAAATCGGGCATAATTTAGAACTTGCCGACACACTACGACGTGCTCGGCGTCGAGCGGACCGCCACCGTTGATACGGTTCGAAAGGCCTACCGAAAACTTGCTCGGCGCCATCATCCAGATGTAAGCCAAGATCCGAAGAGCCATGACATGATGGCGCGGATCAATGAGGCTTTCGCCACCTTGGTCGATCCCGACACGAGGTTGGAATACGATGCCCAGTTGAATGGAGCGCCGGTCGTTGACGAAGTCAAACCAAGCCGGAAGCCCGTTGTTATCAAACTTCGTGCCCGCCTCAAAGCACACCGCACGCCCGTGTACGCCCTCGGCTACGTGAAGCAGACTTCTCGACTGGTCAGTGGTTCTTTTGATAATGAGGTCATTTTCTGGGAGGGCGAAGAAGCCATCCGGTCGCGCACGAAATTGGAATCCGGCGCAGTCTCGGTGATTCAGCCTATTGATGATGAGACGGTGGTCGCTTCCGGTGCGGTTGAAAACACGGTTGCGGCTTGGAGAGTGCATCAAGGCCGAGTCGAGTCTTGGCGAAACACCAGCGAAGAGTGGGTTTGTTGCGTGGCGTTGTCACCTGATGGAACGATGCTCGCTAGCGGTTCGTTACACAAGACCCTCGTCGTGGTTGATACCACGACAGGCAAGGTGGTTTTCACTCACAAGAAGCATAAAGGTGCCGTGACCGCTGTGGCATTTTCGCCGGACGGCAAGATTGTCGCGAGCGGTTCCGCAGACTGCACGGTGAAGTTGTGGGCGGCAAAGTCCGGGAAACTCCTCGCGACCCTGAACGCCATTCGGTCGCAAGTCACCGCACTGGCATTTAGCGGTGATGGCGTTTTTCTGGCCGTTGCAGCGGTTGATCTTTCCATTCGCGTATTCAATCTGAAGACTGGCGTTCTAGAGAAGATGATGTTTGGGCACGAAAAGCCGATTGAAGCCCTCGCATTCCATCCGAACGGCTGGCTCTTTGCCAGTGCTGGCAGGGACGGGGCCGTGAAGTTGTGGAATGCCGACAAGGGGCTCGGTCAACTACACATCGCGGCGAGCCACATGCCGATGACTTCCTTGGCCTTTAGTCCAGACGGCACTACGTTGGCTGCGGGCAGTCTTGACAAGACGATTCGCCTTTGGTCGCTCAGTGTTCGCGACGAGGCGCACGGGTAACCTCGAAACATGGCGGATGAAGTCCTGACTTACGCGTCCTCGGGAGTGGACATTGATGCTGCCGAGCGAGCGCTCAGGGGTGTTCTCCCCTCAATCAAAGCCACCTACAACGACCAAGTGGTTTCAGGGGTCGGCGGATTCGGTGGGCTTTTCCGCGCATCCTTCCCGGGAATGGAGCGTCCAGTTCTGGTTAGCAGCATTGACGGGGTTGGCACCAAGACCAAGGTTGCGGCGATGGTAGGCAAGTTCGATGGTCTCGGGGCTGATATCGTCAACCACTGCATCAACGATATCCTCTGCCAGGGCGCCCGGCCGCTCTTTTTCATGGATTACTACGGAACATCGCGCCTGACTGCCGATGTCTTTGAAGCCGTCGTCGGGTCAGCCGCATTGGCATGCAAGGAATCTGGCGTTGTCCTCTTGGGCGGTGAAACGGCGGAGATGCCGGGTGTTTACCACGATGAGGAGGTGGACATTGTTGGGTCCATCGTTGGTGTGGTTGACATGGACAAGAAGTTGCCCAAGCCGTCAGTGGGCGTTGGCGATGCGCTTGTGGGCATTGCAAGCGACGGGCTTCATACCAATGGATTCTCGTTGGCGCGTCGCGCTCTATTCGAGGTTGGAGGCATGTCGGTTCGTGACTTGGTGCCCGGCTTAGAGAGAACTGTCGGAGAGGAGTTGCTCCGTCCACACCGCTGTTACTTCAATCCGCTTTGGCCCATTATTGAGGAGGGTGGGGTTGTCAAGGCGATTGCCCACATTACCGGTGGCGGTCTTTACGACAATCTTCCTCGGGTTCTCTCAAACGACGTGGCTGCGCAGATCGAACGGCGTAGTTGGACGCCTTTGCCTATCTTTGACCTTATTCAAAAGGCAGGCAATGTTCCGGACGTTGAGATGTTCAGAACGTTCAACATGGGAATCGGTCTAGTTGTGGTTTGCGACCGTGATCACGCGCCGGCTTTGGTGCAGTTGTTAAACCAGGCTGGAGAGGCCGCAGCGGTCATCGGTGAACTGCAACGAGGCAGTTGCGAAGTCAACATCGTCTAGTCCCTCGTCAGGTATACTTTTTAGGTTCAATTCGGCCAGTTTTGGCCTGACGAGATTCTCCTTATGTCCGATCCAAAAGACCAAGAATCCTCGCTTCCGCTCGACGAGCCAAGCAAGCCAACCAGTAAGAACGCCGAAGGCGAAGAGACTATCTTCGGTTTGGTGGAATCGACCTACGATGCGGACAGCATTCAGGTCTTGGAAGGCTTGGAAGCGGTCCGAAAGCGCCCTGGAATGTACGTTGGTGACAACGGACGTAAGGGCCTGCACCAGATGTTTCGCGAAGTCATCGACAACTCGGTCGACGAAGCGTTGGCAGGATACTGCACCAGCATCATCACGACGATGCACGACGACGGCTCTATGTCGATTCGTGACAACGGTCGCGGTATTCCGGTTGGAATGCATGAGAAGATGGGGGTTTCGGCGCTCCAAGTCGTCATGACCGTTCTCCACGCAGGCGGCAAGTTTGGTGGCGAAAACAGTAGTTATAAGGCATCAGGCGGCCTTCACGGTGTCGGTGTTTCATGTACCAACGCATTGTCCGAATGGTGCTTGGTAGAGGTTCGCCGCGAAGGAAAGCTCTATCGGCAGCACTACAAGGCCGGTATTCCACAAGGGCCGGTTGAGGAAGTTGGCAAAGCGGAAGGAACGGGAACTTTCACTCAATGGAAGCCGGATGGTACGGTTCTCACCGACACCAACCATGATCCGCACATTATCAAGAACCGCCTGAAGGAACTCGCGTACTTGAACCCAAAGGTCAAGTTTGAGTTCATTGACGAGGCGGATCCTGAGCAAAACGACGAATTCCACTATGAGCGCGGCATTCCTCAATTGGTTGAGGATGTCAATCAGGGCAAGGACCCGCTACATCACGTCGTCTACTTCAAGCGTGTCAAGGAGAGTTACGAGTTGGAGGTTGCCCTCCAATATCACGATGGATACAACGAAACCGTACTCGCGTTCTCAAACAACATCCATCAACCCGACGGAGGCACTCACGTATCCGGGTTCTCCATGGCGTTGACTCGGGCGATCAATCAATACGCCCGCAAGATGAATATTCTCAAGGAGAAGGATAAGAACTTCACTTCGGACGATGTGACTGACGGCTTGACGGTGGTTATCTCGCTCCGCTTGGAGAATCCACAATACAACTCCCAGGACAAGGTCAAGTTGGTGACTCCCGAAGTTCAGGGCAACGTCAACTCGCTCGTTTACGACGGTCTGATGGAGTTCTTCGACGAAACTCCGAATGTGGCCCGTCGGATCGTTGACAAGGCGATGATTGCGCAGCGTGCTCGAGAAGCGGCACGAAAGGCCGCAGAAGCGGTCAAGCGTTCGTCGGCAATGGACTCGTTTGGTCTTCCTGGCAAACTGAGCGACTGCGTCAGCAAGAACCCGCAGGACTGCGAACTATTCCTTGTCGAAGGTGAGTCTGCTGGTGGTTCCGCGAAGGGTGCTAGAGACCGAATGACGCAGGCGATTATGGGTCTTAAAGGCAAGATTCTCAACGTCGAGCGTGCCCGAATCGATAAGGCGCTCGACAACGATGAAATCAAGGGTCTCATCGCTGCGCTGGGAACCGGCATCGACATGTCGTTGGGCAAGAGTTCGATGAGCCAGTCGGAAGACCTGTTCTCCGAAGGCGCAAGTGGGAATGGAAACGGATCACACAAGAAGGACAAGGAGTCCAAAGAGATCGTTTTCGACCTTGAGAAACTCCGCTACCACAAGATCATCATCATGACTGACGCGGACGTGGACGGAGAGCACATTCGCACGTTGCTCCTCACGTTCTTCTATCGGTACATGAAGCCGCTTTTGATCAACGGCCACATCTATCTTGCCCAGCCTCCGTTGTACGTTATCAAGGCGGGCGCCAATGAGCGCTACTATGCGATGACCGCCGGGGATCGTGATGAGATTCTGAAGGGTCTCAAGAAGAAGAACGTGGTGATCCAACGGTTCAAAGGCTTGGGTGAAATGAACGCAGAGCAACTTGAAGAAACGACCATGTCGCCAGAAAAGCGCCGCCTCGTTCAAGTCAAACTCGACCCCGAGTTCGAGATGGAGATCGAAATGATGTTCTCCCGGCTCATGGGAGACAAAGTTGAGCCACGCCGAGAGTTCATTGAGAAGCATGCCCGTGCCGCGTCCAACGTTGACTGGCACTATTAAGTTATGTTGATCCTAGTTCCAGTAAAACGAGTCATCGACCCGTACGCCAAAGTGCGCCCGCTTGCCGACGGTAGCGGAATTGACACAACTGGCGTGAAGTTTGAAATCAATCCCTTTGATGAAATCGCCCTAGAAGAGGCCGTGCGGCAGAAGGAAAAGAATCCTTCGGTTGAGGTGGTAGCGGTTTCTATCGGCGCAAGCGAGTGCGAGGAACAGTTGCGCAAGGCCCTGGCCATTGGTGCTGATCGGGCGATTCTGATTGAGACGACGAACACGTACGATTCTCCAATGGTTGCCGAGGAACTCAGGCATCTTATTGAGGAGTTGCAACCATCGGTGGTGCTGATGGGCAAGCAGGCCACGGATGACGACAACAACCAGGCTGGTCAAATGTTGGCGGCCAAGTTGGATTGGCCCCAGGCTACTTTTGCCTCAAAAGTGGATCTTGGATCATCGGCAAAAGTCACTCGAGAGACGGATTCGGGTGAAGAGACGCTCGAACTGCCCTTCCCATGTCTGATCACCACGGACCTGCGTCTTAACGAGCCACGATACATTGCCTTGCCAGGCATCATCAAAGCGCGTTCAAAGCCACTTGATCGACGACCGCCCAAGGTGACCTCAACGCCAAAGACACGGCGGGTCAGGGTTGAATCTCCACCACCGCGGGCTGCGGGAATCAAAGTCGGCTCTGTTGACGAACTTGTTGCGGCTCTCAAGGATCGAGGAGTACTGGCATGAAATTGCTTCACGTTGCATTCGGTGCGTCCGATGCTGATTCGGGTGGCGGTCTCGCTTCAGCCCTGGGCATGGAGTTTGACGTCTTGGAAATCGGAAGCGACGCACCCCCGGCAGATTCGTTGGCGAAGGCTATTGCTCAACGGGCACAGGGTTATTCGCACGTGTCTGCTGTGAGTTCCATGCAGAGCAAGGACGTGATGGCGCGTGTTGCTGGGATCCTTGAAGCGGCCATGGTTACTGATGTAATTCAAGTGGATTCAGCCACCGTCTTCAAGCGTCCCATCGTCGCCGGTACCATGGTGGAAACCGTCGAGACGCTGGTCAACCCAGTTGTCTTGACCTTTCGACCTGCGGGCTTCAAGGGCCGAGCCTCGGCGGGTTCATCAACTGCTATCGTCTCGGTTGCACCTGAAAAGGCAACCCGCATCAGCGTAAGCGCACGAGGCGGTTCTCGACCGGATTTGACTCAGGCGAAAGTCGTGGTATCGGGTGGAAGGCCCCTGAAGGACGCCGCCACGTTCGAGTCGGTGATCGGCGGATTGGCGGATGCCCTCGGTGGGGCGGCTGGTGCCACGCGTGCAGCGGTGGACAGCGGAATCGCAGCGAATGAGTTGCAGGTTGGCCAAACGGGCAAGATTGTCGCTCCTGACCTTTACATCGCTGCCGGCATCTCCGGTTCAACTCAGCACATGGCGGGAATCAAGGATTCCAAGGTGATTGTTGCAATCAACAAAGATCCAGATGCCCCCATCTTTGAGTTCGCAGACTTTGGTTTGGTTGCCGACTTATTCGAAGCGATTCCAGTCTTAAAGTCGAAGATTTAGGTAGTCATGAAGAAGTCCGAAGCGGATAGCAACGTCACCGTTGTCGATCGTAAAATGGGCCTTGTCGAAATGGCATTGAGGGTGGTGGCAGCTGTTTTGATCGCAGTTGCCATTCTTCTTCCGCTCTTCCTTGGCTTTGGCTTCGCCATGCTGAAGTGGGGAGATCAAGGCGTGTTCGCCATGGCGGCCATAAGTGGTCTGTGCCTACTGATAGCCTGGTTGCTTCGGCGCAGAAAGGGACCGCAAGCTTAAAGGGGTGCCGCCTAAGAGCCATTCCAAAGATTGGGATTGACATCCCATCAGTGGTGTCACATTCTCGTTTGTAGCGCTAACGCAAAGGTGATTGCTTCACAACCTCGGGCAGCACGGGCAACGAATCTCGAGGTATCGTGGCTAGCCAGTTAGAGACAAGAGCGCGCTTAAGAGGGTAAGTGACAACGGCGAGAGCAATTCGAGACAAGGCATATTGCCACCCATATTCGTGGTTCCAAGTCGGTAGGCTCATCCCAATGCCAGCCCCAACAAACCAGACTAACAGAAATTTGTCCTGCTCCCAGAGCTTCTTGCTAAGGTCCTCAACTTGAAGGTGAGCAGACCGGTTCATCAACCTTCGATCAAGGAATGCGCATGTAATCACCACAAACGCACTAAGAAGGCCAATTCTGGGCAACTGGTCGGGAACCGACAATGCACTCATTAGGCCGAGCCCTAATGCAGCACCTGGCACAGTGACACCCAGCATGCGCACCAGATACTGCAATTGAATGCTATTTGAATTCACCTTGGCCCGATGCAATAATACCCACCACGCCCTACGGTTTCGCCGAGAACGGGTTGGGCCGTATTCGCGGCCTCAACCCGTGTCGTGAGTTCCCCACATCAATCTGAAGGAGTCTGCTTTAGGGTTCAGATGACGCCCTGTGCGCGCAACTCTGGATAGTGGCAAGCCTTGAACTTCTTGCCACTGCCGCAGGGGCAGGGGTCGTTTCGCCCGACGCGGGTCCAGTCGACGTCTCCCAAGTAACCACCTGCGGACACGACCGGCGAGACCGCACTTGAACTCTCGTCGGTCATTCCTAGTGCAGGATCGTCGTCCATGCGTGCCATCTGCATCGGTTCTTCCTGCGGTTGCACCTGCACCTCGGCTCGGTAGATCATGCGGACAGCCTGGTTGCGGATTGCTTTGAGCGTGTTCTGGAAAAGGTCGAACGTCTCGCGCTTATAGGCAACGAGCGGATCAACCTGTCCGTAGCCTCGAAGGCCAATGCCTTCCCGGATGTACTCGACCGTCTGAAGGTGATTCATCCAGTTGTCATTGATTGACCGAAGCATGACCTGCGTTTCGAGCATCCGCATGACCTCTGCACCAAGGCGCTCAGCCTTGTCCTTGTACGCATCGTGAGCAACCTGCTGAACGTATTCGATGAGTTCAGGGCCCGGCTCATACTTGGCCAAGTCTGACGGGGTGATGTAGTCCACTATCGGGAAGAGCTCGGCGAGGTCCTCATACAGCAAGGAGTGGTCGTAAACGTTCTTGTCGTTCTCGTCCAACACCCATGCGTCATTCACGACATCGACGATCAGTCCATCAATCTGGCCAATCAACTCCTTGCTGATCTCTTCACCGAGGAGGATGTCTCGACGCCATCCGTAGATGTGCTCTCGCTGAGCGTTCAAGACGTCGTCGTACTCAAGAACGTGCTTTCGAGCTTCGAAGAAGTGGTTCTCGATTCGCTCTTGAGTCTTCTTGATCATGCCGCTCAAGAACTTCGCATCAACGGGTTCCATTGGAGGCCACGCCTTCAGCAACGGATTCTCAAGCATGTTGGCATTGAAGATTCGCCAGAGCATGTCTTCGAGGGAGACGTAGAATCGGCTTTCACCGGGATCACCCTGTCGTCCGGCACGACCTCGCAACTGGTTGTCGATTCGACGCGACTCATGTCGCTCGGTTCCGAGGATGTATAGACCGCCAAGTTCTCGAACTTCGGCAGCCATGACGCTGCGCTCTTGGTCATCGAGCGGAAGTGGCGGAGCAGCACGTTCCGTTCCACCTCGGCGATAGGATTTTGTGGCCTCAGTTGCGCCCTCGGCGTCAGCCTCGTCGGACAGTCCACGTGCTCTCTCAACGAGTTCGTCGGCGATGCGGCCTCCGAGAAGGATGTCAACGCCACGACCAGCCATGTTGGTCGCAATCGTGATCTGGCCCTTTCGACCCGCTTCGGCGATGATCAGCGCTTCTCGCTCGTGGAACTTTGCGTTCAAGACGTTATGTGGAGGTCCATGCTTCAAGTTGTCCAACAACTTGTCTTTGCACTCGTCGCCTAACTTCCACTCCTTGAGAGCCCACGTGAGGTGGTCGTCGTGGAAGGGGTCACCGGAGAGGTTCAACTTGTTCATAACCGCGCTAAGCGTTGTGTTTTGAATCTCGCTAAGCGGGGTGTTGACCAGGTCCATGACGTCGTTCTTCAGGTCGCGCGGGACCTCCTTCTTGACCTCTGCCATCTCGCGAAGTCGCCAGACGAGCACCAGTTTTTGAAGCATATCCGGGGTCAAACGAGCGGAGACCTTTTCGGATTGCTCGATGGACCTCGTACCGACAAGAACGGGCTGCTGCTTGGTTGCCAGGCGAAGGATTTCGTTGGCAATGCCGCGCATTTTGGCTTCTTCGGTCTTGTAGACAATGTCTGCGTGGTCGGTTCTGACGTTGGGGCGATGGGTTGGGACCGTAACAACGTCAAGGCCGTAGATCTTTCGGAACTCGTCTTCTTCAGTCTTCGCCGTACCGGTCATACCGGCCAGCTTGTTGTAAAGGCGGAAGAGGTTTTGGAACGTGATAACCGCGACGGTTTGGCTTTCCCGCTGAACCGGAACGCCTTCCTTGGCTTCAAGCGCTTGGTGTAGGCCTTCGCTGAATCGGCGGCCGTACATCGGACGACCAGTGTTCTCGTCGATGATGACAACCTCCCCACGCTGAACGATGTAATCGATGTCGCGCTGGAAGATGCCATATGCCTTGATGGAGGCATTGACGTGGTGGAAAACTCGCGGGTCGGAGGCGATGTTATCGATGCCGAGGAGTTCCTCGACCCGATCCATACCTTCCTCGGTAAGGCTACAACTGTGGTTCTTTCGGTCGGACGTGTAGTGGATCCCAGGTGTGTCTTTATCATCTGGGCCGCCACCAACAAGTTGCTTCGCTATGACGTCGATCTCCTTGTAAACCGAGACGTCCTCCATCGAAGGGCCGCTGATGATGTGCGGTGTTCGGGCTTCATCAATGAGAATCGAGTCGACTTCATCAACAATCGCAAAGTTGAGTTCGCGCATCGAGAGGTCCTCGACGCTGAACGCCATGTTGTCGCGAAGGTAGTCAAATCCGAACTCGTGGTTCGTACCGTAGACGATGTCACAGAGATAAGCCTCTCGCCGTGAGCATGGCTCAAGGTTGAGGTACCTCGGGTCATCATGGGTGGCACCAGGAACATAGCGGAAACTGCCGCCAAGTTCATCGCTGTCTTGCGACTGCCCTTGAATGATGCCGACCGTTAGGCCGAGGTGGTGATACACCGGGCCCATCCAGACCGCGTCTCGCCGGGCCAGATAGTCATTGACCGTGACCAGGTGCGCGCCGCGTCCGGTAAGGGCATTCAGAACCATTGGAGCGACGGCAACGAGGGTCTTACCTTCACCGGTCTTCATTTCCGCGATGCGGCCTTGATGAAGCACGACGCCACCGACCAATTGAACGTCAAATTGACGCATCTTGATAAGTCGCTTACTGGCCTCCCGCACGACGGCGAAGACTTCGGGCAGAATGGCTTCGAGCGACTCGCCGCCCGTCAATCGGTGTTTGAACTCATGGCCCTTGGCTCGCAGTTCATCGTCGGACATCGCGCTGATGTCGGCTTCGAGAGCGTTGATCTGGTCAACAATTGGTTGGACGTTCTCGACGTCACGCTTCGAGGTATCGAAAAGTTTTCTTAGAAATTGCATGGATTGGATTCACAGTTCACGATGCAGGAGCCCGCAACGCAGGCGATCCTGAGCTCAGAGACCGTGAATCTTTGGCCCGTCGCGGGAGCGTTGTGACGTTGCGAAACCTGCATGGAGCTCTGCGCGCGGTTCGGGCAGATCGTGCTTCGAATTATCGGCTTCGCCCGTGTCAATAACGAGGGCTGCGCTCGTCTTTCTTTCGCGAAGTAGTTTCCGGACCGCTTGCGCGAGTTCGGGGACGCGGTCGGGCTGATCGCCGCGCGGTGAGCCCAA
>CALMEF010000188.1 GCA_937862825.1 uncultured Armatimonadota bacterium
GGCCATCACCTTCGCAAGGAATTCGGGCGGCAACTTCTCCAAGGCGACCGCTTCTTTCGTCACCGACTTGGTATCGGTCAGTTGAAAGTTCATCTGGTGCTTTGGTGTTAGGACAAAGTTGAACGAGTGGGAGAGTTGATCGGCAATGCGAAACTTTTTGGCCATCTCTTCCTCTGCCATCCACGGAAAGAGGTCGGCTCGCTCTCGCATAGCGAGCGTTTCGCCAAGAGCCTCTGCATCCATTGAACCTCCGAAGTCCATAAGACCACCGCTGCCACTCAAGGCAACCATCTGGGACATGGAGGAGACGGTGAATGAGCCTGCTGGGTGAAGGCCATTCGGCAACACCTCAGTCGGTTCGACATCCCCGGTGTAATAATCGTCCTCCTCAACCTCGCTTGGAGCGGCACCAACATCCTCAGGAGCACCGGGCATGGCTTCAAGTCCGCTCATCCCCAGAGCGCCCTGGTCATAGACCAGGTGCTCAATAAACGTTTTCTGGGGTGCACTTAGTTGCCCGATCGTGAGTGCTCCGCCTCGACCCAAATGAGACCGTTGATTGGAGTCAAGACTGCCGTAAAAACGAACTTGGTCCAACTCGCCCATCCCCACCATCATCATGCCTTGGTCGGGAAACAGCATCATCAAGTACAAGGAGAGAATCGATTGATCGCTGATATACGGATTCTTCAACAGAAAGGCCGCCATTCGATCCAAACCCAGACCTTTTGAATCAGCCTCCTTGAGAAATCTGCCCAAGTCGGCACGGTTCATGGCCTCTTGTCGCGATACCCAGCCAAATCTCGGGGCAACGAGGACCCAGCCGTCCTTTGTGACGGCTTCGGTGCCGGTAAATCGGAGGATCATCTCAAGAAATGCTGCGCCCACCGACTTCTGGTTGAAGAAGAGGGAGCCCATCACCATCGAGTCGGGCAATGAAGCGACCAAATTCGCTGTTTTTGACTCAGCGTAACGGGCCAGCCCGTCGGCCATCAGGCTATCAAGGGGCTCGAACTCCTCCGGTTTGAGCAGGTAGTTTCTGTCCTCCGGTGAGAGTTGAGGTTCCTCCGAATCCTCCTTGGTGAACCCAGAGAAGGCGCTTCCAAATGGGTTTTTAAGGGCGAGCGCACGCTCAGAGAACTTGAGCATCGTCTGACTGTTGTTCGCCTGTGGGCCAAAGAGGCTCCCAAACGTCGATTCACTTCCATCGCGCACCGAGATATAGCGAGACGTCAGTGTGTTGCCTTCTTGGTCAAGTACCTTGAACTCGGCAGATAGGGCGCTGCCCATCATCATGAAGTCGTTTTGTCGAATGCAAAGCAGCGCTTTGTAAGGAGCAGCCTTGAGTTTTGGTGCGTAAAATGCATCTCCACCGTCGCCCCACTCCTCCATTTCTTGGTCCTCATCGCCCGTTGGTGGGGGCGCTGTGGTTTTAGGTAGTTTCGCGACGGCGTTCGACCAGGCCGAATACTCGGCCGCAAATCTGGTCAAGAACTGCCGTCCTTCAAGCGCGACCGGTACCTGCATCTTCGTGGGGAGGGTTGAGAACACGACGCGCTTTGACCGATTGGCAACCACAGTCCTGACGTCTATCGAAGCAAGCATGCGGTGCGCCGCACGCCCAATCGGGTCCTCGCGCTTGGGGGCTCGCGTGGTGGTTCTCGGGCGTGGCTCAAGTTCGTTTCTTGGCTTGCTCAACTCCTCTCGCATTTTCTGTTGCTCAAGAATGAGTTGTTGAGCCTCCGCGTCACCAAAGGGGCTGTTGAGATTCATCTTCTCAACGGTGGAGAGGATGGCTTTCCGCAATTGCTCGGCCTCTTCCCCTGCCGCCTTACGATCCCGCTCCTTAAGCGCAGCATCTTTGTAGGTAAGCGCCAATCCACCGTCACGTTCTTGCCACTCACCGCAGGTCACCTCGGCAATTTTCGCTAGAAGGTCCTTCGGACTCACATCCTTGACATGGATGGTTAGAACCTCGTTCTCGGCTCGCCCGATTGCAAAGAGCCTGGTTCCGGTTGCTTTGGACAACTCGGCAAGAACCTTGTTCGCTGGCATCGGCGGCACGAAAAGTGTCACCTTTTCAGCCTGGACGGGCTGGAGCACTAAGGCCAAAATCAGCGTATTTAACATCTTCGCGTCACGTTACTCCGACAGTCACAGTATACGACGGGTGACTCCTGCTTCAGGTTGACGCTTTTTTCATCCCATTGGGTTCCTCACCCGTGACGAGGAACCCAATCCTACTGTCTGACCTTATGAACGAGGAGGCGGCGGCGGAGGCAGCGGTGGGCCGCTACGGATTCGGCGCGATTGCTCCTTCGCCAGTTCAACATTGCGATTAATCTCATCTCGCACCGCTGCGGGCAAATTGGAAAATGGGCCCGCGACGAATCCACTGTCGACAATCTCGTCGTTGAGCATGGATTCGAATGCAACGTTCTCGGCGAACGAAAAGGCAAATCCATACCGTTCCCGTCGACCCGTTCGGAATCGGTCGTACTCCTTGTGCTCAATCTCGGCGGGAAGATTTCCGGAGCCAGACATCGCGAGGTGACCACCATATTCAGGAAGCGAAAAGACCCGCCAACCTGGTTTCTTGCTGGTTCCGGCAAACACGCCGACCTCACGCTGTAAGTTCACCCGGAGTCCACCAGCCTTAGTGACTCCGTTCGGAAGCGCTTCTGTTCGCTCCTGAAGCAACGTGCCTGCGGCACCACCGCCAGCGAAGGCAATGAAGACTGGCGCGGCTTCCTCGGCATCGTTTCGAACTTGCACTGCGGGGCCACGCAGATCATTGAATGCCATATCGTTGACCAAGGCCATCTGATTCTCGGCGAGTAACTGGAAGGGCAGCGGCTCATTGGCGGCGAGCCTTTGACGCTGTTGAGGATTGAGCGTCGCGTAAAGTCGCATGAGGCGCCAGTTAGGGGTGACCTGGAATCGAAACTCCGATTGAGCCTCCCGATCCAAAGAGCCTATGATCGCATCGTCAAGGCCGGGACGCACGGGTGCAGAACCATGGGCAAGCGCATACGAGGCAAAATCATCTAAACCGACAATGCCGTTGCGCGTCAGAGTGCCAATTAACCGACCAAGCGCCTGGCGATTCACCCGGCTCTCTCGAGCCCAAGAATGAAACTGGGGTTGCACTCGCAAAACTCCATTGGAGTCGCTATATTCGATTCCCAGGCTCCGGGCACTGGTGAAAAAACCATTCAGGGTTAGCCCGGCACCGGTGATTCGTTGTGCGATGGGAAGAAGGGATCCGTCCGGCACAGAGGCGATTACGCTTCGCTTCAACTCCGTCGCCATCCAACCAAACAGTGGGTTGTAAATCCACGAAAGTGGGTCGTTTTGGTCTACGGCAGCCACTCGCTGACGCAACTCGCCTTCAAGCGTCTCGTCGGTACCTGTGCTCACCGCTCCGATTGGAGAACCAGTGGCGACGATGGTGACAGTCGAGACGCCAGAGGGAGAGAAGGTGGCTCGGGATGAGTTGGCCGGGCCTGTTGCTGCCTTGGCGAACTTGAGAGTCGACTCGTCCGGCTTGAACTGAGT
>CALMEF010000189.1 GCA_937862825.1 uncultured Armatimonadota bacterium
TGGCTTCCCTTCTTTCTGGTAGCCAGGCAAACTACGGCACCATCGAGGCGTCGAAACGCCTCAATGGTGTTGTGAAAAACATCCCAAGCATAGACTTGCATGGCAGCCTCCCGTTTTACCGTTTTCGCCTCACAAGCCATAGAAGACCTAATGAGGTCGCCACGAATGCACTGGGTTCCGGCACGGGAGTGATGTAGGTTGGGCCGTTCAAGTTAGCAGGTCCAGCCCAGTTTCCCAAGAACGTACCGTCACTTCCGCTGTAGCGCAGAATCTTGTTGTTCCTGCCGCTTGTCACCAGCAAATCGCCAGCCGCGTCGAAGGTCATTCCAACCGCACCCCAAAGGCCGCCAGCACCCGGAGTGACGAAGTTGCCCAGAAACTGTCCAGTAGTAGCGTCGTATCGGAGGACCTTGTTTCCGTTGTCGCTGGACACAAACATCGATCCGTTCCGCCACAAAATGGTCCTCGGCTGGCTGAGCCCCGAAGTCGCATTGGCGAACGCACCGAGAAAAGCCCCGGAATCGGCGTTGTAACGAAGAATTTGATTGCTGTAGTAACTCGGGACGTACAATGCGCCGTCGGGGCCTACGGCGATACCGACGTCGGGACCGTTCATTCCTCCAAGACCTGGGATCGTCAGGTCTCCAAGGTACTGCCCATCCGGGTTGTATTTCTTCACGGAATCCGTGTTGAAGGACGCAACAAGCATGTTGCCAAGGGAATCAAACGCTAGCCCTGTTGGTCCATTCAGGCCTCCCTGCCCCGTCGCGACAGCGACTCTGGAAACCGTGAACATGTTCGGATCCACTACGACGATGCTATGGTTGTTTTCATCGGCGACGTACAGCCCACCGTCTGGGCCACGGGTTATCGCCTGGGGTCCAAAAAACGAGTGCCCGCCGACGTTTCCGAGGAAGTTGCCGGCTGCGTCATACCTTGAAATGTTATTGCCAAAGTAGTTGCTAACCAAGTATGCAGTAGGTTGGCCCAAGGAGCAAGCAGCAAGGGACAGCAATGAGATATTGAATGCAAGACGTTTGTTCATGTGAGACATCCGTACAACATTATCAACTGATGCCGCTCCAAATGACTTGTACGGAGAACGCAACTCCTTGCCCTCAAGACGCGTTTAGATAGAATCTAGACAGTTGGAACCAAAACAATCACCTGTTGGCACTGCACTCGCCTCGGCTTCATTGCTCGTCCTCATCTCGACAGCCTATGCCGGGGGCCTTTTTCTTGTCGGGCAACTGGCAAGGATCGATGTTCCTTTCCTTGCCCTGTTTCTCGCCTTTGTGATTCTGAACCTTCCACCAGGATTGCGGTCTGCTGAGGGAGTACAGCGCCTCGATCCGTGGGAGCGTGAAGAGTACGTCCGAGTTGTCTCGGAGTTTCAATACGCTTGTCGCAGGGATGCTTCCCTTCGCGCGTGGCCAAGAAACATCTTTGGCTGGTGGTTCGCACTTTTTCAGATTTTCAAGCGTGAACTGGTTGTAACCTGGGTTGTCTTTTCCCTGATAACCGCGATCACCCAGAATGACCGAGGAGAACGAGAATTCCTCGCGATGGTTCTCTTTGTCGCTCTCGTATTCATGCCGTTTTCCACCTTTGAATCCTATCGGACCGGTCGAATGCGCCTGGCGGGCCTAACGATGCGTGAGCGGCTCGAAGAGGCCAAAGAAGCCCTATCTGGAAGGCCACCCTTGATCGATTCTTCTCTTTAGGGCTTCCTTATCAGCCTCAGGCTGGAAACTTGCGGCTAACGCACAATCGGTCATTGCGCGCAGATCTTCGGGCCCCCACCCAAAAGCGTCCGTACATTTGACGAACTCATCAGTTAATGTCGTATTGAAAAGTGGCGGATCGTCAGAGTTGACGGTCACGAATAGCCCGTTGTCGCGAAGCATCTGGATGGGATGCTGACCAATACTGGAGATTGACTGCCCATTCTGATCAACGACTTTTAGGCATACATTGCTACTCGGACAAACCTCCAGAACTGTTCCCTGGTCCCGCAGGCGTCCAACAAGTGCCTTATCCTCCAAGACGCGTACTCCATGGCCAATTCTGGAAGCCCGCGTCACCTCCAGAGTCTCTTCGATGGACCAAGCACCCTGCGTTTCACCGGCATGGGCTGCAACGGGAACTCGCCGTGCAAACGCCTCTTGAAAGACGTCGGCGTACTGTTTGGTTCCCCGGTCTTCAAACCCGGCTAAGCCCAGAGCACAGACACCCTTTCCAAGACCCTCGGACACCCACTCAAGAACTTCAAAACCCCTTGCGGGTTCATCACCACGAACAATATCCAAAATCAAGTTGATGGTGATTCCATGCTTATCGTTGGCATCGCGTAGAGCCTCTTGTAGAACCGCCCACTGCTCGGGCCACGGAATACCACAATGTCGATCAATGGTGCATGCCGTGTATGTAGCCTCGGTGTAGAGAATGTTCTGCTCGGCCTGGGCGGCGGCGAATTCAGCAATCACGAAACCAATATCTTCCGGTGTCTTAATACACTTCGTTATCGCCACATAAATGTCCACGAAGTGCGGAAAGTCTCGGAACGAATACCATTCGCGAAGTCCAGTTGGATCGCTTGCTGGCAAATCCACCCCATTCTTGGCCGCAAGTTGCAAGAGGGTTGACGGCACAATCGAACCCTCAACGTGGACGTGGAGTTCGACTTTCGGCATTCGCCGGATGAAATCGCGCATCGCTTCGAGCGTACCTATCCAAACGGGAGCCGCGTTTCCAGTAGGCACCACGTAACGTCGTTCAGATACCTCAGTTGGAACTCCGCGCCTGGAAAATCCTTTCGGATTTCGGTCATATTGGAGGCCCAGGCGTATGCCGAGTACCCTCCAAATGAAGGGATGAGCGCCTGATACCACCCTGTCCGCGGAAACACTTTGCCCAAATCTCCAAGAACTGCATCCAGCGAATAGGGGCAAAACACGTGATTGTCCGCCTGTGAAACCAAAACACCCTGAGGAGATAGGGCTCGCCGACAGTCTTCATGGAAAGTTTGTGTGAACAGTTGCTCACTTAGTTCCCCTTCCTCGTCCTCATAAACGTCCGTGACATCCATGATAATCAGGTCATAAGGATCCGAGACCTCCTTAACAAACGGAAAAGCATCAGCGATGTGCAGTTGAACCCGAGGGTCGTCAAACGCACCATTCGAGACGGCAGGAAGGTGCTCTCTACAGACGTCAACGACGGCCTTGTCGATCTCGACCATGTCAATGTGCTCCAAGTCCTTGTGCTTGACCAGTTCTCTAAGGACACCTCCGTCTCCACCACCGATCACCAACGCACGCTTGGGTGTGCCGATGCTCAATAGTGGAACGTGAACCAGCGATTCGTGATAGGCAGCCTCATCAAACTCGGCCAGTTGGATGTGACCATCCAATAAAAGCACTCGACCAAACACCTCGGTCTCAATGACTTCAATGTTCTGAAACTCAGAACGATGGCTCGCGATCTCTCTCTTGACCGACGCGGTCATTGAGAGCTTGTCGCTGCGAATGGGGAACGTGAGATGGGAGCGCGTCACCCCTAGATTATGAATCCTAGTGGTCGCCAGTGAACCACCAAGCGGCATCGACACGAACCCGCGAGAACGGCAGTCCGCTGCCATGCCAAGTGACCCTTGTTCGAACTTGTGCAGTGATCGGGTTGATCAACCCAGCGGGATCCACCATCGTGAAGCACGACTGATCCTTGTTCAGTCCGTCCATCTCGAACTCGTCAACAGTCAGCCATCGTTGACGCCAAAAATGGAAGAACTCAACCTTGGTGACCACGTAGGGATCAAAGCCTCGGCTGTCACCCTCAACCGCCGACTGATAGAAGAATCCGATCTCTTCTAGATCGTTTCCAGGAAGAAAGGCGGAAAACTCAACAGTCGTCACTGGAACCAACTGCTCAAGGTTCGCATACCTTTGGAAGAAAAGGTAATTCTCATCTGCCGCTCCTAGATCGGTCAACTGACCGTTCGACATGTACGCGGTGTTGCAGTAAGCACTGGTCGGCACGACATTCGCTTGAACTCCTCCAACGGACAGACCGAGCGCGAGTGCCAAACTAAGTTTTTTCATTTCCTTAACCTCCAATTGTCTTGTCGTCAAGATTACTAGGAAAGTTCGCTTTTCAACCACTTTTCTCGAAAGATTCTCAAGGTAAAACCTTCCCTTCAAACATGGCAAAGAAACTCAAGGTCGGAATCGTTGGTTCAGGTGGAATTGCGGTCGGGTGTCACATGCCCGGCTACGCCTCCATGCCGGACCTTTGTGAGATCGTTTCGGTGTGCGACGTTAACGAGGAGGCGGCAAAAGCCGCTGCCGAAAAGTTCTCGGTAGGAAGTGTGACGACGAGTTACCACGATGTCTTGAACAATCCGGAGATAGACGCTGTTTCGATCACGACACCAAATGCGCTCCACTTCCAACCAACCGTAGACGCCTTGCGGGCTGGCAAGCATGTCCTGTGCGAAAAGCCTCTGGCCATGAACGCCTCCGAAGCCAAGGAGATGTGCAAAGTCGCAAAGGAATCCGGAAAGATTCTCCAGGTCGCTCTTCAAATGCGGTTCTCGGGTCCCTTGAAATTTGCCAAGGAGTTCATCGACGCCGGACACATGGGCCAAATCTACTATGCGAAGGCCCAGGCGCTACGTCGAAGAGGTGTTCCAAGTTGGGGGGTCTTCATCGACAAAGACAAACAGGGCGGTGGGCCTTTGATTGATATCGGAGTCCACATTCTCGACGCAACCCTCTTTTTGATGGGCTATCCAAAACCCGTTAGCGTGTTTGGTCAGACATGGGATCATTTGGGTAAGAATCCAGCCCTGTTTAACAACTGGGGCGACTACGATCGATCCAAGTTCACGGTGGAGGACTTTGCAGCCGCTCTGATCAAGTTTGAGGATGGCTCTGCTGTCACCCTTGAATCCTCATTTATGGGCAATATGGACGGAGACCCATTCCAAACCCAGGTCTATGGCACCAAGGCTGGTGCGATTGTCAAAGGCTGGGGAGACGACGCGGTGAGAATCTTCACGGAGCAGGACCGACAGTTGTTCAATCTAACACCAGTGAATGTCCCCAAAGTCGAGTCTTCGCACATAGCAGAAGTTCAGGCTTTCGTTCATGCGATTCTTGAGGGTGCTCCCTCCCCAGTCCCAGGTGAAAATGGCCTGACGCTGAACGCAATATTCGATGCTATTTACAAGTCTAGTATCACCGGGCGGGAGGAAATGGTCGACGTCAGCGTTGAATAGTGAATACTATTGATGTTGACGAGAGAGCAAGCACAATCCATATTGGGCTTAGATTCGAATTTCGACCCTGAAACTTTGCGCGAGAGTTACCGCGCTAAAGTTCGTCAGGTTCATCCCGATCTTGTCCCAGAAAGCGAACGTGAGCAAGCGGAAGGCGAGCTTCGATCAGTGCTTGATGCTTATCGGCTCCTGGTTGGACTCAAGTCGCAACCTGTTAGCGCCGTCATTCAAACGGTTTCACCTCCAAATCCGGAGGAAATCATTCTTGAAAATGACGATCACGAGGTAAGCGCTGCGATCGTGTCATTGATTCTTGCCGCGGGCATATTTGGCCTGGGCATGTACGTTGTGACGACGCACATACTGCCCCGAGGAATCTCTCAGTCTGCTACCATCTACAGTTTCATGGGCCTCTTTGTCCTGTGGGGTGCCCTCTATTGCCTGCTCGTGCCGGTGATGGAATCTGCCGCAAAACGGCGTCTAGCAAACAAGCATGAACGAATCCATTCGTGACGACATTGCCGCTCTTTTCGAGTTTCTCGATGATGTGGAGTTGCCTGATGATGATGACGTTGAGGGAACCTCAATTGAGCGGGTTGGTCGAAATGCCAACGAAAGTGCTGAACTGGGCCGTCTCAGCCTGATTGAGGGTGACGTTGAGCGCGCAATCGATCACTTTCGCCGAGCTATTGAGCAGGAAGGAAGTCCGAATGCTGATCGCACCGCCGATCTTGCAGCCGCCCTAGAATATGCGGACCAAGAAGACGAGGCGTTGGCGAAATACGCGGAAGCGGGCCTTTTAGCAACATCAGCGACGGCGCTGATGGGCGAAGCATCCATCCTTCGCCGACAAGCCAAGTTTCGCGATGCGATAGCCCTCATGCTAAAGGCCATACAGGTAGAACCAGAGAACACCTTCAATCGGTTCAAACTTGCAGAGACTTTGCTTGAAGAGGGATCGCCTAAAGCGGCCGCTCAGGTTGCGATCGAACTTCTCAAGATTGGAGAGCCAAACGCATACTACTGCTTTTGGACAGGTGAACTGTTGGTCCGGCTCGCTAGATTCGAGGATGCGCTACATCACTATCGAGCGGCAATAGACCTGTCGCCAGGAGACGACTATTACCTGTTTCGAAGTGGGGTTGCCATGTGGCTTGCCGATCGCAAGTCCCAAGCCGTTAGGGCACTGCGCCTCGCCGCTGACTTGTCTCCAGAGAGCGCTCTCTACCCCGCTCTGATTCAAGAGATGACAAAGGCGCTGGGAGAAGAGCCGGAGTTGGCACCTAAAATGCAGGAACTTGATGCGAGGGCCGAGGAGAAACTCCACAAAGTCAAGTCGGAACTCGGACTTTAGGAGATTGCTCCCAATCGTCGCACTTCTTGGGCTCGGTCTGCGGGGCAGATCATGACCACATCATCGGTGACGACAACCACCAAGTTATCCAATCCGATCGCATAAACACCTTGCTTGCTTGAGTTATTAACGACTACGGACCGAACGCATTCAAGAAGGCCGGTCTTGCCTTCTGTTACGTTGCCTGCATCGTCCTGCGGTCTAACCCGATGAAGGGAGTCCCATGATCCAAGGTCATCCCATGCAAAGGCAGCCTCGGCTACATAGACTCGCCGTGCCTTTTCCATCAATGCGTAGTCAATGGAGATGTTGGGAAGACTCTGGAACAGTTCACTCGCACCTTCCGTGCGACCCTCAGCCAGAAGAGGTGCGGCACTGCGAATAAAGGCAGCATGTTCGGGGCTGGCTGCGTCAAGTTCCTCAAGGAACGAGTGCATTGTCCAAAAGAACATGCCGCTGTTCCACAGGTATGAGCCCGATGAAACATACTCCTTAGCGACTTCCAGGTGCGGCTTCTCCCGAAAAGACTTCACGCGATGAACCCTTACCCCGAGCGTTGCATCAACCTCACCTGACTCGATATAGCCGTAACCCGTCTCCGGACGATCAGGGACGATCCCTATGGTTGCAAGGCCCCCTTGGCCCTCAACCACTTCCAGGGCAGAGCGAACCGTCGAGTGGAATGCCGAATCAGGTTCAATGCGATGGTCCGCCGTAACGATGCTCATTGACAACGGTTGGTCGCCATACCGCGCCAGAAGACATGCGGCGCTCCAAGACAAAGCACCTGCGGTGTTCCGTTTGGCAGGCTCGGCAATGATCCGATCCTCGGCTACACCTGCTGATGACCTGCTGATTGGTGCAACAAGATGGGGCACGGTTGAGATGAATGTATGCTCCAAGCCGACGAGCGGAGCGATACGATTGACCGCCTCTTCCAGCATGGTCTTTCCCGACCCAGTTAGACAAAGCAACTGTTTGGGATGATCCGGACGGGACAACGGCCAAAAGCGCTCCCCGGCACCTCCAGCCATGATGATGGCGGTTCGAACCATGGCCTACTCCGGTACGTCCTCTGGTCGGACAGCAGCGGACTGCTGATTCTCTTCAGAAATCTGCTCGTAAATCTCCTTCCTGTGGACCGAAACGTCCTTAGGAGCACGTATGCCGAGCCTAACCTGTTCGCCTCTTACTTCGAGGACGACGACCTCAACGTTGTCGCCAATTACGATGGATTGATGTACTTTCCTGGTTAGAACCAGCATTATCGTCTGCCCTCCATAGCGTTCGACCTACTGCCGGGTTATTCCATCGCTATGCTGCGGCGGCTTCACCCACGCGACCTTCCGATGCGAAGACGCGATACCGCATAGTATACGCCTCATTCTCCACGATAACCTGCTTTCCGATCCTCTGCTCCGCATTGATCACAATCGGAGCGGCAAGATTCAGCGTAAGTTCCTTCGGCTTTCCGGCTGGAATGCTGGCTGTGGTGTAGATCAGCGTCGGAGTCTCTACCGCAAGAGATAACTCCTTGGCCAACTGATTATCGATGTCGATTGAGTAGTCCTCAAGGTATCGCGCAGGGTCAGCAAGCAGGAAAGCCAGTCCAGGCTCATCAATCGACTGAAGCCAGCGAAAAGGGCTCTCGGGATTGTGGCAAAGGATAACAAACCGACGTAGGTTCATGAAACCTATCAGCCCATCAGGAATCTGAAGGATGTCGTCGTCTGAATATTCGATTGCGCCGAAGCGTGTGTGTTCAAGTGTCATAGGATTGGATTAGCCTCTGATAAAGTCCATCAAACTAAGCCTAAATCCCTGGCTTGCGACGTTTAACGCGGCGTTGTAGGCATTTTCAGCCTGCTTGTATTCCACCAGCGCTTCCGCGATATCTACGTCCTCGATATCGGAAATCCTTGCTGCGAAGTCATCAATTCTTCGCGTGTACTCGTTTGTCGTCTGCTCGATCCGTTGCAGACTGGTGCCTACTTGGCCCCTCAGTTGGAGAAACTCGTCAATGCTGGCCTTAACTGCAGCCAAATCAACTCCACTGATCTGGCCGAGATTCCCACCTTCAAGGCTTGACTTGAGATTCGCCAAGTTGGTGTAGGCAGTCATGATCGACGTGCTGGCTGAGACGTTCGACTTTAGGGTCTCGCCGGGACCAGATTCGACCGTGATGTCATTGCTGTCTCCGTTGTATTGAAGGACGCCCAAGTTGAATGTGAACGGCTTCGTGTCGGTTTCTTGACCCGCGAACATGTAGTCGCCGTTGGCGTCGCGCGAGTTTCCTAGGTCAACAAGACGTTGCATCAACTGGCCGACTTCCGCGGCCATTGCGTTCCGCCCATCCTGAGTCAGCGCGCTATTCGCGCCACCGACGGCAAGCTCGTTCGCACGCTTCAGCAATTTGCCAACCTCATCAAGAGAAGCATCGGAAAAACTCAGCGCTGTCTTGGCAGTGGCCAAGTTCTTCGCATACTGTTCCGTAGCGCGCTTGGCAGCGGATAATGACAGTACTGAGGCAGAACCATAGGGATCTTCAGAAGACTTCGTGAAGCGCTTACCAGTGCTCACCTGTGATTGTCGCTCCAGGTAAGCCGACTGAGCACGAGCGATGTCGCTCTTGTACTTCCCGTATTGGTAGGGCGTGCTAACTCGCATGACAACTAAATCAAGTTAATTAGATCTTCGGTCACTTGGTCGAAAATCGAGAGGACGCGAGCGGCGGCCTGATAGCTTTTTTGATACATCAGCATGTTGGCCATCTCGTCGTCCAACGAAACGCCTGAGATCGATTGAATCTGAGCCTCAACCTGTTCCAGAACCGCAAGTTGTGTTGAAAACGAATCCTGGGAAGTCTGAATGGCCCGGGCAACGTCGGTGACAACATCGCCGTAGAAACCACGAAACGTCCGGTTCCCTAGTGCAACGATCTTCGCGTCCCTCAGGTTTGCTAGCGCCAACATGGTTCCGTTGTCACCGTCTCGACCGGAAGTGCCAGTCGCAATGGCTTCGGGATCAGCAAGCACCTCTGTGCTCAGATCAAAGTCAAGCGCACCAGTGCCTGTGTTAAAGAAATTGATTCCCGTTTGCCCCAGGCTGTTGGTACCAGCGGCGTGCAGCGCATTGAACTCGGTCCGGAGGTTGTCGGCTAGGGTGTCGAGTTGGCCCTGGAACGCAGTAAGTTTCTCCTTCGCCTGAAACAGACCCAACAGTTTGCCGCCAGTGATCGCATAGGTCGCCCCGGTGCTTGGATCGGTGATCCGCTGCGTAACCTCGTTGTATGTCCTGGGAATCGGCTTTGCGGAGTCGTAGTCGACGACTGAGTATCCCGAGATGGATACCAAGACCGTCCCATCTTGCTGCGGTTGCGTATTGATGTTCACCAAGGTGCTCAACTCATTTACGAGCAGGTCTCGGCGGTCAAGTAGGTCATTTGGCGTAGCACCGTTCCCCGAGTTCTGGCGAATCTGGAGATTCAGATCTGCTATCTGAGTAGTTAACTCGTCGATACGATCAAAAGTCTGGGGAACCGCAAGCCCGTTTGACTCAATCTGTCCATTGAGATCGCGATACAAGGTGCGAAGTTTGTTTGCCAAGGAAGAGCCGGCAGCCTGGACTTGACCCTTGAGAGCGTGGTCACCTGGATTGGAGGCGAGCGCACTCATCGCATCGAACAACTTGCCCAAACTTGCCGTTACACCTGTTGTGCTTGGCTCGTTGATGGCGGTTTCGATTCCTTGCAGAGTGCCAAGCATTGCGTCGGCTCGACTAAGGTCGGCCTGCGTTGCCTGATGACGCATCGCCAGGAAGACATCTCGGGCCCGTGTCACCGAAGCCACGTCGACGCCTGCGCCAAGCATGAAGGATTGGAGGCCAATTTGCGTGATTCCTGCAACATTGGCCATGCCGACCGTTTGGCGATTGTAACCAACCGTATTGGCATTGGCAATGTTATGCCCGGTAATGTCCAATCCAGATTGGAAGGCACGCAGAGCTCTGCTCGCCAGATTGATTCCGTAGAAGGCGCTAGGCATGGGTTCTCCTGTAACTAGGCGGCTTGGTCAAGTAAGACCGCGGCGTGAGTGGTTTGGCCATACTTGCCGTTCTGCTCACTGGCCACTTTGGCGATCAGAGTGATCGTGCCTCCAACATAATCCAGTTCGCTTTGAATCAGCGCCTTGTTTTTGTCCAAGACGTGCTGAATGTTCTTCGCCGCGACGGTGACACGGTTGGCGATCTGTTGAACCTGCTGCGCTTCGGTCTTATCCAGAGCCTGTACGAGACTTCGAAGATTGGACTCGGTGCCCAACTCTTCGGCCAGTTCTTTCGCACAGACCGCAGCAGCCTCATCAATCTCTTGAATCCGCTCTAACATTCGATCCAGTTCGGGTTGTATTCGCTCAACTCGGTTCGCATCGCGCAAGGTTAGCGCGGCGGTCTGTTCATAAAGCGAGTGCAGGAGCCTCTCGGAGGTTCCGAGCCAATCCCACCAAAGTTTCTGTAGTTCCTTCGTTTTCATTGATTGTCCTATCAAGGTTTGATATCGAGGTTGTTTTGAACCTCACGTCGGGTTTGTGCGAGCGCTTGCCGCCAAATCGTCTTCGAGAAATCACGTTTGACCATAGTTCCGATTCCAAGAGAGCCGCTCTTAGATGCGGATTCAGCAAGAGCCTGGTCAAACATGTCTTGGTAGAGTTCTGATCCGTAGCCCTGGCCGAAGGAGGTCTTTCCGACGCTCTTCCGCATCGTTGCCAGGAGGTCCTTGAGGAACATCGACTCAATGCCTTTAACAGCTTTGTCAAGTTTCTTGATCTCCGGCATAGCCTTTCGTGCCGTCTCAACTGTCATTCCAATCTGATGAAGTCTCATGGTCAAACTCTCTTCAACTTCGCCTTCAAGGCACCCTGAACACGCAGGTTCTCAAGAATCGCGATAATGTCGCTCGGTGACACCTTCAACTTCTGGAAGATCAGGGCTAGATCGCCAACAGTTGCGTTCGGTAGAACCGTCGCAACCTGTGCGGTCTCTTCCTCGACGCCTACATTGGTTTGCGTCGCAGTGGTTGTCGTTCCATTGCTAAATGGTGCAGGTTGACTTACCAGCGGAATCTGCTCAATACGAACACTTAGGCCGCCTTTGGCGATCACTGCAGGTCCAATTCGCACGTTACCGCCCATGATGATGGTGCCGGTTCGCTCGTCAATCACGACCGTTCCTGCCGAGTCAGAGAAGACTCGAACCTGTTCAATTTCAGCCATCGCGTCAACAGAGTTCTTACCTTCGGGCAAGAGCAGTTCGATAGATCCGCCGTCCACTGCGCGCGGAGCGTATTCCGGGAACTTATTGCCGATGGTGTGGGCCACTCGCTTGGCCGTCGTGATGTCCGCATCATCCAGTTCCAAGAACATCCGACCGTCGAACACGGTTTTGGTTGGAACTTTCGACTCCACAATGCCGGGACTCTTCCCTACCGTGGGGTGATTCTTCTGGGAGAGGTTGCCTGCAGCCTGAACTTGAAAACCCCCGATGCTGACTGGGCCCTGTGCAACTACGTAAGCGCGTTCACGGTTTCCGCCAGCGTAAAGCGGCGTCTGAAGGAGTTCGCCTCCCTGGAGGCTCTTCGCATCGCCCATGGACTGCACCGTTACTTCGATGCTGTTTCCTGGCGCGGCAAATGGGGGCAACTCGCATGTTACGAAGACAACTGCGATGTTCTTAACTTTGAGTTGCGGGGCATCAGCGGCAAAGCCAAACTCGCGCATCGCGTTGGCAAGCAAGGTTTGTGAATACGGCGTGTTCTTCGTATCGCCCGTGCCGCTCAATCCGACGACCAGACCAACACCAAGTAACTGGTTTGCCCGAATGCCACGAAATCTAGCGATCTCCTTGACGCGAACCTCAATTCCCTCGCGCTCTGATAAGAGGAGTTCCTTGCGGCGAGCCTCGGCTTCCTTTGCAAGGCGCTCCTGCTCTTGGCGGTCGTTCACACCTTGGTTCGTGCCAGTAGCCTGGCCAGTCGCCATCGCGGCAACCCCAAGACTTAAGAGTAAAAGCAACTTTTTCATTAGAACAGCCAGTCCAATACTCGGGTCAGGATTCCCCGGCGCTGTCGATCCACGATCGCACCCTTGCCGGTTGCCGTAATAAAGGCATCAGCGATGCTTTCGCTGAGAACCGTGTTATCGCTTCGAATGTCGTCTTTACGGATCAACCCCGAAATCTTGATCGTCTGGAGGTCCTTGTTGACGTTCACATTTCTTGTGCCCTCGATGACGAGCATGCCATTGGGAAGGACTTTCTTGATGACCGCAGACAGCCTCGCAGAAAACCGCCCGGTTTGAGTGGTGGAACCTTGCCCCGTGTTGGTGCTGTTCGCTCCTGTGCCGAGCGCTGGGATGAGATTCCCCAGTATCGGTCCAAGACCCTTCGTGATGCTGTTTTGATCGCTCTTGGCGGTTGTCGTTTGAGCGGCAAAGGATGACGAACTGGATTCACTTACAAGAATGGTGATGACATCACCTTCTCGACCCGCAACGCGGTCGCGAAAGGGGCTCGAAGATTTATGATCCCACAGCGAACCCGGATTCTCATCTTGTGCAACGGAAATCGTTACGAGACCAAAGACGAGTCCCATTACAAACATTTTCATAACTTCACCTCAACCACACCCACCGAAACGAGAGTGCCAATATGCAACGTCTCTTGCTCCTTGTTTTCTTCGAGTCGAACCATTACTTCCACAGAACCTCCCAAGGCAGCGGGCTTTTTCACGGTTCCTTCAGCCTCAACCACGAGGTCTCCCTTTACAAATCGGACCCTAACTTTTGAGCCCGCGGCGACCGCCATCGTCGGCGCAACACCATTGAAGTTCACGGTCCGAGAGTTAATCCGCTTGCCATCGATCAAGATTTCGACCAACACGGCCACCTGGCCATTCCGTTGAGTGACGCGAGTGGCTTGAAGACTCGAGGCACCTTTCGGAGCGGTGAAATCAATTTCCAGGTCTGTCGGCGTCAACTGCCAACCAACCCCTAAATGCGCCTGTGCGGCAGACGTTGCTACCTCAAGGAACTGCGAATGAGCGATCGTGGTGCCCAGTCGAGTAATCGTCACGGGTCCGGCTCCCAAGAGTAGGAGGTTTTCGGAAGCAAGCCCTTTTGCTTTGAGCCGAGAGATGATCAATGACCGCTCAATGGACTTCGTCTTTCCGACTGCTGGTGATGGTCCAAGTTCGATTGCACTGGCACTTTGCACGAGTTGCGGATCACCCGCAAGTTCGGTCACATCGGAGACACGAATCTGATCACCTGAAACTTCACTACTCGGCTTCAGACGAATCTCAAGGCCTTTTGTAGGGGCGATATTCTGCGGTGCGCTGTTAGTTTTGAGTTCCTTTCCTGGTGTCGGCTTAACACCGCTGCCCCGGATGGATCCGGCTTCCGCTGACCCGGCTGAGAAAAGTTTTGGGCGAACACTTGAAACTAAGAGCCCACCCTCGCCTATCGCGGTGTCAAACACTGCCAAAGTGAGTTTGCCAAGTTGGCTGCCATTGCTCGTTACGGTGCCATCCTCGCCGATCGACACAGAAGTAAGGTTGCCGATAACGGAAACGGTGGGCAGTAGCGCACAGTTGTACATGCCCAATTTGCCATTGACAACCTGAAGTCGTCCTGACTTGGCAAAATAGACCCTTCCTTCTTGAACTAGGCGAAAATAGCCGGGACCGTCGACGCGAACGTCTTGGGGATGCGGTTGCAAGCCGATGGCGATGGCGAGAACTAGGGAATTCATAACTACCTCTTCAACTGGTTCAAGAGCTGGAGCATGTCGTCAGCGGTCTGGATGGCCTTCGAGTTGATCTCATAGGCTCGCTGCGCGGTAATCATCCGAACCATTTCTTCAACGACCTGCACGTTGGAACTCTCCAAAGCGCCAGACTGAATCGAGCCTGAGCCTTCGGTGCCAGGAGTTACTTCGGCCGCGTCGCCGCTTGCACCACCTGGAACGTAGAGGTTTCCACCCAATCGGGTAAGCCCCGAAGCATTCGGAAACATGTAAAGGCGAATGTTGCCTTGAGTAACTGCGTCGTTTGATCCCGGAATTACGGCATTGACCGTTCCGTCCGGCATGACAGTTACCGCGGTGGCACGTGAATCGATCTGGATTGGACCCGTAACTTTGAAGCCTTGAGATGTCACCAAGTTGCCTTCGGAGTCCTTCTTAAACGAACCATCACGCGTGTAGGCCTTAGTGCCATCTGCCAACTCCACCTCGAAGAATCCCTCCCCGCTGACGGCGAGGTCCAGGACGTTGTTGGTCTGTTGCATCCCTCCATTGGTAAAGTTCGTGGCAGTTGAAGCAAACTGTGATCCCAAGCCAACTTGCATGGCGACCGGCTGGCTCTGCCCACCGGCGCCTGCCGAGCCCGAGGCTCGGTACGTTTGGTACATCAAGTCCGTAAACTCTGCGCGCTGGCCTTTGAATCCCGTTGTATTCACGTTCGCGAGGTTGTTCGCAATCGTATCAAGGTTGATTTGTTGGGCGACCATTCCGGTGCCCGCTGACATCATTGCTCGTAACATAGTTCTTCGTTAGTCTCCTATTGCCCATTCATGCTCTGGATGAGGCGTTGCGCAAGCTCGTCTTGCGCAGTGATTGATCGCTGGGCGATCTCAAAGGACCGGTTGAGCGTGATCATTGTTGTCATCGCCTCAATAGCATTCACATTCGATCCTTCAAGGTGGCCCGACTTGATGCGAACGTCGTCAAGGGCGTTGGCAACTCCGCTGTATCGGTTCTGACCGGTTTTCGTGAACTGGCCATCAAACACCCCGATGGTGGCGACTTCCTCTCCGTCGACAATCACAGAGCCAGATTGCGTAACGGTTGCAGCCCCTTGTCCTAGTTGAATCTCGGACATAGAGTCATCAAGCACTCGGTCTCCATTCCGAGTCACCAGATACCCCTCGCTGTCGCGGTCAAAACTGCCGTCGCGGGTGTACGCCACAGTTCCCTGTGTCGTCCGAAGGGCAAAGGCCCCCTTGGGACCGTCAATGGCCAAGTCTAGGCTGTTTCCCGTAGGACGAAGTTCGCCAACGTCATTGAAGGCTGTGAACTCCGAGAACCCGGTCGGCCCAAAGCCGATGGAACCTGTTCCGTTGTCAAGTTGCTGTGCAAAGAGGTCGTTAAACGCGAGTTCATCACGCTTAAAACCATTGGTCGAGACGTTTGCCAGGTTGTTCGCAGTTACGTCAAGTTGTCGGCGCATAGCCGCCATTCCCGTCGCTGCCGTATAGATTCCACGGTTCATCCCACCATCAGTTTCGGCAGGTAACCGTGCGAGGATTAGACCTAAAACCTCACAATCGACTTTAGGTTTTGGTGAATTGAACTCAAACGGACAATCAAAATGTGGAACAAGACCTACTCATCGACCAACTGTCTGGCCCGAGAAGGGTGTTTCAACTTCTTCAGGCTGTTTGACTCAATCTGGCGAATCCGCTCCTTGGTCACGTCCAGTTGTTCAGCTACCTGCTCCAGCGTGTAATAGGTTCCGTCGAGCAATCCGAATCTCATCTCAATGACTTCACGTTCGCGGGTGGTGAGGGTATTGAGAATTCGGTCGAGACGTTCCCGAAGCACCGTTCGATCCGCGATCTGATCCTCGGATTCAGCATGGCTGTCCACGACAAAATCGCACAGGCAGGCGTCGTCATGCTCGCCTACCCTGGTGTCCAATGAGATCGGATCTACCATCACCTGCTGAAAGAGCCGCACCTTGTCAACCGAAATTCCCAGGGCCTTTGCGATTTCTTGCTCCGTGGCCTCCCTTCCAAGTTCGCTGCTCAGGCGGTTGCTCACCCGAGAAAGGCGGTTCATTGCCTCCGAAGTGTGCACCGGAACCCGGATGGTTCGGCCGCTGTCGTTAATGGCTCGGCTTATGGTCTGTCGAATCCACCACGTGGCATAAGTGCTAAACCGAAAGCCCTTGCTGGCGTCAAACTTGCTGACTGCCTTCATCAGACCGACGTTGCCTTCCTGAATCAAGTCCTGCAAGGAAAGCCCCTTTGCAGCATAGCGCTTGGCAATGCTCACAACGAGGCGCAGGTTGGCTTCAACCATGGTGCGTTTGCACGTGTCGCAACCCTCGGCAGCACATTTAGCCACCCTTAACTCCTGTTCGGACGTGAGTAGCGGCTGCTTGCCAACTTGTCGAAGCCAAAGCGTGATCGAATCATCGCCCGCCTCGACTAACTCCAAGACATCTTTGTTCGCACGCCGCTGGCGGCGAATTCCCTCACTGTTCGCGCTTGATACGCAACTTTCTCGCTGCATCTCTATGCGGGTCTCCCTCCAAGTTAACCCGCGTATTTACTATACAAGACAATTGCCGCCAATGCCAGAACTTTTTTCTGTCCTGGGCCTTAAGACCTACTCGTTGGGACGGGCACCCTTTAGTTTTTGTAATCGTTGCTGGATTTCCTTAAGCCTAGCGTCGTTCCTAGGCTCAGAGATCAGTTGCTTGACCTCAACAACCGCCAGCTTCCCCCGGAGGATGTTAAGAGCGCCTTCTAACTGTACGTCAAAGACCTCGGGCAACATCGTGCAATCTGCAAGAGCCTGACCAGCATCTTCATCCTCGATCTCGCTTAGCCACTCCGAAGCGGATCCCTCAGGGGGCCTCAAAGGAAAAGCGTCCACAATGGCCTTCCTTAGTCGCGAGCCCGCTTCACTGACGGTAATGTCCTGATCGGCTAGGGCTTGCCAAACAGCTTCATTGTCTCGGCCAAGTGCCAACTCTCGGAAGACAACCTTCTCTGCCGGCACCAATCCCTCGATGAGTAGCAATCGGCGATCAACAGGGACCTGTTCATGAGTCTGTCTTGTTACGCCCGTGCGCTTCGCTTTTCGCACTTTGGCGACTTCGGCCCGAAGCGCCCTCCTCGCAGCGACAACGTCCCTTGTGCCAGGATACAGGGCTGCAAGCCTGGTCAGATGGGCTTCCCTCTCCATCTCCGAGTTAGCCTCTGCCAATGTCTCAGCAACAGAAGTCCAAAACGCTTGGTCTGCTGGGTCCAGTCGTGACTCAATACTCTTGAGCCTAAAGTCGGTTGGGTTCCCCGCGCTTTGTACAGACTGCAGGACGGCCGCTGGACCGCTTGCTCGCAGAAGAGTATCTGGGTCTTGGCCCTTGGGCATTAGGGCAACCCGTACCTGCAAGCCTTCCTGTTTGAGGACATCAACGGCTCGACTCGCTGCCTTTTCTCCCGCCTCGTCTGCGTCGTACAAGATAGTGACCTCGTCGCACCAGCGCTTGAGAAGGCGGGCATGATCTTCGGAGAGCGCAGTTCCCAAAGAAGCAACCGCCGAGCCTTCGCCCGCGGCATGACAGGCCATCACGTCCAAATACCCTTCACAAAGGGTGGCCTTGCGTGCCTTGGCGATTACGTCACGAGATTGATAGAGGCCGTAAAGAACTTTGCTCTTTCGGTACAGGGGCGTGTCACTACTGTTGATGTACTTCGGCTCACCTGAATACAGTACACGGCCTCCGAAGGCAACCAGATCACCTCGTTCGTCGCGAATCGGAAACATCAACCTTCCACGGAACCTGTCGTAGAATCCCCCTCCAGAGTCCTCATCAACGAGAAACAAGGATTTGCAGAGCGACAGCGAGAAGCCCTTCTTCTGCAGGAAAACAGTTAACGCGGTTCCCTCATCAGGGCTGTAACCGATTTCCCACTTGCTCAGCACCTCATTGTTGAGTTCGCGCTCAGCGACGTACTTTCTTGCCAGATCGGACTTGAGGAACTGCTCACGAAAATAAGAAAGCGCCTCATCCATCGCCTCGAGCATCTTGGCTTTGGCGGATACGTCCTGCTGAGAACGCTGCTTAAGCGTGACTCCAGCCTGGCGGGCCAGAAGTTGTAGAGCCTCAGGAAAGTCGACTTTCTGGATCTCCATGACCCAGTTGAACACATCACCATGGGCTCCACAAGACCAGCATCGGTAACGACCAGTAGTCGGTGAGACGGTAAAGGATGGTCGCTTATCATCATGAAACGGGCAGAGACCAGTAAAGTTTCTGCCCGTTCGTTTGAGGACTACTCGTTGGCTGACGAGGTCAACGAGGTTGATTCGGGATCGAATTTCCTCGCGTTCGTCAGTCACCCAAGAATATTACATCTTTCCGCCGGCAACGACAATCCCCGTCACGACATGAGGCTTGTTCTCGCCGAGCCGGGAAAGTCTGAAGGCGACCTTCTTGTCAACCAGGTATCGAACCACGAGATTGTTTCCGCTGATCTCATAGCCGTCTGGCGCGCCGTATCGCTGGATCAAGGTACCAAACGAGGAACCATAACCAACTCCACGAGCAGTCTTAACTTTCGGGTCGTTCATACCAATCGCTTCAATCTGAACCACTCGGTTGTGTCGATCAAAGACGATTCCGTAGCGGCTACCACCTCGCTTGTAAATCCAACGGGTGTAGTTGATTCGATCTCCCTCGGTGCCACCAGCCATTCCACCGCCGCCGGGAGCTGCTCCACCACCACCAGTGCCAGCACCAGCAGCAGATGGCATATCAGGAGGCCCACCTTGACCGCCACCGCCGCCCTTTGCTGGGCCCTGGAGTCGAAGCATTTCATCACCAAAACTAAAATCGCCGGGTCGAATAGACAAGGCCTCATTGGCTCGGCCACCGCCACCACCACCGCCAGGTCCACCCGGTCGTCCGCCGCCGCCCCCTGCCAAAGCAGCTCCGCCACCGCCTCCGGTCGGGCCGATCGCACCGCCACCGCCACCAACGGCCTGAATGTCAAGCGGTGATCCAAACTTCGCAATCACTGAGGCGCCGGTATCAAAAAGTTTGACTCCTACGAGGCCAACTTCAGCCCGGTTCGTCACAACTGGTGCCTTGACGACTTTCTTTGGGGCAGGCTTTCGGGTTGATCTCTTCGCTTGAGCAGGCGCGCTCGCCGACATGGCAAGGGCGAGAATGCTGATCAGTGCTAAAACTGGTTTTCGGTTCATGAGTGTGATGGTTACTCCTCAAACGGATTTTCGGATGTTTCTTAGACGGTGTAACAGGCCAGAAGGTCACTCAACTCGAACAAGTTCCTCAAATCCGACGTAAGGTATACCTAACGGGCAACACGCCCAACAAGGAGTTGAACAAATAAACATGGCAGCAAATCTCGCTCTCTCCCAAGCCGATTTCCAGAAAGAAGTGATCGAATCCGACGTACCTGTTCTCGTTGACTTTTGGGCAGAATGGTGTGGCCCTTGCAAGGCTATCGGACCCTCCGTTGAAAACGTAGCCTCAAAATTCGCCGGCAAGGCAAAGGTGTTCAAGGTTGACGTTGACGCGAACGGCGAGATCGCTCAGCAGTTTGGGATCATGAGCATCCCAGCATTGCTCGTGTTCAAGAATGGACAAGTCGTTGATCGGATTGTCGGCGGAGTGCCTCAGCCGATGATTGAGGACATGCTCAACAAAGCCATCTAACAAAGCCAACGCCGACAGGTGTCAAAACTGCGTAGACTAATGCGTATGCGATACCTGTCGGCTTTTTTATGCCTGGGCATGTTGATTGCGGGTTGCTCGGGTGGTGGGTCTAAACTTGAGTCAGACTCGGGTTCAGCAAGCACCGGTACTGCTGGAACCTTCAAGGTGGCTCTCCTAACGCCCGGACCAGTCAGCGATTCCGGATGGAGCGCCATGGCATATAAGGGACTTGAGGCTATCAAGACTTCGATGGGAGCGGAAGTTGCAAACCAAGAGGCCACCGGCACCAAGATTCGGGACGCGATGCGCTCTTATGCCCGTGACGGCTATCAACTCGTCTTCGGACACGGCTACGAATACAACGAGCCTGGTGTCGAAGTCGCCAAAGACTTCCCTAAAACGGTGTTTGTTTCAAGTTCTGGCGGTATGACTGCGACCAACGCGGGCGCCTTCCGATTCTATCTTGAACAAGGGTTCTACCTGTGCGGTTACCTCGCGGGACTCTCGACCAAGTCTGGAGTCGTGGCCATGATCGGCGGAGACGATGTCCCGTCCATTCGAAGCACCTTCAAAGGATTCCGAGCAGGCGCGGAGGCCGCTAAACCTGGAATCAAAGTTATCGAAGTCTTTACCGGTAACGGTCAAGACGTTGCGGCCGCCAAGAATGCGACCTTGAAAGCGATTGACCAAGGTGCTGACTTTGTGATTCACCAGGCAAACGCAGCCGCGCAAGGTGTCTTCAATGCCTGTAAGGAGCGAAACGTCTGGGCATTCGGAGCAAACGAAAATCAGAATGCTAATGAAAGCGGGATGGTCATCGCAAGTGCCGTCATTCAGGCGGAGAAGCCTTTCGTCAAGTTAGCAACGCTGGTCAAGGACGGGACATACAAAGGCGAAGTCACCCTCATGGGAATGCAGGACGGAGCAATTGAGTTCGTGCTCAACGAAAGTCTAAAGGACAAACTGTCTCCTGAGGCGATTGTGAAGGTGGAGGCTGTCCGTGCCGAGATTCAATCGGGCAAACTCACTGTTCCGAAAGACGAGTTCTGAGTTGAGCCTGCAGATATCGGGTGCCGTTAAGCGCTATGGCAGTCTTAATGCGCTTGACGGCGTTTCCATAGTTTTCGAACCTGGACAGATCCACGCGGTCGTTGGAGAAAACGGTGCTGGAAAGTCAACTCTAATGGGAGTCATCGCGGGCCTGGCTCACCTTGACGCAGGCACGATGTCATTCAGGGGTTCTCGCTACCAACCACAGAATGTAAGAGACGCAAAGAAGTGTGGCATTGGAATCGTTCACCAACACTTCAAGCACGTCCCAACCTTTACCAGTGAAGAGAACCTGGCGCTTGCGAAACTGACGACTCCCTGGGGAAAAGCGGACTGCGTGCGCCTCTCTGCGAAGGGGCTCCAAATCGCCGACACCTTAGGATGGACGCTGCCAGCCCGAGACAGGCCAGTTGGAGAAATGCCGGTCGGCACTCAGCAGCGATTGGAGATCGTCAAGGTTCTTGCAGATGATGCGGAAATCGTCATTCTCGATGAACCAACGGCTGTTCTGAGCCCGAGTGAAGTAGACGATGTCTTTCGCGTGCTCCGCAATCTCAGATCTGCTGGCAAAACGATCATTCTCATTGCCCACAAACTCAGCGAAGTATTTTCCATTGCGGACCACATCACGGTCTTGCGACACGGGAGAGTCGTTGGCGGTGGAGCCGCACAAGACTTAACTCCGGCACAAGTCGCCGAGTGGATGATTGGAGACCTTCCCGTCCGAAAAATCCACCGCGACGAGGAGTTTGGAGACACGATTGCGACCGCATCGGAGGTGAGAATCAGGCCTGATTCCGCGCCGATAACTCTCTCCTTTCGCGCTGGCGAAATCGTAGGGATTGGTGGAGTAGACGGTAATGGTCAAGTCGAGTTAGCGGAGATTCTCGCCCTGATCAGAAGACCAAGCACCGGCACTGTGACCAGCCCAGTGCCGGCGTTGATCCCTCAGGATCGACAAGTAGACGGCCTGGCGATGCAATGGTCTATTGAACAGAATCTTTGGGTAGCCGGGCACCTCCGGCGTGAGTTCCGTCTTGGCCCGTTCCTTAAAGTACGTGCCTTGAAAGGCTGGGCCGACGCGCTCGCTCGACAGTTTCAGGTCAAGTTTCAATCGGTGCGCCAGCCGGTTCGATCTCTTTCAGGGGGAAATCAGCAGAAAGTCGTTGTCGGCCGCGCGTTGAGCGAATCAGCCAAATTTGTGGTAGCTCTGAACCCCACAAGGGGTCTCGATGTGGGGTCGGCGGCCTACGTTCATGACCAGTTGAAAGCAGTGACGTCGGCCAACGGCAGTGTCGCGCTTTTTTCAACCGACCTTGATGAGCTCCATTCGATCGCAGATCGAATCTACGTGATGGTTTCCGGGAGTTTGCATGAGTTGCAAAGTGCCTCGTCGATGGTAGGTGCTGATTGAGTCGGGCACTCAATGCCATTGGACTGGGCACTGCAGTTGTGTGCGCCCTTGTCGTCGTGCTCATGTCTTTGGGACTCCCGGTTTCGGAGTCCTTAGGTCGACTGTTCCAAGGATCGTTTGGCAGCGGTTACGCGATCTCTAACACCCTCGTCAAGTCAACTCCCTTGATCTTGACCGCGCTAGGTGTGATCGTCGCGTGGCGAGCGGGTATGTACAGCATCGGCGGAGAGGGGCAGTTCATCATCGGCGGCGTGTGCGGCGCGGCTATCTTCAAATTTGGCCCGCAGTTGCCCACATCACTCCTTTCCGTATTGATTCTGCTGATGGGCATCGTTGGGGGCGCGCTCTATTCATTCATTCCTGGACTTCTAGCGGTGAAACGCGGCATCCAGGTGGTGATCTCAACGATCCTCCTTAACTTCATTGCAATTCAAGTGTTGGGTTACGTCGTCACGGGGCCTCTCAAGGATCCCAAGAGCGGACTACCTATGACCTCTCGCCTTCCCGATTTGGCGATGTTACAACGATTTGATCGTCAAAGCGATCTCCATGCTGGGATCTTTATCGCCGTGGCTATCTTGTCGATCGTCGCAGTTGCATATTGGTTGACACCTTGGGGTTTCCGCTTGCGACTCGTTGGTGACGCACCTCGTGTGGCGCGCGCAAATCGGCTTCCAGTTGATTCAGAGAAGTTGATCGCTATGGCTATAAGCGGTGGGCTCTGTGGCCTCGCCGGTGCGATTGAATATGTGGGTCTCGCTGGACAACTTTCGACCGGCTTTACTCAGAACTGGGGGTTTCTCGCCATCCCCGTGGCAATCCTCGCCAACCTGAATCCAGTCGGGGTCGCTTTAACCGCGCCTCTGTTTGGTGCTCTATTCGCTGGCTCAGATAACCTTGCTCGCTTTACCAAAGCGGGCTCAGCAGTGGTCGCGATCGTCCAAGCGGTCGTGGTACTTGGCTACCTTGCCGTAGACGCCGTGAGGAGGAATCGAGAGTGAAAGACGTTCTAATTTTCTCGATGCCCATTGCCTTGGCCGCTTTGGGTGAGTCTGTGGTTCAGCGTTCGGGGGTGCTCAATATAGGGCTAGAGGGAACGATGCTGGTCGCGGCCTATGGAGCCACTGCGGTCTCCTTGGCAACGGGAAGCGCGGTAACTGGTCTCCTGGCTGGTGTGGCTTTGGGACTCATCATAACCCTGCTCTTTGCGCTTTACACGGTCAAACTACGATGCGACCAGGTGGTCACCGGAACCGCAATCAATCTTCTCGCCCTTGGCGTTACCTCCGCCCTCTTTCGCAACAAGTTCGGGGACTCTGGAAACCTTCTGAGCCTCCCCAAACTACCTACACTTGCCTTCGGTCTTGACATGATCCCCTTCCTGGGGATCATCGTTCTGGCAAGCCTGATCTGGGTCATGCGAAAGTCTGCTTGGGGAC
>CALMEF010000190.1 GCA_937862825.1 uncultured Armatimonadota bacterium
TTCGCCCACCGCTTCGAAAAGTTGTCGGATCCGACCCACTTTGCCGATCCGATGATGTCCCAGTCGCTCGTGCTCATCAAGAGGGACAAGATCATAGGCCCAAGGGTGAAGAGGAGGAGCCCTACCAGCCAAGGGCTGATGAATCCCAAACCCGCGAGGTTGTCGCGACGGTCCGCCTTGGAACGTGCACCCTTGAACACCCATAGGACCAGGGCCAGGAACAATGCAATCCCGAGGGCGGCTGCCGTAGCCCATGGAAACGGTGATCGCGACTCCTGACGCATGATTTGCGCTAGCCGCGTCATTGCCTCCCGATTGCCTTGCTTGAGAGCCGCTTCAGCGGTTGCAGAACCATCCATGATCGAGTCGATCTTGGCGTCGACGAAGGTCTGTACCTCTGGGACGTAATCGGCCGTTGGGTCAACGACCACAAACGGAACCGCTTGGTCGGTCACGATCCGATTCTTGGGGTAGCGCTGCTCCTCAGGAGTGTTTGGGCCCGGCACCCACGGTTCTTCTAGGGCGAGGCTCCGGATTGCTGGTTGCGCGAGACCTGCCTTTGCCATGGCTCGCATAGCGGGCGCACCGCCCATCCACTGTAAGAGCCTCCACGCTTCCTTTGGGTGTTTCGTGGATCGAAGGATGCCGTAGCCGGACCCCCCCGTGGGGGCAGCCCGGGTGATCTTGCCATCCTTGCCTAAATGGCCAGGAGCCAAAGTGATGTCCCAATCGAAAAACTCGGGAGTGCCGGGCTGAAGCACTTTGCGGAAGGAGGGAACTTCCCAGATGCCGCTTTGAAACATCGCGACCTTCTGTCGCAGAAAGAGTTGTGACGAACTCGACTGCATGACATCACGAATATCTGTCGACGAAGGCATCCAATGTCGTCTCAAGGCCAAGTCTGCAACCCATTGGTAAGAGCGAATGACCTCGGGAGTGTCCCATAGCCATTGCTTGGGCTGTTCAGGATTGTCAAGATACCTGGCACCTGTCGAGTACACGACGGTATCTGCCCATGCGCGGACCCAACCCGGGACAAACCCCCACTGAATGGGCTTTCCATTGCTGCCCCGCTTGGACAGTTGCTGCATCACCCACGTGAAGCATTTTTCTCGGAGCTCTGGCCGTGGCTCCCAGTCCCAAGTCCAAGTTCCATCAGGATACGGAATCCCGGCTTCGCGGAACAATCGCTTGTTGTAGTAAATCAGCCCGATCGGAGCAACATCCCTTGGCAGGACATAAAGATTGCCTTGATACCGGAGGGCCTCGACAATCGGCTTGTAGTAGGCGTTAAGGTCGAACTTCTGAGTCTGGGCGATCAGTGGATCGAGCGGTAACAAGACGCCACGCTTCGCAAAACGTTGAAACATCTTGGGTTCGAACATTGCCGCATCCGGCGCGGCGTTGGCCGCAAACTGGGCCAGCATCTTTTGGCTGTACGCGCCATAAGGAATGTTCTCCAGTTTGACTTTGATATCGGGGTTGGCTTGCTCAAACTCCTGAACTGCGCCGCGAATAACCTGCAGGCCCGGATCTCCGTCCCAAACCGTGAAACGAAGAAGAACTGGCTTCGCCCAACTCACTGAAGCAGGAAGCGTCAGGGCCGCTGTAAGAATCAAACGCGCTAGCCAGCATCGCATGGATGGAGATCCTAGGGGGTCGTCGCCTCAAGTCTGATCGATCGCCGGAGACTCTCACCAGATGCCGCAACAACCTGTCCTTGGTGGGGCTTGCCGTCAACGATCAGCCGATGCTCCGTTCCAGGTTCAATCTCGATGTCGAAGGTGTCTCCCCTGAATGGTCTGGTAACTCGAACATGTCCAAGGTCTTTGGGAACACGTCCGTTAAGTTCGAGCCCGGCAAGGGTTGCCCGCACGCCCAACAGGGACTGGAGAGCGATGCGACGCATCCAAGCCGCCGACCCGGTGTACCAGGTCCAACCTGCCCGCCCCTCGTAAGGCGAGTCAGGACCATCAACATTTCCGGGCATCACGTAAGGTTCCGCCTGGTAACGCTCGGCACTTTCTGCCGCTCTCAAGGGAGGCATCATGCCCTTGTAGATTGCATACGCAGTGTCAATATCGCCGGCTTGAGCAAACGCTTGCACTGCCCACGTGGACGCATGGCTGTACACGCCTCCATTTTCCCGTAATCCGGGCGAGTAGCGAGTGATGTAACCGACATAAGGGTCAACAGTCTTGTAGGCGGGGGCAAGGAGAAGAGCACCATAAGGCTTGACGAGTTGCTCCTTTGCCGACTGCAAGGCTCGCACAACACGGTCTGGGTCACCGATCCCTGTGATGGCTGCCCAGGTCTGAGGATTAAGGAAGATCTGACCCTCCACGTTCGATTTCGATCCAAAGGGCTGACCATTGTCGGAAGTCCCTGCAATGTACCAATCGCCGTCCCAAGCATAGGCTTCTACCGCGGTCTGGAGGGCGGAGGCTTCGGTTCGCAAGCGAGTGGCTTTGGCTCGCTCGCCAACTTGTTCCAGCACATCGGCCATTCGCAACAGAATGTGGAACCCGAACATGGCGACCCACACAGATTCCCCTTTGCCTTCGATACCGGCATGGCTGAGCCCATCATTCCAGTCACCCGAGCCGATCAGCGGAAGTCCGCGGCTGGATCGTCGCGCAAGCATATGCTCGATGCCATTGAGGCAATGATCGAGCATTGAGCCCGTACGTCCAAACTCCTGAGTTTCGTGCTTCAAATAGCGGACTGGTTTCTCAAGCAAACCGAAGTCGGCGGTCTCTTCTAGGTAAGCCAGCATCCCGAAGGCTAGCCAAAGGCAGGTGTCGCTATGATGGCTCTCTGCGAAGATTCTCGTCTCGGGGTGCCACCAGTGACGAACACCGCCATCTTCATACATCGCCTCGGCGTGTATCTCAAGTTGGCGGAAGGTCACATCTGGTTCGGTCTCAAGAAGGGAAAGGCTATCTTGTAATTGATCGCGATACCCATAGGCTCCTCCTTGTTGGTAGTAGGCTGATCGGGCAACCAGTCGCCCGGTGTAAGCCTGGTGGGGTAGCCAAGCGTTGTTCATCATGTCGAACGCCGGGACCCCGGTGGAAACCCCGAGTTGTCCACAAGATTTTGCGAAGTGGCTCTTTGCTTGCTCCAGTCGCCCTTTGATGGTCGCGACGGTCACGCCGGCCTCAACGAGTGCCTCGCTTCGATTACCCGCTGCACCAATAGTCAGGCCAAACTCAAGCGTCTCCCCGGGTTCAATTGTTGCCTCGGCTCTAAAGGCTCCAATGGGGTCATCCCATCGCCCAGTTACCGATGACGGGATGTCACTGACAAGCCCTTCCGGACGGTCAATCCTTGCCTCTCGTCCAATCCACTGCGAACGGTCTGCAAACCAAGTTGGACCATTGAGACCATCTACCCCGACAAACGCAACCATGGGAACCTCGGGCGGAATGCGAGTCCCTTCGTCAAGTCCTTGACGCTTCCATGCGAGAACCGCATTCTCGGTCGCTTCAACGGAGATGAAGAGCCGGTGGAACTCACGATGCCACTCTCCCTGTGAACCTAAGAACCATTCGACATACGATCCTACCCGCACTTGCTTGGGAGTGGTGCCGTGGTTGGTAATGCGAATCAAGCCGTGCTCAACGGACCCATCAAGAGGCACGAAAACCGTATGTTCGGACTCAAGGTCTCCAAACCTTCGTCGAAAAGTCGTGTATCCAAGCCCGTGCTCCACAGAATCTTGCTCCGCTTTCTGACGAGTCGGAGCGTAGGTGGTCGAGAACACCTCGCCGCCATCGGTGTCCATAAAGTACACCCATCGACCATAGTTGTCAAGAACCAGGTCTTGCTCCCACCGAGTCAGCCGCCGAAGTTGGCTGTTTTGAACCCACGAAAACCCGCCGCCAGCCTGACTCAGGACCAGTCCATAGTCTCCATTGGACATGACGTTCACCCAAGGCTTGGGAGTGAGAATGTTGGTGATGACAAAGGCGGAAGTCTTCGAATCGAAATAGCCAAACTCGTTTTGTAGGCCGCCACTTTCGATGGCGTTTTGGATGAGTTCGGCGTTGGTTTTCGACATTTGATGATTCCTTGGCAACAATTGTGCCCCTTAACTAGATTACTGAACTCGTTCAGATTTCCGCTACTGGCGACCAAAATGGGTTGCTTCGACAAAAGGTAGTTTAGTTCAAAAATGTCTGATGAACGACAGATTTCACAGAATTTCTGCCAAAAATTTGTCGGTGCCGCTTGCATTTACTGAAACGATTCAGTAGAATGACGGCAGAGAGGTCGCCGTTGATCCGAAACGCCTTTGCAATGTTGCTTGTGCTCGCCAGCGTAAGTTGGTTCATCTCCGGTTGCTCCAGTGGAGCGGCAGGTGGGCTTGATAAGGAGTACATGAAAACTGCAGAGCAAGAAGGGAAGGAGAAGCGTGAGATATTCCTCCGGGCAAATGGCGTTTTCGACGCCATGTCTGAATCCGATCGCAAAAAGTACCTTTCGTTCTTCGAAAGCGAGACGCATGCTCGAGAGTTTTGGAACCTGATGGCCAATCCGCCGACGGGCCCTGGCCCAGCAACAACAGGCGGTCAGTAGGTTCTGATGTCCCGCCGAACGACCATCAATGATGTCGCGAAACTTGCCTCTGTAGGAAAGGTCACAGTCTCGTACGTCTTGAACGGGAGGGACAAGGAGGCGGGAATCTCCCCGGAAACCTCAGAGAGGGTTCGGGCCGCAGCCAAAACGCTCAACTATCGCCCAAATGGCGTCGCAAGGATGTTGGCAAGGAATCGGGCCGATAGCATCGCGGTCGTCTTTCAGTACGCTCACTTCTTTTCAGCAACCTCAACGTTCTTGAATGAAGCCCTGCGGGGCGTGTGCAATGAATGTGTCAACTTGGACATCGACGTCATGTTGCACACGAAGCAAAACGAAGATCCATTGGCGGAAGCCGACGCTCTATCGGACGGCCGGGTCGACGGAGTCCTCATGCTGCGCGACGCCGGAGATCCGACGCTCGCAACGCTTATAGAGCGCAGATTTCCGGTCGTACTCTTCTTCTCCCGCGCCGAGAGCCCAGACGTCTCGTTTGTGGACTGTGATAACTTCACGGGCGGCAAGATTGCGGCAAACCATCTTTTGTCCCTGGGTCACAAACGGCTGGCCATGGTAGTTGGTTCGGCCAACTCGGTCGACTCCTCAGACCGCTTTCAGGGGTATCGATCCTCGATTGAAGCAGCAGGTCTTCGCATAGAACCTGATCAAGTGGTCAGACTGGAAGCCCCAGATTCAGATCCGAGCGAACTGATTACCCTGCTTCGAAGTCCTCAGCGTCCTACAGCCCTGTTCGTCTGGTCAGACGACGTGGCCTTCGAGTGCCTACGAGTGGCTCGCGACTTGGGCATTAACGTTCCAACTGAGTTGTCGATCATCGGGTTCGATAGCACCGCAGCGTGCAATCGAGTTGATCCACCACTGACCAGCATTCGGCAGCCAATTTTGGAAATGGCGAGGACCGCAACCGGCATCCTCCACGCCATCGTTCAAGACGGCGGTGGTGCCGTCCAACAAATCGTTTTCCCGCCACACCTTGACATTCGCGGATCGACAGGTCCGCTAAATCCTCAGTTTGAATCGGAGCAATCATGACGACACTCAAGAAAGCCTTTACCCTTATCGAACTCCTCGTGGTGATCGCGATCATTGCGATCCTGGCAGCGATACTGTTTCCAGTCTTCGCCAAGGCGAAAGAAGCCGCCAAGGTTACCGTCGCCCTGTCAAATCTGAAGCAGATCGGCACCTCGTGGTGGATGTATCAGTCCGACAACGCCGACATGTTCTCGCCGCGACGAACCTTTGTCGGTGGCGCGCAGCCCGGCGAACTCTCCTGGAAGCAACTCCTCCATCCATACAACAAGAGCACCCAGGTCTATGTAGATCCGGTGAATCCGGCTTCAAAGTACCCCGACGACACGTCCGACCCCAACTATCGGGCGTCACTGGGTCACGTTGTTCTTGGTCCGATCATGGCTCGAGGCTACACCTATTACGACCAAGCATTTTTCGTCCGACAAAACTTCAATGCATTGGCCTTCTCGCCTGGCGAGTTGGAGAATCCTGCTAATACGATCGCCATCTTCGAGCATAAGCGCTTTTGGGTTGACGGCGGCCCATGGCTGAACTGGTCGCGAACTGAGTCGGACCCCATTCTCGGTCGAATTGGCGCGCTTGGCTATCCTTGGGGAGGCAAAAAGTGGGAAGAGAAAGCAATGGCGATTATCTACATTGATGGACACGCCAAGCGTGCGGTACACACCCAAATCTGTGGTGGCAACGACGAACTTAACCAGTGGAACTACGTGAGAAGCAAACTTGCTTCGGGTTATGCATTGGGCAACGTGTCCTGGATGGACACATACTGCACAACGATGCCGGCTGAAGTGAAGTAGAAAGGATCATGATCGCTTCGTTTGTGGCGTTGACAGCAATGGCATCGGGTGCCCAAGGCTTGCAAGGTCAGGCCCTTCTTGACGATCTGTCGCGTCGAGCCGTCCGCTACTTTTGGGAACAGTCGGAGCCGACAACCGGATTGACCCGAGACCGAGGGCCGAACGTCCCCGGCGGAACGCCAAACAATCCGAACATCAGTAGCATTGCCGCAACAGGCTATGCACTGGCGTCAAACGCAATCGGAGCGCATCGGGGTTGGCTGGATAGACGCCAGGCTCTTCAGCGAAGCATCACAACTGTCACTACCGTTCTGAACAAGGTCCAGGGAAACAAAGGTTGGTACTACCACTTCTATGATTGGCGAACTGGCGTTCGACAGTGGAACAGTGAGGTCTCAAGTATTGACTCGGCCATCTTCTTTGCGGGCATGCTCATCGCCGAAAGGGGATTCAAGGACCCCAAATTTAGTGCCCTCACCAAACAGGTGATGAGCCGTGTGGACTGGAGTTGGATGTTGACTGACGGCGGTGCTCGTCCTAACTCGCTCTCATTTTGCCACGGCTGGAAGCCCGAAACGGGCTTTCTTCCCCATCGCTGGGCTTCGTTTTGTGAGCACGTTTTCCTGTATGTTCTAGCCTACGGCTTCTACCCAGCGATGCCCCAGGGTTCGTGGGCGGCTTGGGCACGTCCGCTCGTCCAGTACAGAGGCGTCGACCTCTTGGTCGGAGGGCCTCTGTTCATGCATCAGATGAGCCAAGGGTTCTTCGACTTCCGCGACACAAGGGACCCCCTCGGTTATGACTACTTCGTGGAGTCCACGAACGCGACCATCGCTAACCGCAAGTATTGCATTGACAACCCGCAGAACTTCGCCGGATATGGGTGGAACATCTGGGGGCTCTCCGCCTGCGACATCCCCGGCGGCTACGGCGCTCAGGGAGCACCTGGTTGGATATCGGACAACGGGACCCTGGCACCCGCCGCTGCAGTTGCTAGCGTCATGTTTACGCCAGAGGCAAGCATTCGAGCCGGAGAGCAGTTCCTGCGTGACTATCCGGAGTCGTACGGTCAGTACGGCTTCACAACCGGAATCAACCCCACTCAGGCATGGCGCTCACCAGATGTCATTGGCATCGATTTGGGACAGTTGCTACTATGTATCGAGAATGCTCGTGATGGGCTACCAAATCGATGGATGCATGAGAGGCCGGAAACAGCAAGAGCATTCAAGAGAATCGGAATCAGAAAGACTGTTGAACAAGGGGTGCGGCCACTTCGGATCCCATAAGACTTAGGAATAGGAGAAAACCATGAACACCAAAACACTACTTCTCGCTTCTGCGCTGGTCTCGTCCAGTGCAGTCGCGCAAATCAACTCATTCAAAGTTCAAAACCTTTGGAACAACAACACGGGAGTCTTTACCTACAGCGGAACTTACCCCGCCTTGACAATGACTTGCTCCAATCAAAACAACACGACGCTTAACACGTTTGGTGAGCGATTCGTTGGCTGGTTATCCGCCGACGGTGGAGCAACCCAAGCCTTGATTGATGGTCACAAGGACTTTTCCCTTTTCTTCACGGTCCGATTGACCGTCGATGCTGCCGCGGCAAGACCCGTCGAGGCAGGCTTGCTCATGAAGTATGACAATCATCGAGGCTTTGAACCAGAGAGCCAGTTCTACTGCAAAGTCACGCGAACGGGGATTCCGGTTCCAGTCGTACAGACCTCTGCAGACTGGGTTATGCCCGCCTATGATTTCATGGCTGAGCACAACGTAACCTTCACAATGGGCCAAACCGTGCTCATGGGAATCGAGTACGACTATAACGACGCCGATCCGATGCAGTCGATGCAGCGCCTCACGTTTGGCGAGTTCCAATCGCCTTGGATCAACGGAAACTGGGGAGGCCCGATCTACGATCCAGAGATGAAGTTGGGAATGTACTTCCAACCGCTCGTCGAAGCCGCCAACCCGACCCACACTTCAACTGCTGAGTTCAACCTGGTTTCGTTTGCCGGCACGGTATTGAACGCGGCTCAAACCCTTCAGCCAGAGTCGTTCAACATCGTTGACGGGTACGACTTCACCGGAGACCTTGCTTCACTCGTCTCCAGCGACGACAATAAGTTGTCAATGTTCAACGATGAGATCAGCCTCATGACAACCGTGGATGTAACGTCAACGGCAACATCAATCCTGACTCCAAGCAACATCATGGTGCGAGTCGAGCACTCTGTTGATCGTCCAGGAATGGCAGTAAGTTTGGCGCTCAAGAACCACACGACAAACAACTTTGCGGTCTACTATGGCGCCGTCGGTCAGTCCGCCGATGTGGTTTCCGACTTCAATACCGCAAACGCCCAGTACATCTCGGGCACAGGTCGGTTGGTCGTTCGAGCCCAATGGATGCCGATCAACGATGAGGACCCAGCACAGGATGGCTGGCTCCACCACGTGGATCAAGTCTCATTCCAAGTCAATCCTTAACAACCAAACCTTAGCGGGCGTCACCCAGTTCAGGGTGACGCCCCTCATTTTGCCCCGCACAATTGCGAGACACGCAGATTTTCGCGGTCTAGTATTGACAAGTTGAGATTCGGTTTGATGTAGAATGAAACATCATCTCCTGAAACGGTTCAGGTGACGGAGAGGATTTAAAGGAGGATTCAATGAAGAAACTAATTCTCATCGCATTTGGCGCAGTGACTGCAACAGGCGCGATGGCTCAAATTGACGGCTACAAAGTTGAGCAACTTTGGAACAACAACACTGGTCAGTTTTCAAGCGGTGGCACGTTCCCAACGCTCACGATGACCTCGGCAAACCAAAGCAACACCACGCAAAACGACTTTGGCGATCGCTATGTGGGTTGGCTCTCTGCTGACGGTGGTGCCTCTGCTGCACTGATCAACGGACGTGCTGACTTCTCGTTGTTCTTCACGATCAACATGACGACCGATGCTCTCGCAACCCGGCCGCTTGAGGGTGGGCTTTTGATGAAGTACGACAACCATCGAGGCTTCACGCCAGAGTCGCAGTTCTATGCGAAGTTTGATCCCCAGGGAACGCCTGGTCCGAGCATCCAGACGAGCGGTGACTGGGTCATTCCTGGTTACGACTTCGTTGCCGAACACAATGCCAGCATCGGCGATAACGTCACCATGCTGATGGGTATCGAGTACGACTACAACGAAGGCAACCCCATGCAGTCCATGCAGCGCCTCACCTTCGGTAACTTCCAGTCACCGTGGCTCAACGGCAACTGGGGCGGACCCATCTACGATGAAACGATGCAACTGGGCCTGTACTTCCAGCCGCTCGTTGAAGGCGATAACTCGACCCACACGTCAACAGCAACGTTCAACCTCGTTTCGTTTAACGGAAGCGTGGTTCCAGAGCCGGGCACCATTGCCGCATTGGCACTTGGTGGTCTGTTCCTGATCCGCCGCCGCCGAACCAACTAAAAATCGGTTCGCTTAAGTCTCCTCCAAGGCCGCTCCGTTAGGAGCGGCCTTGTCACTATCCGCTTTGCCGTTCGTAACGACGAAGCATCATACTTGAGCCGCCGCGCATGCCGAACTGTTCATAAAAGGGCTCCAGGCTCTTGTCGCACACAAGGTCAACGGCGTAGCGTCCCCTCAACGAATCAAGCATCCGACGCATCAACACCGACCCAATGCCCCGACCCTGATAAGGAGGAAGGACTTCGAGGAGTGGCACAAAGCCGTACAGCACCCCGTCCGAGAGCGCATTGACAAAACCAACACACCGTTCTCCATCCATCGCTACCCACACCACGTCGCTTTGGTTGAGCAATCGAAGGTGCGTCTGAGGAGATGGTGGATTTGGCCAACCAACGAAAAACCCTTCCAAGTTCTCTGGTCGCAAATGGTGGCCATGGTTCACGTACGTAATCTCACCCTGCGGAGAAGCGACCGTCGGCCGCCGGAGGATCATATGCAGTTCATCGTGCAACTCGTCATCAACGAGGATGAACCCCGGTTCCAGACCATACGGAACAAAGCCAAATCGCTCGTACAACCGAATCGCCGACACATTGGTCGCGTTGACGGCCAGGACCACTTGGCGAATCTCAGGTCGCGCGAAAGCATGGTTGATCGCGGCCTGCATCGCTAGGGAAGCGAAGCCCTTGCCGCGGTTCTCAGGGGCGACATAAACGCCCCAAATGCCTGCCTTATGCCGATGCTTGAGTTCCTTTTCGAACCACAGACCAGTGAGTGCCACCAGTGAACCGACCTCGAAAACTCCGAAAACAGGGCTTCCAGATAGCCAGTCCTCAACCTTCTCTTTCGAATAGCCAACCTCCTCTTCGTAGGCAGACCCAAAGGAAGTCGGCTCTTCCTGTAAACCACGAAGACGCAGCGCATGAAATGCCGCTGCGTCTTCGCTATTCAGTTGTCGGACAACGCTCACCGTTTGGCGAATACTTCAGTCAGCGTCTTGTCCAGCGTTTCACCACGAAGCATGTTTGACGTCGCTAGGATTTTCCCAGTCGTACCATCAACCAAGAGAGCGAAGGGAATACCTTCGACGCCGTACTGGCGGCCAATCGTCGTATCCCAGAACTTACCCTCAAAGACTTGAGCCCAATCCATCTTGTTCTCCTTCGTGAACTTGGCCAGTTTCTCTCCATCCCCCTCGCGATCAAAACTGATACCGAGCACTTCCAGACCTTTGCCGTGGAACTTGTCATAGGCCTTGAGCAGGTTGGGTAGCTCGGCTATACACGGTCCGCACCAGGTTGCCCAAAAGTCAATTAAGACCACCTTGCCAGCATAAGACTTTGGAAAGTCAACTTTGTTGCCAGCGGTTGTCGTCGCGACAAAAGTCGGTGCTGGTTGTCCAACACTTAGGTCGGGGGGCAAAGGAATCTCTGCAGCAACTTTGCTGGAAACCTTCGCCTCGTAGGTCCCATTCGCGAAGGCAAGTTCATAAGTGACGCCACCAATGTTGAAGGGGGCATTTGCCGCAATAGACTCTGATCGGCCGTCTTGCTTGCCGTTCTTGTTTCGGTCTACCCAGAAGCGGTTGGTGGCGGTGAGGGGGCCAGCAGTCGTTGGGTCGATTCAACCAGCATCACCACGGCCACCCCGAGCAGCAGCAGCGCGCTGGTATAGCTGCCCAGCACCTCAAAGCGCCACGCGCCAAACGAGAAACGCGCAT
>CALMEF010000191.1 GCA_937862825.1 uncultured Armatimonadota bacterium
GAGCGGCAGGAGCGTTTCGCTTGGGCATCACCTTTTGAAATGCAAACCAGGTGTTCGGGAAAGCAACGGGTGCAGGCAACAATCTTCAGATTGCCACGATTTCGCCCGCTAACTTGGATGGCACGACGCCTCTGACCGCAGCAAGCGAAGCCCCTATGGACTTCGCCAACATCAACGGAATACCGCTCTTGGCAACCGTTGACATTACGTCGTCAGTCGTTCGAATCTACGACATGACGAACCCATTTGCGCCAGTGTTACGCGACTCGCTCACCACGACCACAGGTTCGCTGACCGCAAATGGTAATGGTGTTGGGCAAGTGAAGTGGGGCATGGAGTCTGGCAACAGCGCGACGTTGTATGCGATGAGTACAAATCAGGGCATTCAAGCATTTAGCGTCAACGTGGTTCCGGAGCCGGGCAGCATTCTCGCTGTCGGTCTCGGTATTGGCTTCCTTGCACTTCGCCGAAGGAAGTAGTCCGGTCTAACTCAGTCTAGAGGGTCGCCCCACAAAGATGATGGGGCGGCCTTCTCTGTTTAGGGTGTAAACTCGCGCAAGAGGTGCTGTCAGATGGAGAGTCAAGAAGCAATTCTGCTTATCGAAGATGACGTTGATGATCGTCAGTTGACGCAACACGCGCTGAGACGAGCAAACATCAACAATGAGGTTGTTTTTGCCTATGACGGTGAAGCAGCAATGGCGCACCTGGTTGACGACTCCAAGCCCTTGCCTACGGTTATTCTTCTCGACCTACATTTGCCCAAATTGAGCGGTCTAGAAGTCTTGCAGCGGATTAGAAGCACCGAGCGCACACGGCTTTTGCCTGTCGTGATCCTCACTGCGTCGGATGACCTTAGCCAGGTTCCTGAAGCCTATGCTTTGGGTGCAAACAGTTTCATCAAGAAACCCACTGATCCGGCTGAGTTTTCAGAAATGGTGCTGCAGGTCGGCATGTATTGGCTCCTCTTAAACAAGGGCCCCAGTGGCTTGCGAAGGCCTGGCGGGAATGTGTAGGAATCGAACCCACCCGTCCCTTTGAAGAGACACACACGGTTTTGAAGACCGGGAGGCACACCAGCACCCATCCACTCCCACAGTAAGATACCTGCAAGACCGGTAAACTGGTGCCGCTATGAAAAGATATGCCCTCTTACTTGGTGCTCTTGCAGTAACCTCGATGGCGCTTGCCGGTGAAACAAAGAAAACAATCCCTTGTGCAGTGATGCCTGATCACAAGGTTAACATCGAGAAGGCGACAAAGGACAAGATGTTTGCGGACCACAAAGGTCGCCGCTATTTCTTCTGTTGCGGCGGGTGCGTGCCGGCATTCAAGAAGAGTCCGGAGAAGTATGCGAAGGCTGATAGCATTCCAACTCCAAAGGTCAAGTCAAAGGGCTAACTCTCAACAGTAACCGATTCAATGAATCGCTCAGCAGTCCGAATCTGCTGGGCGATTTTCTCTTTGTCCCTGTCGAGATTCCCCAGAATGGGCCGCATACGTTGATTCTTTGAGAGTAGGTCCCTATTCTTGAAGACGAATCGCCAGTAGAGGGCGTCCCATATGTCGCACCAGTCGCCGCCGGGGAAGTTGGACATTCGTTTCAGGTAAGCGGAGCCGCTAACGTAGGGCTTCGTGGCAAAGAAGCCACCATCGGCATACTGGGACATGCCGTATACATTGGGCCCCATGACCCAATCTGATGAATCTACGAACATTTCCATGAACCATCGATAGGCCTCATTAGGGTCTACATCACACAAGAGCATCGCCGAGCCAAGGACCATTAACCTCTCAATGTGATGGCAATAACCCAACCTGGTGGCACGGCAGATAACGGTATCAAGCGGAAGAAGACCTGTTTTGCCTTCCCACCAGGCTGCGGTTAGCCGACGATAATGTCCCAGTGGGTTCTTGGGCTGCTGGGATTCACCATACTCGCGGTCCATGCCCTTGATAAACTCTCTCCATCCAATCATTTGTCTCACAAACCCTTCGAGTGAGGCAAGGGGTACTTCGCGTTCAACCAAAACCCGGTCCAGGACTTCCTTTGGAGTCAGTAATCCACAGTTGAGAAGCGGACTCAGAGCGCTATGAAAGAGAACGTCCTCGTGGCTTGAGATAGCGTCTTCGTAGGGACCGAACTCGTGCAATCGATTCCTGATAAAGTCGTCTAGCCATTCGAGTGCCGCTGATCTCTCGGTCGGCAACCAGAGCTCTTCGGCGTTTCCGACATGTGACGGGAACCAGTCGTTCACCAATGTTGCGAGTTTGGGGTCTGGTGATTGGAGGGGTAGTGCTGGGACGAGTTTGGACCTTGGTAGCGGCTTTCGATTCTCTTTGTCAAAACTCCAACTCCCACCCAGCGGTTTGTCGTTTTCATCGAGGAGAATCCCAAGACGCCTCCGTTGCAACCTATAGAAGTCCGCCATGTGGTAGCGGTGCGGATGCTCACTCTTGTACCGGTCCCACTCATCCCGACCCGTTAGGAAGGATGGGCTTTCCATCGTGCGGATATTCAAAGAGTCGAACATGCCGCCCAAGAAGGAGTCGTTCGGCTCAAAGGTGACCAGCGTTCGCAGGTTTGCCCGGTGACGCCACTGGTTGACTTGTTCTTGAAAAGAGCGCTTATCTTCTTGTTGAAGGTGCTCGTAATGAACTTCGTAACCATGCCGTCGGAGTTCCGACGCATAACTCCTCATCGCGCTCAAAAAGAATAGAATCTTCTGCTTATGGTGTCTCACCCGCGTACAAAGTGTCCAATCTTCGCGCATAAAAACGTGCTTCGCGGCTGGGAGGTATGACGGGCTGAACAGCATGTCCCCTAAGAGCACCATGCCGACACCTTCATTCACGCTCATTACTACGAGTTCGAGCGGTATAGTACGTCGTAATGAAGCGCTATGGCTTCGTCATCCAACTTAGAGACGGCATGGAAGCCGAGTATCGACGACTTCATGGCTCGGTATGGCCCGAAGTCCTTGAGCAGATCCGGAAGTCTAATATCAGCGACTATTCGATCTTTCTTCGCGACGGACTCTTGTTCGGCACTTATATGTACAGTGGGGAAGACCATGACGCCGACATGCAGAAGATGGCCGAAGACCCGGCGACGCAGCGTTGGTGGAAGTTGACCGCACCTTGTCAAGTTCCGATCGCAACGGCCGCTGACGGTGAATGGTGGGCGAGCATGGAGGAGGTCTTCCACTTTGAGGGTTGACGCACACCAACATTTCTGGAGATATGATCGGCATCAATACGATTGGATTGGCGATGGGATGGAGATTCTGGCGCGAGATTTCCTTCCACGTGACCTTGAACCGCTTTTGAGAGCAAACGGCTTTGATTCGTGCGTAGCCGTACAGGCGCGACAGGATGTGCCGGAAACAGACTGGCTTTTGGATCTTGCGGATGCGAATCCGACTATCAAAGGAGTGGTCGGATGGGTTGACTTATGCTCCGAACAGTTGTCCAGCCAAATTGATCAGCGCGACCATCCAAAACTCGTTGGATACCGGCACATACTCCAGTCCGAACCTGATGATCGTTATATGCTGCGACCAGAGTTCGTTCAGGGGCTAAGGTGCTTGGCGCGCCTTGGTAAGACTTTCGATTTGCTCGTCTTTCCGAGACACTTACCGTTTGCATGCCAACTCGTTGATCAGGTTCCGGACCTAAAGATCGTGATTGACCACTGCGCAAAACCGCTTATCAAGACAGGTGAGTCTTTGGGCTGGATGGCAGACATGGAGATCATGGCAAGGAACCCAAACTGCTATTGTAAACTCTCCGGCCTTGCGACAGAGGGTGACTGGACGAACTGGTCCAATACCGACCTACAACCGTATGTCGATGCCGTGCTCAACGTGTTTGGTCCTGACCGAGTCATGTTTGGTTCGGATTGGCCAGTCTGCCTGTTGGCCACGAGTTACGAGCGATGGGTTGACTCTGTTCAGTCGCTCGTTCCCAGTGACTGGCACGATAAGGTTTGCGGGCAGACGGCAAGAGCCTTTTATGGACTAGCCTAGGTGCTTCTTGAAGAAGCCGATCATCTTCGACCAAGCATCAGCTGCGGCATTTGCATCATAAACCTCTGGTCGGTCATCGTTAAAGAACGCATGGTGAGTGCCCGGATAGGTAACAAACTCGTGCTGCTTTCCGCAGAGTTTCAGCTCACCGCTAAGCGCGCTTACTGCTTCTGGTGAAGCATATTCATCGTGCTCGGCGAAGAAACCAAGTAACGGAGATCGCAAGTTTTCCAGCACGGGCTGTACGTTTGGATGGATTCCATAGAAGTCCACGCAGGCACCAATCTCGTCATTCAAACACGCTGCAAAGAGTGCGAGTTGTCCACCCATGCAAAATCCGACGACACCCACCTTCTCACCTGTTGCCGATTCTTCGGCAAGAATAGCCTCAATGGCTCCTCTCAGGATTCTTTCGGTTTCTCCGATGTTCAAGGCCATCATAAGTTTCCCGGCAACTTCTGGTTCTTCGGCGACTTCGCCTTTGTAGAAGTCCGGCGCAAGGGCAGTAAACCCTTCATTTGCAAACCGATCGGCGATTGTGGAGATGTGACCAACAAGTCCCCACCACTCTTGAATAACGATGATCCCAGGTCCACGCCCGCTTCGGCTTGGCGCTAAATAACCGCTATACGAGTGAAAATCCGGCCCGTCGAACGAGTAGTTCGCAACGCTCATAAGTTCAATTTACCGG